>JBPCXR010000099.1:0-5725 GCA_051027215.1 Pseudomonadales bacterium | reverse complement strand
CGGCAACGTGCTCGGCTCCTCTGGTAGCGTGGTACCGCTGTTTCTCGAACAGATCGAGAAGGGCGGCCCGGTGACGGTCACCCACTCCGAAGTGACCCGTTACTTCATGACCATTCCAGAAGCCGCGCAGCTGGTGCTGCAAGCAGCCAGCATGGCCACCGGTGGCGACGTGTTCCTGCTCGACATGGGGCAGCCGGTACGCATTTTGGATCTGGCCAAGCGGGTGATTCGCCTGAAGGGCTACAGCATTCGCGATGGCGAAAACCCCAATGGCGATATCGAGATTCAGATCAGCGGCTTGCAACCCGGCGAGAAGTTGTTCGAGGAGCTACTCGTGGGTGACGCCGTCAGTGGCACGGATCATCGCAAGATCATGCGCGCAGAAGAATCCTACTTGCAATGGTCAGAACTGCGCGGCGCGCTCAACACGTTAGAACAAGCGTGCGACGCATACGATTACGATGCGATTCAAAAATTCATCGAAGGTTTGGTGGAAGGCTCAGATTTGGCATCCCAGTTGGGCGATCTGCGCGCCATGGCCGAAGTGGTGGACTTCAAACCGGTGATTCCCGCGTAGCGCGAGCGCTAGCGGAAGCTGGCGATCTGATCTTTGCTGGCGTTGATGGCTGCGGTGGCATCGGCGCCTTCGGCGTCGTTGCTGGCGGGTATGCCGCAAGCCAGCTCTGCACATTGCTGCAGCGGGTTAGACAGGCGCGGCAGCCGCGGTGCGGAAAACCGCAGCGGCGAAGCCATCACGGTCGCAAACTCGCCATCCACGCCGTAACCCACACCGTGGGGCAAACTGCCGCCGCCGGGGTCTTCCCGCCGCGAGTGCGCCAGCCCCAGGTTGTGGCCGAGTTCATGCATCAGGGTGTAATCGCTGCAGTTGGCCCCGATCACCGAATAGCCAAACGCCGCTTGCCCAGAAAAATCTCCCGGCGTGCCAACCCCGGTGACCCAAGCAATGCCGCAACGACCATCGTTGGTATAGGGCCGAAACAATGTCACCAGATCCGCTGCATGGCTGTCGCGCAGCTGGGCAACGGTGTTCAAAGCAGGGTGCTGGGCATAGGTGAGGTCGTCCAGTACCTGCTCCAGATCACCGCCGTCGGGATAGGTGACCGGTTCCAGGTGGGCGAGCTCAAAGCTCAGATCAAGGGCACTGCTGAGCACAATGTCGTTGGCGACGTTGAACACGTGTTGTATGCGCAAGGTCGGATCGGGATAGCGAGTTTCAATACCCGCGGTGTACAGCGCCAGTACGCGTATGACTGTGGACTCGGGCAGACTTTGCGCTGGGCCAGGGTTTGCTGCTGGGGTTACCGATTGCGGGGTGCTGCTGTTCGTCGCGTTTTCTGCCGTGGGCTCACTGCTACCGCCGCCGCCACCACCGCAACCGACGAGCGCAGAGCAGAGCAACCCCGCGAGCCCCGCGAGGCGAACGAAACTAGCTCGATGGCGCGGTGCGAGCATCGGAGAAACCCGGCAGCGTGCGCTGGTCGAGTTGTTGTTGGTTGACGATGTGGGTCGTAAGCCCATGATTCTCAATTGAATAGACCCCTCGATCGGTTGCCAGCGTGCCAAAGAAGCCGTTAGCGCTGCGAGTCACCTGGCCCGGTATTCCGGCGATCTGCAAGCGCAGTAATTGCAGCCGCCCCTGCTGCTCCATAGCGATAAGTTGCAGCTGCATCGAGCCGCCTTGGGGGTGTGTCAGGGTCAAGGTGCCCCGGGCCAGTAGCCGATCAAGCTTTTGCTGATCTAGGGGGAAAGCCAGGGGTGTGGTGTCTGAATCTTGAATTGGCCAATCGGCGAGCGTGCCGGAATCTACCCGCTGATCGAGAATCGCCAGATCTGCTTCGGGGGGTGGCGGAGCGGGCTGCATGAACCCGACCGTCTGGGCAGTAGAGGCGGTCAAGGCAGGTCCCGTGGCTGGTTGCTCGGGCGTTGACCCGAGCCACGGCACCACCTTAAACCCCAGCCCCAGGCCGAGCGCACAAGCCAGCAGTGTCCATCGCCAAGGCATCATCCTAGAAGTCTAGTAGCCAATCCGCAGGCTGCCCGGTAAGCTGGGCCGCTCGCTTTCACATTCCGTGGGGACAGACTGTGACAGTCAAGGAAGAGCTCACCTTGCTCGCTCATTGGCAGCGCTACCGCGTCGGCAAGCCCGTGGCCAACCAAACCATGATCGACTTTTACTTCGACCTGGTGCGCCAGGAACCGAAGCTAAAACACTGCAACGCTTTTGAAGTTTTCGACAGCATTACCAATCCTGTACAGATTAAAGCCAGCGCCTGAAACCAGCCCTTGCGATACCTTGGGCATGCGCCGCCTCGGCAGCGCTGCCCTGCTAATGCTGTGTCTTTTAGGTTGTGGTAGTAAGCCGCTGGCACCAGCACCACCACAGCAGTTCGATCTATCCGGCACCTGGCTTTTGCAAGCAGACTTAAGCGATGCACCCCCGGGCCAACGTCAGCTGGAAACCCTGCCGCCGCCCATACCCGGCGCGAGTCGCTCCCGCGAGCGGCGTAAGCCCGGCGGTGGCCTGGCTTTCGTGGCCCACGATTTTCCTGTGCTGGTAGCCAGACGCATGGTGATCGAACAAAACGCCGATTCCATGGGCATCGAATACGATAGGGGCGCCTATCGCGACATCTCTTGGGGGGAGCGTACCCGTGGCCTGTGGACCGTGACCACGGGATGGGACGATGAAGGCCAGCTGGTGGTGCGCTCCAAAGCCAAAGACGCCGACGCGGTAGAAACCATGACCTTGTCTACCAACGGTCAGAGCCTCACGGTACATCTAGAGATCGAAGCGGGTCAGCAAGACGTGGACGTACGCCGAGTGTTCTCGAAAGCCCCTTAGCTGGCGCGCTGAGTTTGCCTGGGCGGCTGCAGCGCCGATAGGGCGCGACGCACATCCTCCAGGCGAATCGGTTTGGCGATGAAATCGTTCATGCCGGCTTCCAGGCACTGCTGACGATCCTCTTCCAAGGCATTTGCGGTCATGGCGATGATGTGGGGTTGCGGCAGCTCATCCATGATGCGAATCAAGCGCGTCGCTTCCACGCCATCGACTTCCGGCATCTGCATGTCCATAAACACCACGGCGTAGTCTTTCTGCTGCAGCATCTCGATGGCATGGCGGCCGTTTTCTGCCAGGTCGGCTTCGATGCCGAGCTTTTGCAGCATCTTTAACGCCACGGTCTGATTAACCGCGTTGTCTTCCACCAGCAATACGTGCTCGCTGAACTGCGTTATCTCGCTTGCCTGTGGGGGCGTTTGTTCGGTTCCCTCTGAACGATCGAGATGCAGCGGTACCCGTAAGGTAAAGCAGGAACCTTTGCCGGGTTGGCTGGTGGCGGTAAGCGAACCGTTCATGAGCACCGCCAACTGCTTGCAGATCGAAAGCCCTAAACCCGTACCGCCGTAACGACGGGTGATGGAGGAATCAGCCTGAGAGAAGGGTTCGAACAACGTTTGAATCCGCGCAGGATCGATGCCGATGCCGCTGTCGGTAACCTGGACTTTCAGCCATACGCCTTGTTCTGGTTGATCAGGGTCTAAAGGTACGACTGACGAAGAAAGCTTGACCGTACCTTCCTCGGTAAACTTGATGGCATTCGACAGCAGGTTGTTGAGAATCTGCCGCAGGCGGCCTTCGTCCCCGAGCAGGGCGCAGCGATGTTCTGCTGCGGTCTCATCCACATACTCGAAAGAGAGTTCTTTCTTCTGCGCCATGGGCGTAAACAGGTCGGTGGTTTGCGCGAATAACTGGATAGGTTCGAAGGTTGCTGACTCTAGGTGCAGTTCGCCGGCATCGATTTTCGAGAAGTCCAATATCTCATTGATGATGGTGAGCAGCGCTTCGCCGGAACCGTTGATGGTGCTCACCAAGCGCTTGTGTTCGGGAGCGAGATCGGACTCCATCAGTAACGAGGCCATGCCAATCACCCCATTCATAGGCGTGCGAATCTCGTGGCTCATGTTCGCCAGGAACTGGCTGCGGGCTTTGGCAGCGTCTTCTGCCGCTTCTTTTGCGAGTCGCAATTCCTGTTCGCGTTCCTGGTGCTTGGTGATGTCGGTGAACACGCCCATGACCTTGGTGACCACACCGTTGTGCATGATGGCTTCACCCAATACGCGTATCAGCAGCGGTTTGCCTTGGAATGTTTTGACCCTGATCTCTAAATCAATGGGCTCGCCGATTGTCGTTAAGTAGCGAAACGCCTCCATAACTTTGCCCCGAGCCTCGCCTTTTTCTAGCAGCAGGTGGCGGTAGAGGTGATCGAGTTCTTCGGGCATGCGCAATATGTGGCGCGCGGAACTGGTGAAGGACCACTTTTTGCTGCGTACATCACATTGCCAACCGCCAACCCGAGCCATCGACTGCGATCGATCCAGGAGCAGTTGGGTTTCTTGTAATCGTGCCTGGTCCTGCACGCGCTCGGTCGCATCGGCCACTTGCACCATGGTTAGGTCGTCGCCGGGTAAATGCATACGAGCAAAGCTAACATCAGCCCAGAAGGGTTCGCCGGCGTCTGTTCGAATGGGCAGCGTGCCGCGCCAGCCGTCCTCTGACAACGCCGCTCGAGTAGCCGCCTGCAGATCGCCATCTTGCATTTGTGCGAAGGCTTCCCGTGCTAGGTCGCCAATGCGCTGGGGATCGTCACAGCCGAACAAAGCGCGGGCTTTGGGATTGGAGGCGATGACTTTGGCGTTGTGGGTGTAGCCGTAGATGAGACCGTCCATGGATTGATCGAAAAGTGCAGCGTTGATCGATTCAATCTGTTGGCTGCGGCGCCTGGACAGTAGCGTTGTGCAGATCAAGCCGACGGTGAACAGGCTGTACAAACCGATGAGAAAACTGAAAGCCACCGGGCTGATCTTCGGTTCGGGTACCGCGATAGCGGTGCCTATCAGCGCAGCCGCGCTGACGGCAACGAAGCCGGCGACCAGCGGAATCTCGAACAGAGTCAGTGGCACCAAGCTCATAACTAAGAACGCGGCAACACTTATTTCGAGCCCTAGCTGAGATGCATAGAGGGCGACGCAAATATGACCAACGAGAATCAAATCGCCGAAAAAAGCGAATTTCTCTGGGGTTTGCTGAACGGTCTTGGACAAAAAGCTTGATATTATGAACGCGACTAAGACGGCTTGGCAGAGCATTCGGCTATGGGCGACCACGTCCGGCTCCGGCGAGCGCAGTCCAAACACCCAGGCTGCCGCTGCCAGGGAGAAGACCCCGGCTATAGCGAGCCAGCGGTAATACACCACCGCGGGTGTATTAAAAGGTATGAGCGAACTGCCAGACATATTCAAAAGTCTAGACGTTGGTGGGGATTCGGCTGGGGGATCGGGTGGATAGGGAGGATGGGGAGAGGCGACGCGGGCTGCCAGCGCTGGGGTTGCAATATGGCAAGCCGGCTTTACACTAGCTGGCCTTCGATCTGATCAGGTACTGAGCCGGTCAGGTCACCCGATTATTCCGCCTTAGCTCAGTTGGTAGAGCAGCTGACTGTTAATCAGCTTGTCGCTGGTTCGAGCCCAGCAGGCGGAGCCATTTTGAAGCGCGGTTTTTCGGGCTCTTTGAAGGTATCTTGATCACCCTGGCCCTCCACATGGGCCTTGACCGCTGATCAAAGGTATACCACGGTTGTCGGCAGGAATTGCCAGGCGTGGACAAGAGCAGCCACGAGAATTGATTTTTTGGTGTACCCTGAGG
>JBPCXR010000098.1:0-27601 GCA_051027215.1 Pseudomonadales bacterium | reverse complement strand
CCTTCTCACAGGGTTGAACGTGTAACTAAGAATTGCTCAGAGAAGTTTCACCAACATGGCGCAGTATTCGGCGAGTGATGATCGGAGCCGCAATTTCCAGCACAACAGTAGAAAACAGAGTGCATGTTAAAAGCAATTCTGCATGCTGGGGGAACTCTTGTGAGGCTATTAGCGCCATGCCAATGGCGATTCCCGCTTGAGGCAACAGCGCAAGCCCTAGCCAGCGTCGCTCCGCTCCACTGGTCTGCAATCGCTTGGCGATGCTGGCAACCCCCAGCTGAGCGCCTAGGGTTCTCGCAAGGATGTAGACTACCGCGACCACAACGAATCCCATCATCCCCTCGATTCTTAGGGCGGCGCCAGCGAGAACGAAAAACAGGATCATGAAGGGCCATTCGATTCCTTCGATGGCAGAGAAAGGTGTTTTGTGATGGGTTGCAAACGTCGCTACCGTCGCTCCCATCGCCATCGCCGCGAGAATCGCCGACAGACCTAAAATCTGTGCGCAACCGGCACAGATCAACACAAAGCCTAGGGCTTCAACCATAATCGGCTCGTGATCGTCATCAGCCGAGCTGATACGACCGGTCAAGTAGGCCATGGGAATGCCGAGCAAAACGCCCAGCAATAGGCTACCGAACACTTCCCACAGTCCGGCCAGCAAAAAGCCGTTTCCCTCAAAACCCGTGATCATCTTCGCGGTCGCTACAACAATGGCGAACCACATCAACGCCAACGCGTCATCCATCGCAACGATGCGCAACAGCGTGCTGGTGAATGGGCCTTTGCTCCCCGATTCGCGCACCACATCATAGGTTGCTGCCGGATCTGTCGCTGCGGCAATGGCACCAAGCAGCAGTGCGGGCAGCCAATCCAAACCGAGCAGCAACAGAGCAAGGAACACCGCAAGCGCTGAGAAGACGACCTTGGCCAGGGCCAGGAACAACGCCTCCATGCCTCTTGTTCGAATCTCATCCAGCGTTAGGCTCTGGCCTAGGAGAAAGCCGATCATTGCCAGCGCAAGAGTCGTCAAGCTCGGAAACCATAAGTCCACATAGGCCTGAGGCACAATCGCTAGCAGCGAAGGACCGACCAGGACTCCCGAGACAATGAGAACGGTGACTCTAGGTAATAGGGTGTAGCGACCAATCAAATCGGCCAAGAGGCCGATCGCAAACAAGCCCCCAAGCGTTAAGAACAGCATCGCTGGCTGTTGTCGTAGCTACTTATCTATGCCGCTAGACGGAGCTGCAGTCTATGCAGCGTTCTACAAAGGGTATCGCCTGCAGCCGTGCCGGCTCTATGCGCTGCCCACACTTTGCGCAGGTACCGTAAACACCCTCGTCGATTCGCTTCAAAGCGGCGTTAATCATTGCGATTTCTTCGCCAAGCTGCTCCCGCAGCGCAACAATGGTCTCATCGTTCACTGTCTCGCTCGCTTGTTCTGCAAAATCAGGAGAAACCGGACCGCTCTCGTGCCGCATGTGGCTGTCTAGCTTATCTAGCCGAGTTTGAGCTTCAGCCTTCAGACTCTGCAATTCTTGATAACTTCCCTCATCAACATCGCGACCCATTTTATGACTCATCCTTAGTGGAGTTTCCATTGCTAACCAGCTTGCTTACCAAAACGTCGACCGGCGTCCCGTGCAAGACGGCGTTTGCCGTAGACCCGAGCACCCTCTTCCAGCCGTGGCGACCATGACTGGCAATAGACAGCAGATCACAGCCTAAATCCCGAGCCTGTTTGTGGATCTCGGAGGCTGGACGACCGAGCGTGATATGAATCCTATCGCCATCTACGCCGAAGGGTGCGCACAATCGCTCGATGTGGCGCCTTGCCGCTTTAAGCCGGCTTTCTTCTAACTCCTCTGACACGTTGCCGGTAAAGGTCAGATCGACGCTGTACGGAATAGATTGAGGTTCGACAACATGCAGCACCGCGATCTCCGTGTTTTTGCCCGCTAGCGCCGTTGCACCGTTCAACGCCGAGTCGACAGACTCTTGGACGGAATCCACAGCGACTAGTATGCGTTGATACATCAGTGGTCACCCAGCAGCGTAGCCGCGCTGTAGGTCCGAATGGGCGTAATCAAACGCGGATCTGCGATTACCGATTTCACTTGCTTTGACTTGGCATCGAACACCACCAATGCTGCGGGCTGGTCTTGACGATTCCACAGAGTAAACCAAATTTGCTCCCCTGATCGACTGAACTGTGGCTGGATGGCCTTCAGCGGACCGCTAGTCTTAGGCACTGTTTCCCGTAGATCAAACGAGCGGATGGTTCCCGTAGCTCCACTCGGATCAATGGCCAGCACGCTGCTCGCCACGGACGAGCGGCCGCTGAGCGTCAAATCCGACCATAAATCCTCTGCGTTCTGATGGGCCGCTAGATGCAGAGAACCACCGCTAGGAAGCGAAATCTTGCGCAGCACCTTCCAGGCTTGGTCGGGGTGGCGCTTTGGGTCTGTACCAATGAGCGCGACCTCGGCACTTGCTGCCGAGCCCAGAGCCCACAGTGCCCCGAGTTTCGGATCCGCGAACGCAACGCCTCTAGTCGTCCCGCCATCGAATCCCGGTACCGTGATGCGGGTAACAGTGTTGCTGTCGCGGGAATCAAGAACGATGACCTCCCCTTGCGCAGTCGGAATCAAGAAGTGGCGTCCCGACACGTCAAAAGATCCTGCACCCACCCGTACATCACCAGCAATTGGCGTGAACACGAGTCGAGACTTACGGCCCCGCTTACTCACTGCGAGGTCGAAAACACCGGATTGCCCCCGAGCCAGGATCAGGAAACGATGCCCGCCTGGCATCGCGGCAATATCGACGATGGCAGAATTCTGTCCCCAGATCTCCTGCTCATTGAGGCGCACAGAAGCCAATGGCTCAAGTGTTTTAGCGTCAAACAACGCGATCTGCGGACTTGCGTGTCCACCGACCGCAACCACAGCGGGGCCCCTGCCCCGACTCACGGCAAGGGAGCGCGACGTGTAGGCAGCACGAGCACGGGCCACCACCTGGGGTTTGGCCATGAACAGGTCAATCATTGCCAGCTGACCGCCCCGAGCTAGGACGTAGAGATAGCGACCATCGCCCGACAGATCAATGTCGTGAGGCGCTAGGTCAGTATCGACAAACGCCGCGATCGCGGCACCCACGCCGTCGACCAGAGCCACCTGGCCAGTGTCATGCAGCAAAGACACGAACAAATCATCCGTCGCAACAGCGAACTGACGCCGCCTTGGCCGTTGTTTCGGCTCGACGAGCTGCTGCCAGCTAGCGGTCATGTCTGTGAAGGCAAACTGCGGCGATTGCCTCGCACCAACTTTTAAATAGCGGGCAAGCGAGCTCATCTGCTCCGCTGTCAGCTGTTCTGATGTCCCCCAGTTGGGCATGCCCCAGGGGCTGCCGTAGTGAATGCTCTGCATGAGCGATTGGCTGCTAAGGCCGGTGAGTGACGCAGGGTCGAGACTGCTGCCACTGAGTCCTTGACGCTGCAGCCCATGGCATCCCGCACAGTATTGAAAATAGAGCCGCTCTGCCGACTCGTATTCAGCCTGAGAAACCACGATATCGTGTTCCTCGGAAATCACATCGGCACGCACTAAGGAGACTTGCTCGGTTGTGACTTCAGTATCGGACAATCCGGCGGATCGGTAGATCCCCGAGACGATCTGAGCGATGTCTTCGTTCGGTAGGTAATCGTGGGCGGGCATGTTAGACCCACCTTGGGCAAGGTCGATTGAGCCCCTTAAGCGTCCATGCAGAACAACGCTGACAAATTCGGACGGTTCCATGGTCCGGGCTTTGGCCGTTAGAGACGGATAGAACGGCTCGTTCGAAGACCCTATAGCGCCATGGCAACCCTGACACCTCACTTGATACAGGTTTGGAGCGCTCGCTCCCGTTTCAAGCTGGGCGCACAGCGAGCTCGAGTAACCCAGCATTGCGCAAAACAGAGTGCTCGTTAGGTACTTCAGCACAACGTGATCGAGCCACTTGCTCGCTCAGCGTGCCAAGCCGCCAGCATTGACAGCGGACGCCAGGGTTGCCCCAGCTGTACCGGATCGTGCTTTTCTACCTCTGCGCTCACTCTCATCCTCAGCAATGGCAGGGTCCATCGAACCCAGAGAACTTGAGTAAATCGCAAACGATCTATGTGGGATATGGGTGAACCTGACTGTGGTGCCTACGGAAACTACCTAGCTCGCAAATGACGCGTTTTCGCCGGTCAGCAGCGCAAGCTACGGGCCAACTAGAGCGGCACCAACCGCTGCAATCGACGCTGTAGCAAGCAGTCACTGGTTAGGGTTAAGCCCTTTTCAGATCATAGACTTAGAGAATAAAGCTAACCGCTTTCGCATTGCCCGACCGGGAGATTTTCAGCCCACCAAGCAGCACCCTCATGGCTGCATTTCTTGCCTGGATATCCGCTACACTCTGAGCTTCCACCCTCTGAGCTATGAAGATGTCACAAGAAATGGGATTGTTCGAAGCGATCTACCAATGCCGGGCAATGCGCAAGCTCGACACTCGGGAAGTCCCAGAAGAACACCTGCTACAGCTAGTCGACGCGGCCAATCAAGCACCTTCTGGCTCCAACATGCAAAACGGACGCTGGATCATCGTTCGTGATGCGGCAGTCAAGCAGGCATTGGCAGATCTAAATCGCATCGGTGTCGAAGCTTACATCGCCCCTCAGCTCAGCGATCCTGGGAGCTTACCGCACCAGAGTGCAGCGAAGCGCAAACGCATGATTGATGCCGTGCTGTGGCAGATGGAACACATGCATGAGATACCGGCATTGATCCTCGCCTGCCTTGAATATGGCGAAAAAGTAGAAGGGTCCGCCATTTTGCGGGGTGCTGGATCAATCTGGCCGGGCGTGCAGAATCTACTTTTGACCGCTCGCGCACTAGGCTTGGGGGCTGCCCCCACTACACTGGCGCTAAACGATCAACACGCTGTGCGCCAGGCGCTCAACCTGCCGGAGACCATGGCAGCCCTGTGCCTTATTCCAGTAGGCTACCCACTGGGCAAGTTCGGTCCTGTGACCCGCAAACCTGTACAAGAGATCGTACGCTTCGATCGTTGGGCGTAGTGGAAGGAAGCAAATGTTGAACTACGAAACTGTCGATCCAAGCAAAGCTCGGGAGTACGCCGAAAGCGCGAGCATCGAGGATCTGGATGTGTCGAACTGGCATCTGTTCAAGGCCGACGCACAATGGCCATATTTTGAACGCTTGCGCAACGAAGACCCGGTGCACTATCACGCCGACAGTCGTTACGGACCTTACTGGTCCATCACCCGCCATGACCACATCAAAGAAATAGATTCCGACCACCAACGCTTCTCCTCCCAAGACAACATCACCATAGTCGACGCCACCGACGAGTTCGTTACCTCCAGTTTTATCTCCATGGACCCGCCAAAGCATGACGAACAGCGCAAGGTGGTGGCACCCGTGGTGGGGCCGAGAAACCTAAGCGAGATGGAACCGCTAATCCGCGGCCGAGTTGCCAACATTCTCGATTCCCTGCCCTTGGCGCAGGAATTCAACTGGGTCGAAAAAGTTTCCATCGAACTAACAACGCAGATGTTGGCGACGCTGTTCGACTTCCCCTTCGAGGAGCGCCGCAAACTCACCTATTGGTCTGACATCAACACTCTGGGACCAAAGTCCGGGCTCGTCAGTTCCTGGGACGAGGTCCGCAGTGAGCTGATGGATTGCCTAGCTTACTTTCAACGACTCTTTAATGAGCGAACCAGCCCAACTCGTCGCGGCTTCGACCTGATCACGATGCTTGCTCAGGACCCAAAGACACGACAAATGCCACCCACGGAGCTGCTGGGCAACGTCATTTTGCTTATCGTCGGCGGCAACGACACCACCAGAAACTCCATATCCGGTGGGGTTCTGGCACTCAATCAGTACCCCGATCAATACCAGAAGCTGCGCGAAAACCCGGAACTGATTCCCAACATGGTAGCCGAGATCATTCGCTGGCAGACACCTTTAACCCATATGCGCCGCACTGCACTGGAGGACGTGTCGTTCCATGGCAAAACCATCCGCAAAGGCGACAAGGTGGTTATGTGGTACCTCTCCGGGAATCGCGACAGCGCGGTCTTTGAGGATGCCGAGCAGCTGATCATCGACCGAGACAATGCTCGCGCTCACGTTTCCTTTGGGTTCGGACTACACCGCTGTATGGGCAATCGCTTGGCAGAGCTACAGTTGCGCATACTCTGGGAGGAGATCGGCAAGCGGTTCCACAAGGTCGAAGTCGTAGGCACACCGGTGCGTACTCTGTCCAATTTCGTCCGCGGCTATACCCATCTTCCTGTCAGAGTTCATCCACTGTAGTAGGCAGACCGAGGACAACTGACTTGCACCAACATACCGGCTCAGACGGGCATTGACGCCACAGTGCACAACCCCAACAACAAACCCGTCGCTGTAATTATCGGTGCAACGTCGAAGTGGCAAGCTGACGGCAGAAACACCTTGCTGGCCCACGGCACAAACATCGAAGACCATGATTTGCCGCTATCTACCCGCTGGGGTATTGGCGGTGCTCTGGCGTTGAAATTTGCCGCTGAGGGCTTTTTCGTAGTTTTGACTACGCGTAGCGCAAACAACGCTCGCGCCCTGCAACAGGCAATTGAAGGTCTCGATCAGGCATGCATGACGGTGGAACTCGACCTGACATCGCAAGCATCTATAGAAACAGCGTTTGCCACAGTTCAGCAAGATGCTGGTGATCCTGAGGTCGTGGTCTTGAATGCGGGCTATTTAGAAGGCCGAGACTTACCAGCTGACAAAGAACTGCTGGAGCACATTCCGGTGGAGATGTTCGAGACAGCACAACACATTGCCAGTCGCGGCCCTTTCATCGTCGCAAGAACGGTGCTGCCGACGATGCGAAAAAACGGGCGTGGCTCTTTTTTGATCACCAACAACGCCGCCTCGCTACGCGGGCGCAAACGTAAGACCGGGCAATCGCTTTACTATCCGCGAGTGATGATGCGTACGCTCGCCCAAGTTCTAACGGAAGAGTATTCGCAGCACGGCGTGCACGTCGCAAACGTCGTTGTCGATGGCCTGATCGATTCTCCCGGAACCCGAGCACTGCCAATTGCCCAGAAGCATCCGGAAATCATCATGAATCCAGCAAGTATTGCCAACGCGTTCTACTATTTGCACAGCCAAGATCAATCCTGCTGGACCCATGAACTGCAGCTGACGCCGTATCCAACCCCTCCCAGTTACTGATTCTGGCGAACACCATGAACCTCAAGAAACTCCGTGACGCCGAAGCGCTGTTCCTACAGATGTACCCCAAGGGTTTCGCCGATGAGGCGATGAAAGCCATCGGCAAGAAGCACAACGTTGACAAGCTTTCGGAGTTTGCGTCAACGGCGCTGGCGAAAAAGAATTTTGTCAAGCAAGGTCAAGTCATCGACGACATCGTCAAAATCGTCTCGCGATCATCCATGGTATCAATGTTCGAAAAACCGAAGTTCAGAGACTATGTCAACGGCCTCAGCCAGGACGATCGAGACTTCCTTGCTGGGGGTTTCAAAAAGCTCCTACATGGCAGCCAGCGTAATGGCTTCAATGAAGTGTTAGATGTGTTGACGGAAGGCAAATTAGCCAAGTGGAGTCTTATGACCATATGCCCGCACCACTACCGGCCACAGAAAGACGTATTCGTAAAACCTACCACCACCAAGAACGTGATTCGCCAGTTCGAACTCGAAGGACTGGAGTATAAACCGCGACCCAGCTGGGAGTTTTACGCCAAATACCGGGAAGCGATCGACTTGATGAAGCAGCATACTCATCCTTCACTAGCCCCCAACAATGCCGCTTTTACCGGCTTCTTGATGATGGTGACGTCTGTCGACAAGGCTTAAGTTTAGCTAAGCAACGGCCATCGCCTTACCAGTTTTCGCTCCAAGGGCGCAGCACGACTTCGAACGTCCAGGTCGAGCGATGCTGCTGGTGCAGCTGTAGGTAGGTTTGCGCAATGCAGTCCGGATCTGCCATGTTGTCTTCCGTGGCGGTACCGGCAAGACGGTGGGCTCGGCTACCGTCTTTCTGAGTCCAGCCGATGGCGGCATCGATGGGCACATGGGCAACGTGGATACCTTGCGGCATGAGCTCCCTGGCCATGCTCTGAGCAAGCCCAGCTTTACCGTGCGAGGCAATAGCGAAAGCACCGCTTTGCGGGTAGCCCTTAAAGGCAGCGCTGGCGTTAGTGAAAATCAGGGTGCCTCGTGAGCCGTTGCTATCTAACGAGTTGTCGAGCATATGCTTCGCTGCCTGCTGCCCCACGAGGAAGGCGCTGTAAGCGGAGTTCATGATGGTCTGCCGAGCTAACTCCGAGTCGGCTTCTGTGATGGCCTTGCGAAAGATGTCTGGCATACGACCATCGATGTTATGCACAACTAGCCGAGGCGCCCCAAATCGGGCTGTAACCTCTGCAAAGAGCTGCGCTACTGCCTCAGAATCGACAGCATCACAGGCGAAGCAATGCACACCATGCTCTGCTGCCAAAACCTGCAGCGCAGACTTGTTAGGGTTACGAGCAGCCACGGCGACCTGCATGCCCTGATGGCTAAACAAGCGTGCACAACTGGCGCTAATGCCTGGCCCACCACCAACGATGATCGCGGTTTCTTTTACCGGTTTCGTAGCCATCTGGACACTACTCCTGAGTAAAACCTGCGCATTTCCTGAGCGCGATCTTGCAAAATACTGCGCCAACCCAGCAGAGGCAAGAAGTTGATGCACAACACGGTTCTGCCTATCGCAGCAGCAGTCCTTGAAGTCTCCCGCTAACCCCCTATGAGATTCTCATGAACGGCTCGTCATTGATTAGCGACCTAAACGAGTTTCTGCGCATATGCGTTGCCACGTAGCGGGTAATATTTGGATGGCTGACGGCGGGCAACGCTTCTCCAGCGTACTGCATTTGAATGAATTGGCAGGTCACCGCAATATCGGCAATGCTGAGTTGGTCACCCAAGAGATAGGTCTTTTCACCAATCGCTGAGTCGAGATAAGTGAAGGGCACTAGTACATGGTGAATGATGTTTTCGGTGGCTTCTTCGTCCGGCTCGCGCTCCAGCATTTTCATGGCGACCCGGTTAAAGAAGAGCGACACAGTTGCCTTTGGCAATTCACTATCGGCCCAACTTTCGTACCATAGCGCGCGCCCGTAGCCGACGGTATCGCCCGGATACAAAGGGCACCGTGAAAATCGTTTCTCCAGATATCCGCATATCGCCGAAGAACCCAGGATGGCTAAGTCGCCATCGGTTAGCGCTGGTGTCTTACCCGGCGGTGAGATCTCTAGAGGAGATTCGGCTGCGGGGAATGGGCCCACGGGGTTGAGTTCGTAGTCAATCCCTTTCTCGATCAAGCAGACCAAAGCTTTGCGAACAAAGGGCGAGATCGAAGACCCGTGGATCGTAAGCATGGCGACTTCTAGGCAGTGAATATGCAGACGGACAGCACGCTGCGCCTATGACTGCCAGCGATCCCAATGCAGGCTCTGTTGATAGTCCTCGCGCCATGGGCGGCCCCAAGAGCCACGCGGATACCCTATTGGAATCAATGCGGCTGCCGTTACCTCTTCCGGCAAATCGAGTAGTTCTCGAACTGGCCGCGCTTGGGCTACGGGGGTGGGGGAATAGTCGGTTGCCAAGGTCAGCAGAACCGATCCCAGGCCTCTGGCGCGGGCGGCCAACATCAGGTTCTGGGCCGCAGGATAGATAGAACCGAACAGACCCGAAGCAACGGCCGCATCGTTTGGGCACGGCATGGTTAGGCAAGGCACGATAATCACTGGCACCTCACTCAGGTGCTCAACGTTATGCATCGCTTGGGTGTACACCCGGCGACGGTCATCCGGGAGGTCGGGTTGTGCCAGCACACCATCACGAATGTACGCCAACCCTGACTCCCGGTAAGCCGCGGCGATGCCCTCCCGCTGCGACTTTTCTGTCACCACTACGAATGCCCAGATCTGCATATTTCCTGCACTGGGCGCCATGGTGGCCGCTTCAATTAGGTACTCCAGATCAGCTCGCGGTACTGGGTCGGGCTTTAGGTGCCGCATTGACCGAGTGGTAAAGAGGGCTTCGTGTAGAGAGATCTCCGTCATGACCATCTTCCTCATTCGCTCTGCGGAAGCGCTTGCTGTTATTCAATCGCTCAGTGTTTCGAGACGATGCAGCCTAGGAGTAAACACCATTCCTCGGAAAAACAGTAGCGACAGCGCGTTTCTTCGAGGTGCGCGGGAAAAATGGTTTAATGGCAGCCTTTTTCGCTACCCCCGTGGTACCAAGCGCTCGTGAAAGCCTATGCCATCGTCGTCGGCCTCTTGCTCGTCATTTTCGGCGCCATTGGTGGCTATCTGTATCAGCGCTTCAGCGCCTTTGCGGACATGGACTTTTCCCCACCACCCGTCACCGTTGCGGCCAGCACAGCGACTCTACAGCGTTGGGGCCAAGTGCTTAACGCCGTCGGCACCATCGCCGCCGTACGTGGCGTCGAGCTCACATCAGAAACCAGTGGCGAGATCACCCAGATCCATTTCGATTCAGGCCAACGGGTAACTGCTGGCCAACTCTTGCTGGTACTCAACGATCAAGTTGAGCGCGCCAGCCGACGCAATCAGCTGGCGAGCTTGGAGCTGGCGAACATTCTCTTTGAGCGTGATAGCGCGCTCATTAAGCGTAAGTCGATACCTCAGTCGCAGTTCGACCGATCGCGAGCGGATCTGGAACGCGCGAAAGCGCAGTTGGCAGAAACCAATGCTCGCTTGGCCAACAAGCGCATCGAAGCACCGTTCGCGGGCACCATGGGTATTCGCCGGGTAGACATCGGCGACTATCTGGCGCCAGGCACCATCATCGCCACCCTCACCGATCACAGCGAGTTGGAGATAGACTTCACCGTTCCGGCTCGGTACGCGCCTTCGCTACGCCCGGGATTGCCTGTTAGCGTTCGCGTAGATGCCTTTCCTGATCGGGTTTTCAGCGCACAGCTGACCGCAATAGATGCCACCGTAGACCCAAATACTCGCAACGTGCTGCTGCGTGCGGCATTGAAAGACGCCCCAGGGCTCCTGCCTGGCATGTTTACAACGCTCGAAGTTGATCTGGAGCAGAAGCAACAGGTGGTTACCGTGCCGGAAACGGCAATGACCTACTCGCTGCAAGGCAACACCGTCTATGTGCTCGAGAAAACAGCAGACGGTGGATTGACCGCCATTGCCAGAGTGGTCAAGCCGGGGACAGTGCGAGGCGGCCAAGTAGCCGTGGTGGACGGGCTATCGGCGGGCGAACAAGTGGTCAGCGTCGGGCAGAATAAATTGTATCGTGGGGTTCGGGTGCTGCTCGATGAGACCGTGGATCTATAGCATGAAGTTTACCGATCTCTTCATCCAACGCCCGGTACTTGCCATCGTGCTCAGCGCGGTGGTGTTGTTACTGGGCATGCAATCATTTACCCAACTGACGCTGCGTCAATACCCGGAAGTAGAAAAGAGCGTCATTTATGTTAAGGCCATATACCCCGGTGCCAGTGCCAAGACCGTTCAGGGGTTCGTCACCACGCCATTGCAACGGCGAATCGCCGCAGCCAAAGGCGTCGAGTACGTGACTTCAACCAGCGATCCTGGCGTCGCCCAAATCGAGGTTAATGTTCGTCTCGGAGAAAATTCGACCGACGTGCTCTCAGAAGTCATCACCAAGGTTAACGAGGCGCGTTTCGAACTACCCCAGGAGGTAGAGGATCCGGTTGTCACCAATCAAACGGGCGGTGACGCGATGATGTACCTGGCACTGCTCAGCGAGCAAATGTCGGTGCAGCAGCGCGCAGACTACGGTCTGCGCTTTATCCAACCGATCTTGAGTACCGTCGACGGCGTTGGTGAAGCAGAGCTACTCGGCAGCGGTCACTTCGCCATGCGTATTTGGCTGAACCCCACACGCATGGCGGCATTTGGCGTCACCGCAACGGACATCAACGCTGCCGTACGTCGAGACAACTTCATTTCCGCCGCAGGAACCACTCGAGGTGGTCTGGTACGAGCTAGTGTCGATGCTCAAACAGACGTGCAGGATCCAGAGAAGTTCGCGGACATCGTGGTTCGTCAAGACGGTGATCGCAAAGTCACGCTGGGTGATGTGGCTGACGTAGAGCTCGCCAGGGAAACCTACGATTCCGCGGTGTATTCCAGCGGCAAAGAAACCGTATTTTTTGCGATCAGAACAGCGCCAGGCGCGAACCCACTACAAGTCGCTTCCCGAGTCAGAACTGTCGTCTCTGAGCTAAACGGTCAGCTTCCCGCTGACATGCACATTTTCATGGACTCTGACTATTCCATTTATATACAAGAAGCGCTGGAAGAAGTCGCCGCGACATTACTAGAGGCATCGATCATCGTCATCTTGGTGATACTGCTGTTTTTGGGGTCTCTGCGAGTGGTACTAATCCCATTGGTCGCGATTCCTCTATCACTCACCGGCGTTCTGTTTCTGATCTGGGTCATGGGCTTCTCAATCAACCTTCTCACTCTGCTAGCTATGGTCATCGCTATCGGGCTGGTGGTGGACGATGCCATCGTCGTGGTCGAGAACGTGCACCGGCACATCGAAACCGGCAAGTCGCCACTTAACGCGGCGCTGGAAGGCGCTCGCCAGGTAGCCTTGCCAGTTGTCGCCATGACCCTAACTTTGGTTGCCGTTTACCTACCCATCGGCTTTCTCGGTGGCCTGACTGGCGTGTTGTTTAGCGAATTCGCTTTAACCCTTGCGGGCGCGGTTCTAGTTTCCGGCGTCATTGCCTTAGTGTTAAGCCCGGTGATGTGTGCGTATCTACTGAAAAAGCACGAAGAACAGGGCGCTATTGCGGACTGGCTTGACGCCCGCTTCGACAGCCTACACAAACGCTACGAACATGCTGTGGCTCACTGCCTGAACAACAAGGGTGCTGTCATATTGTTCGCCAGCGTCATCTTTAGCAGCCTGCCGGTCCTGTATCAGCTGGCCCAGTCGGAGCTGGCCCCAGAGGAAGACAGCGGCGGCATCTTTACCGTCGCTACACCACCCGACTACAGCAACCTCGAGTACACCACTTACTTCCTCGATGAGATGGTTGAAGCTTGGCGCTCAATTCCAGAGGTCAGCCACTCCTGGCAAGTTAACAGCCCGACATCGGTTTTCGGTGGCGCCGAGTTAGTCCCCTGGAACGAAAGACAACGGTCGCTGGAAGAGATCCGCCAAGAACTGCAGAGCAAATACGCGCGCATCAGTGGTTTGGAGGTCTTCACGTTCGCCAACGGCGGGCTGCCCGGCGCGGACTCAGGATTGCCAGTGCAGTTTGTCATCTCCGCCAACGTTGGCTATGCCGAGTTGAACAGGGTTTCCGAAGCGGTTCTGGCTAAAGCGCGGGAATCGGGCCTATTTGCGTTCGTTAGCAAAGACCTACGCTATTCGCGTCCGGAGGTGAACGTCGCCATCGACCGCGAGCTCGCATCCCGCCTCGGTATCTCCATGCAAGATATCGGTGAAACACTGCAGGTGATGCTCGGCGAAGCAGAAACCAATCGTTTCGCTCTGGAAGGCCGCAGCTATAAGGTCATTCCTCAGGCCAGCCAGAATTTTCGTCTAACCAAAGAATGGTTGGAGCGTTACTACCTGCGCACCTCTAGCGGCGAACTGGTACCCCTCAGCACCGTGATAAGCCTAGACAAGCGCGTCGAACCAAACACCTTGAAGCAGTTTCAACAACTCAATAGTGTCACCATAGAGGGCTTCGTGCTGCCGCCGAACACGCTTGGCACAGGCCTGGCATTTCTTGACTCAGCGCTTCAGGAAATCGCTCCGGTAGGTTACCGCATTGGGCATGAAGGCGAATCCCGGCGCTACGTACAAGAAAGCCAGAGCTTCCTTCCACTTTTTGCCACCTCCTTAGTCTTCATCTATCTCGTGCTGGCTGCGCAGTTCAACAGCTTTAGGGATCCGCTGGTGGTTCTCATTAGCGTGCCGCTATCGATTTTTGGCGCGCTCGTGCCCATAGCCCTGGGGTGGACAACGCTGAACATCTATACCCAAGTCGGACTACTGACGCTGATCGGCTTAATCAGCAAACACGGCATTCTGATCGTTGATTTCGCCAATCAGAACCTCGCGCAAGGCATGACTCAACAGCAAGCAGTGTTACACGCTGCGGCATTAAGATTACGGCCTATATTGATGACGACCTTTGCCACCGTATTGGGCGTGGTGCCCCTGCTGTTAGCGTTTGGGGCGGGCGCCAATTCTCGCTTTGCTATCGGCCTCATGATCGCTGCGGGAATGTTCGTGGGAACGCTGTTCACACTATTTGTGCTGCCGGTGTTCTATCTTTTGCTGTCGCGCCGAGCACCAGAATCGGCGCTATCACCTTCGGATAAGGACATCACTGCTGCTGCAGCAATCGAACCGGCGTTGTAGCTTACAAGATCCTTCAAGTCAGCAGCTGTTTGAGTGCTTGGGTCTCTGCCTGAGCATCTTTAACGATCTGCAGGCTTTCCTTTGCGGAAAGCTGAGCGCCTGTAATGCGAGCCAAGGCGGGAGTCTCCGCCAGACGCGGTAATTGATACTGCTCTCGTTTGCGAGTCAGCGCATGTACGTGGGCTACGATCAGCAGATCTGCATAATCTGTGTCACCTTCGTGGTCATAACTCCATTCATGCTGCCGCTCAGAAGCGGCGATCACACCCGGTGCCAACTCCCACTGACTCAAGGTGGCCGCACTGACCTGCGGGCATAATCCAGTCAACGTATCCTCTAACAATCCAGGATGTTGCAGCAAGTCCGGGTAGTCCGCGGCGCGCTCGAGAATCGGTATTTTTCCGATCTCATGCAATAGCCCAGCCAACAACGCAATGTCGGGATCCAAGACGCCCTGCATACGCGCAAGAGATGCGGTCAGTGCGCCAACGTCTACTAAGTGGCGCCAGGTATTTCCCAAGTGTTGGTTGATGAGTTTGTTGCTCGATTTGAACATTCCCGCAGTAGACAACGCGAGCACCAGATTCTGCACCTTGTGCACACCGAGGCGCACCACGGCAGCCTGCAGTGAATCGCAAGACGCAAGTCCACGGAATACTGGGCTGTTGGCAAGGTGCAGCAATCGTGCGGAGATCACTGGGTCAGCCGCGATGATGCGCGTGATGTCGCTCAGCTGATAGTTGTCATTGGTAAGCGCCCGCCTCACCTTCAACGCCACGCCTGGTATCACCGGTAGACTTAACGTCTGTTCCCGCATTGCCTTATACAGACTATGCACCAATGGATGTTGCATCCAGCTGCCACCGCTGACCCGGCCGAACAGATCAAATCGGGGCGCTTCGCTTTCGGCTCTTGCAACAGTTGTTAGACGACGGAGCACCGCTTGCTCTATGAGCAACAACGAGCTCGGTTCAATACTTTCGATGCTGAATACGGCCGGGCGCAAACGCCCAATAGGGTACCTTGCATCCGCGCTGCCTTGATCCACGCGGTGCTCTTTACCATCTACGTCAACCAGCTTCACCGCGCCGTTCAACAGAAAATGAATGTGAGGATCGACGCTACCCTGCTCGAGCAAGGGCACCTGTGCATCCACTTCAATCACCCGGCAATGCCCTTCTAGCGCGGTAAAGCGATCATCGGGCCAATCGTCAAAAGGGGTACGCCCTTGCAGCAAGCGCTTCAAGGTTCCCGCACGGGTGGACATCGGCGACGACCCAGCTGGCTGCGGCACTTGTCATCCTCTATGAGCTAGTTTCTGGTCAGCTTTAAAGAGCCTCTGACCCCCAGTGTTTTCAGTATAGGAACAGTTTTGAAAACCTGGTCTCAGCGATTGCCGTACGTTCGTCAGCTGGCTGGATCAGAAACGCCATCTAGACTCATAGAACATGTCCACGCCCCATCCAGCGACAACGCGCAGCACTGCCGCGGCCGAAACCGCCGCCTTAGCCAGATGGCTGGAGCGCGCGGAAAGCACTAATGTGCCGGTGTTTTCTGCGACGGTTTCCGAAGTCACAAGCATCGTCGACTCTTCGCGGTCATCGGCGCAGGATCTGGCTGCGGCCATTGGTCACGATGCCGCGCTCACAGCGAAGCTGCTCAAGTTAGCCAACAGCCCATTGTTTTTGCAGCAAGGGCGCAGCGCGCGCACCATTGGCAGCGCGGTTGTATTGCTGGGCTTCAATGCGGTACGAGACTTGGCCATCACCTTATCGATCATCGACCGGGCAACTCGAGGACCAGAGTTCACGCCGCTACTCGACACCCTGCTGCGGGCTTTCCACTGCGCTGGGCAAGCCCGGGCGATTGCACTTTCAGGCGCAACCGAGGAACCGGAAGAACTCTTTCTCGCTGGACTTCTTTCGCGGTTAGGAGAATTGGTGTTCTGGGCAAGTCAAATGCCAGAAACCGACGCGCTGGCCGCGCATTGGACCGAGCAAGCGCCCGATGAAGACTGCCAAAAACAGATTCTCGACTTTACCTTACCCCAGCTAACCGAAGCGCTGGTGCGCCAGTGGCGCCTCGGCAGCCTATTGCGTGCGGTCGTTGCCCAGTCCGAAGACGACCAGCGAGCTGGCTGTGTGCAGTTAGCCCATCGAATCGCCTCTGCGGCGGATGTCCAGCGCTGGCAAACCATGACTGCAGAAGAGCTAGCCGAATCTGCTGAGCTTGCGCAGTTGGTAAGGGAACATGCACAGCTGTTGGATCAATCTGAAGCTATGAGCCTGGAACAAATCCGCACGCAAGCGACCGAAGTGAATCAAATTGCCCGACGTTTCGGCGTCACCAGCACGAACCCCTCTCCGCGCAAGACCAACACAGCAGGCGGTACTGCCGATAGCGACTCTACAGACAGCGAGTTAGAGACTACTAATCCGGCGCGGCAACTCGCCGTGCTGGGGGAGATGACGACCGTCATGCAGGGGCCCGCAACATTAGATCAGCTGTTGCGCCTGGCGTTGACTGGCATTGTTGAAGGCGGGGGATTCGATCGAGTATGTTTTGCGCTCTTGACTCAAGATCGCCAGGCACTTCGGGCTAAGCATCAATTAGGCGCGTTCGAAAATTTGCCACCCCTGCTACCCCTGGCCAGCAATCAGCAGCTAGCCGATGCCCTAGCGAACCCGGGGCCGACCTTGTTCGAACAAAGTTGGATACTCCACGGTCCGCCCAGCTGGGAGACTCCAGCACAAAGCCTGTTGCAACCGGTCTTTGCCGGCACCACCGCAATCGGCTTGTTGTACGCAGATCGAGCACAAAATGGACCGGCAATCGCCGCGGCATCGGTTGCCGCGCTTGGATTGTTCGTTCAGCACCTGGCGTTAGGGCTGAAGTCACCCGGCTAGTAACCCGGGCGCTGTTCCCACCCCGTTCGCAGACCCCGCTTGGCTTCGCTCAGAGCGGCGTGCTAGTTTGGCTAGACTTCCTGAAGCGCCGACAATCTCGCTAGCTTATGAGCACCTACACCGACATCGAATACGACGTGGTCGATCCTGTGGCGACCATCCGTTTGAATCGACCCGAGCGCCTGAACGCTTTTACCTATCACACCTTGGCAGAAATCCGAGCAGCCGTTGAAGCAGTCGTCACTGATACGCGCGTGGTGGGTATTGTGATCACCGGCCAGGGCCGGGGTTTCTGCGCTGGCCTCGACGCTGATGTGCTGGCAAGCGTCACCAGCAATGCCCAGAGTGACAGCGACGCAGCCAAGGCTACGCCGGAAGATCAACTGCCGGGCATTTTCAGTTACCTGTTGGAAGTGCCGAAGCCCGTCATAGCCGCCATCAACGGCGTGGCTGCTGGGGGCGGCTTGATCCTTGCACTCATGAGCGATCTTCGCTTCGCCGCCGACGATGCGGCGTTCACCACCGTGTTTTTACGGCGCGGCTTGATTAGCGAACATGGCTCCAGCTGGCTGCTACCCAGACTGGTCGGCGTCAGCCGTGCACTGAGCTTGCTCTGGACCAGTGAGAAGATCACCGCACAAGCTGCGCTCGATGTCGGCCTGATCGACGAAGTGGTTGCGCCAGAGGAGTTACAACAGAAAGCCCGCGAGTACATCGAGGCGCTAGCGCAATCCGCTCCACCGCTGGCAATCGCCGAAACCAAACGCCTGGTGTATCGCCACTTGGGTTGTGGTTACTTGGACGCGCTGCGCGAAGCTGAAATCTCTCAGAACCAATTCGTTGCTGGAGCGGATGCCGCCGAAGGCGCAAAAGCGTATCTTGAGAAGCGTGCGCCTAAATTCCAACGCCTGGGTCGGCGGATCTAACGCGCGTGTCGTTCGTCGAAGAGCGCGTAATCTTCGCGGTCGCTTTGTTTCTGGCAATGATTGCCGCTCGCCCCGTGGCCGGCTGGACACGTCTGCCAGAATCCGTTGTTCTCGTACTACTCGGTGCAGTGGGTGGAGTTCTCGTCACCCAACTACTGAACCTAGATACCGGTATCCGAGCAACGAGCTTTCATGACCTGATCTTCTTTGTATTTTTACCGATCCTCATTTTTGAAGCCGCAATTCAATTGCCTCAAGTCTTGCTGCAGCGTAATTATTCGTTTGTCTTGTTTCTGTCCATCGTCGGTGTGGTGCTAACCACAGGTATCGCGGCGATTTGCATCTATTGGGGAATTGGGCACCCTAGCGGCTTTCCTTGGGTTGCGGCACTACTTACGGGCGCTTTACTTAGCGCAACGGATCCTGTCGCCGTGGTGGCGCAGCTGAAAACACTGGGCGCACCTGAACGCCTGGGGCTCCTATTAGAGGGCGAAAGCCTATTCAACGACGCGACCGCCATCGCGCTGTTCGGCGTACTGTTGGCAGCCGCCCTATCGACTAACGCCGAGCTAGACGCCCTGGAAGCCCTGCTGGAGTTCGCTCGAATCTTCTTTCTCGGCGCTTTCAGCGGCGCTGCCATAGGCGTGCTGGGCGCGTTCTTGTTGCGGCAAAACATGCCCACTGGCAGCGCGATCGTCACCAGCCTAGCCATCGCTTACGGCTCGTTCATCGTAGCGGAAGTCGTTTTGCACGCCTCTGGCGTGATGGCTGTGTTGGTTGCTGGGCTCATCGTTGCACGAATGCGGACTGAGCAGATGCAATCGACTCACGTCGTTTGGCAGAGCCTGTCATACCTCGCGAACGGTTGCGTGTTTCTGCTTATGGGGTTGACGATCACCGTAGGCATGTTCGAGCAGCGTTGGTTGGCCATGCTCATCGCCATCGGTGCGATCCTGATTGCCAGAGCCACAACCACCTACTTGGGAATCGCTTCGCTCAATCTGCTAGCCACAGAACCGGTCGATTCGAAGTATCAGACCGCCATCGTCTGGGGCGGGCTGCGCGGCGCGGTGACCTTGGCTTTAGCGCTGGCGCTGCCAGTGGAGCTCGAATACTGGTGGACCATCCAGTCCATGGCCTTCGGCGTTGTTCTGTTTACCCTGTTTGTGCAGGCTCCCTCCATGCCGCGACTTCTGAGCAAGCTGGGACTGACCGAAAAACGTTCCTAGGCTTCGCGGGCTCAGTGCAGCTTTAAGCCGAGCCGAACGCGAATCAGCGCTGTACAACAAAAACCCAGGTGGGCATATTGATTGCAGCCACGCTCGAGAAAACTAATGACCGTCAATAAGCAATGGACCCTGGCATCGCGGCCAGAAACCGAAGTCTCCAAGAACCATTTCACCCTGCAGGAAACTGCGCTACCAGCGATTGGGGCAGACGAGTTTCTGATTGAAGTGCGCTGGCTGGTGCTTTCTCCACCTCTGCGGATGGCCCTGACCTCAGGTGGTATCAGCCGCCAGCCGATCCCCATCGGCGAGGTCATGCGCAGCACCGGCTTAGGACGCGTCATCGAATCCAACAATGCCACGTTTCAAACCGGGGACTTAGTCACCGGCAATCTTGGCTGGCAGCAGTATCTCGTCAGCCAAGGCGCCGGCATCAGCAAGGCTGGTTCCAGTCGAAGTTTGCCTGAAAGTACACTACTGCACGTACTAGGCGCTGGCGGCGCTACAGCCTACGTCGGCATGGGGGAGTACGCGCAACCTAGACCCGGAGATACCTTGGTGGTCTCAGCCGCGGCTGGCAACGTCGGCTCCATCGTCTGCCAACTAGGGCGCTTGCAAGGTTGTAAAGTCGTCGGTATTGCCGGCAGCGAACAGAAAACGGATTGGCTAGTAAATCAGCTAGGCTGCGATACGGCCATTAACTATAAAACCGAAAACGTCGCGGATCGACTGGCCGAAGCCTGTCCTAAAGGCATCGATATCTACTTCGACAACGTCGGCGGCGAAATTCTTGATCTCTGTCTAGGCATGATTCGACGCAATGCACGAGTCGTGCTATGCGGGGGCACCTCGCAATACAACCACGACCTCGATTGGTACGGCCCAAAAAACTATTTCAATCTGGTCTATCAGCAAGCGACGATGTCTGGCTTCTACATTTTCAATTTCACCGACCAATTCAAGACGGCACACGATCGGCTTGCATCTCTGATTCAATCAGGAGCGCTACAGTACGCAGAGGACATCGTCGAAGGCATCGAACACGCGCCCGATGCGCTCGTTCGCGTGCTTTCCGGAAAAAATTTCGGCACCCAGCTGGTGCGCGTGGCTGCAACCTAATCAACCAGGATCTTATGCGCCTGATCAGAGACGTAGAGCCGCAGCAGCTCAACGTCAGCTTCGCTAAGGCTTGCGCCAAATCCCACCATTCCTTTCGTTTCGTATGCGCCGTCGCGCACTATCGCTCGCCAGAGCGAATCGTTGGCCACCGCAGGGGAATAGCGTAGATCAGGCAACACACCCGCCGACAGCGTCTCTATGCCATGGCAAGCCGCACAATAGCGGCCAAACAGCGCGAACGCCCGACTGGCGTCGACAGCGGACACGCTGCCTTGGGCCGTTACAACACTCTGCTCAGCTGGCGCAAAATCAGGGAGTCTTTCGGTTGCCCCCAATTTGAACACGAGCAGGCGTCCATTCGGTGTTGCCTTGGGGCCATCGAACGTCGGTAACGTCAACGGCATTCCCCCACCGTTACCTACCGACACCGCAATGTACTGCTCATCGCCCAAAGCAAAGCTGATGGGCGCGGTGATCACCGCATCTTGGGTTGGGTACTGCCACAAAAGCTTGCCAGAGGCAGCATCATAGGCACGAAAGCTGTGATCGGTGAGCCCTTGAAACACCAACCCACCAGCCGTTGCCAAGGTTCCACCATTCCAGGGTCCATCGTGTTCGACCCGCCAGGCTTCTCTTTGTTGAACCGGATCCCAAGCGATCAACCGACCTTGTAGCCCGTCCACGATTTCTGCTCGAGCTGACGCATCCAGGGGCAGTGGCGTGCCGAGAAGATCTACACCCAAATTCCACTCGCCGGGACGGTACGGCTCGGCGGCTAGCGCAGAGTAAAGAAACGGTACCTGTTGTGCCGGGATATAAACCAATCCGGTTAGTGGACTGTAAGACATCGGTTGCCAATTGTGGGCACCAGCGCCACCCACGGTTGCTAAAAACGGCTGCTCCTCGTAACGGGCGCCAGGGGTCTCGACTGGTCGCCCGGTCTCTAGGTCGATCCGTTCCGCCCAGTTCGCCGGAATGAATTTCTCTGCCGAGACGAGCTTGCCCGTCTCTCGGTTGAGCAGGTAAAAGAAGCCGTTCTTGGGTGCATGCATCAGTACTTTTTGGCGCTCACCGTCGACTTCTAGCTCAGCCAGGCTGATCTGTTGGGTTGCCGTGTAATCCCAGGTCTCGCCAGGCGTTTCCTGGTAGTGCCAGAGGTAGTCCCCAGTGTCAGGATTCAAGGCGAGAATCGAAGAGAGGAACAGGTTATCGCCACGTCCCTCGGAGCGAAGCTGGCGGTTCCAGGGCGAACCGTTACCGGTGCCAACATAAAGTTGATCCAAATCAGGATCATAGACAATGCTGTCCCAGACTGTGCCGCCACCTCCGCCATACTCGAGATATCGACGCCCATGCCAGGTGTTTGCCGCGGTCTTTTGCAGTATTGCGTCGGAGGCGGCGCCATCAGCCGGTTCTCGTGGATCGCCAGGCACCGTGTAGAATCGCCAGCTCAGTGCGCCTGTGGTGGCATCGTAAGCACTGACGTAACCACGAACGCCATACTCGGCGCCACCGTTGCCAATGAAAACCTTGCCTTTCGCCACTCTCGGGGCGCCGGTGATGGTATAGGGTTGTGATTGGTCAACCGTAAGCGTCGACCACACTAGCTCGCCACTTGCTGCATCGAGCGCAATCAAGCGGCCATCGAGCGTGCCGACATAGACTTTGCCTTGGTAGTAGGCGGCGCCCCGATTCACTGCATCACAACAAGCGCTCAGGCCAAACTTGCCAGGTACCTCAGGATCATAGCGCCACAGTTGCGTACCTGTTGCTGCATCCAGGGCGAATACCTTGCTCCAAGCACTGGTGACATAGATTACGCCATCCACCATTAGCGGAGTGGATTCTTGACCCCGATGGGTGTCGAAATCGAAGTACCAAGCTAGGCCCAGACCCTCCACCGTTTCCGGCCGAATTTGCCGCAGCCCAGAAAAACGCTGCTCGGAATAGCCGCCTCCGTGGCTCAGCCATTGGTCAGGCTCAGCGACTGAACCAGCAATTCGAGCGGTGTCTGTTACTTTGACGACTGCTTGTTGCTGCGGCGCTTCGTTGCCGGGTTGCGCACAACTGCTGCCCAGCACCCATAACAGACCAATCCAGCCACGCCTTAGGCCTGCCAACCCCATAGTCCCCTCCTTGAGTTGTATTGCAGTCTGTTTGTTATACCGGGTGCAATACGACAGGCAGCTCGGTGATACCTCGCACAAAACTTGAACGCAGTCTCTGCGGCGTTCCAACGACTTCGACGTTCTGAAAGCGCTGCATGATTTCTTCCCACAGCACTCGCAGCTGCATTTCTGCCAAGCGATTGCCCATGCATCGATGGATACCAAAGCCGAACGACAGATGGTGACGAGCATTGGACCTATCGATCAAAAACTCATTCGGCTCATCGATTACTGCTTCATCACGGTTCCCTGAAACGTACCACATGAGCAACTGGTCACCCGCTTTGATCTGCTTACCCCGGATCTCGACGTCTTGATTTGCCGTTCTGCGCATGTAAGGCAGCGGCGTCTGCCAGCGAATGATCTCTGGAACCATGTTGCCAATTAACGTTGGGTCTCGTCGCAGCTTGTCATATTCTTCGGGGTTTTCATTGAGCGCCAGCACACCTGCGCTCATCGAATTGCGCGTTGTGTCGTTGCCACCAACAATCAGTAGAATTAAGTTCCCAAGGAACTCGTAGGGCTGCATGTTGCGCGTCTCTTTGCCGTGAGCGAGCATGGAAATTAGATCCGAGCCAGGTGTTTCTTGATTGACTCGCTGGTTCCAAAGCTCAGTAAAATAGGCCAGGCACTCGAGCAATTCTGCTCGCCGTTGTTCAACGGTATCAACAATGCCAGTGCCTGGTGGCGCGGTTGCCACATCAGACCAGCGGGTTAACTTTCTGCGCTCTTCAAACGGAAAGTCAAACAAAATGGCCAGCATTTGAGTTGTCAGCTCAATCGACACCTTGTCCACCCAGTTAAACGTTTCTCCAACCGGAAGATCATCCAACACTTTGCCAGTGCGCTCGCGAATGGACGATTCCATATTCGCCAAGTTCCTTGGTGCCACCACCCCCGCGACCGTCGCCCGCTGCACGTCATGCTTCGGCGGGTCCATGGCAATAAAGTTCGAAAATTGCAGTTCTTCTGGGTTCGGAGTCGCATCGATGCGCGGACCGAGCGCAATACCATGAGCCGAAGAAAACAACTCATGGTTCTTATCAACGTACATGATGTCTTCGAATTTCGTCAGCGACCAATAGCGGCCGATGCCCGGTAGCTCGTTGAAGTGCACCGGGTCTTCTTCGCGCAGGCGTTTAAAGTGCGCCCAATGCAGATCCTGCTGGAACAACCGGCCGTCGATGACGTTTATCTCTTCAATGGGCACGGAATAGGGATCTTCGATGATTGGCGGCGGGTTCGGCGACAGAAACGGGCTCATAAAGCTGTTGCCTTCAGGCGTCTCGCCCGCTTCTTTCACCCGGCTACTCTGCTCGCTCACGGTGCTTCTCCATGGATTGCCATGCGCTGGGACCTTAGCAAAGGTACCTTTGCGGCGATACTTTGCTCCCGCCTGTGCAAAGCGCTACCGAAGCGGCTAAAGTGGTCGCAACACACCTGACGGCAGCCAGTGCCGAAGGGGATGATCACTTAAATTTCAAGGACATAGCTATGGTTCAGACCCACGACCACGAGATCGTATCGATCTATCCGTTCACAGACGACGAAATTGATCAGCTGATGAACAACTCGGTCGAATGCGTGCTGATGTGGGGCACCAAAGATGGCTGGCCAGTGGGCGTGACCCACGCGTTTGTGTGGCACGATGGCAAGATCTGGCTGACCTTTTCTGAACACCGCCACCGTACCGCGGCCATTCGCCGGGACAATCGAGTCTCCGTCAACGTCAGCAGTCACGGCTACCCTGCCGGTGCTAGCGCGGAGTTGCCTGGCGGCGCTATTACCTTCAAAGGCAAAGGCGAGTTTTTTGATGACGACGACACCAAAAAGTGGTTCTACACCGCCCTGTCGCAAAAGCTGAACCCTGCCAGCAAGGAAGGCGAGGAGTTCTTCTACAATTTGCTGGATTCGCCACTGCGGGTCATTCTCGCCGTAACCCCGGTGAAGAAGATCATGTACAACGGCACAAAAGCGGGTGCTCACATGGCTGGCACCATCTCCGAAGAAGAGCTTGGCGATCGAATGGGCGCAGACGTCACGCGCATGAACAAGCTCCGCGAAGAAAAAGGTCTACCGCCGCGTTAACTCACCGTCCGGGAACAATATGACTACGAACACCAAGGTCGTGCTGAAGCAACGACCTAACGGCACCATTACGTCCGACTGTTTCGCCATTGAAGAAGAAACCTTGCCAGCGCCGAGCGAGGGTCAGGTGCTGCTCAAGGTCGAGAACATCTCTATCGATGCCTGGATCACTACAACGCTGCGCGAGGGCGGGCACCATCAAGGGGTTCCGCTCGGTGGTACGCTGACGGCGCTCGGCATCGGTAGAGTCATATCTAGCGGCGATGGCAATCTGCGACAGGGCGACGCCGTGTTCGGTCCGGTGTGTGCCCAATCGCATATGCTGGCGCCGGCAGCCATGTTCAAGAAGCTGGATGAGAGTGAAGCACCAGCTTCCGCCCATCTTGGCGTTCTCGGTTTAACCACCGGGGTTACTGCCTACGTCGGCCTGAACAGCGTTGGCGCGCTATCCGAAAACGATACTGTGGTCGTCTCGGCAGCCGCTGGCGCGGTGGGATCGGTGGCTTGCGAAATTGCCCGGATCAAAGGCGCTCACGTCATCGGTATTGCCGGCGGCCCAGAGAAAGTGCGCTATCTGGTGGATGATCTCGGCATCGCGGCGGGCATCGACTATAAGAACGAAGACGTCAACGAGCGATTGCAGGAACTAGCACCTGAAGGGGTCAACTTGTTCTTCGATAATGTGGGTGGAGACATTCTCGACGCGGTGCTCGCCAACATCGCTCCGGCGGCGAGGGTCGTAATCTGCGGCGCCATCTCCCAGTATCAGCATCTCGACGACGTTACCGGACCGAAGTTATATCTGCGTTTAGCGGAACGTAACGCCAGCATGCGCGGCTTCACCGTGGACTATTGGTCTGACGATCATCCCCAAGCTATGACTGATCTCACCCGCTGGCTACAAGAAGGCAAATTCCATATTAAGGAGCACGTGGTCGACGGCGTGGAGAATTTTCCAGAGGCACTGCTGATGCTTTTCAGCGGCGGGCACACGGGAAAACTCATGGTGAATCCTTAGATCGATCACGCCGACCCCGAGCTCATGCCCGGGGTCGCCACCTCGCCCTAGTAGCCGTCTGGCACCCAATTGCCATGAAATCCTGCCGGCACTCGCACCGGTAGGTGAATTCGCGCAACGGGCCCGTCTGCGAATGCTCGCGAGTCGACAATGACCACTTCACTACGATTGATTTCTGGCTGGAAAACATAGCTGAGCACCCAACCATCATCTTCAGCCTGGCCTTCCGGGTCTTTCACGAAAACCGGTTCGCTGCCCTGCCCGCCATTGAGATCATGATAGTCCGAGCTGTCTCGCTGTAGATCGTACTTTACGAATCCGGCAGCAACCGGCAATCCTCCGGCAAACGCCGCAGCGTAGCCATAGCGGTTTTTTAGGCCAACGACCGTGTCGCAGACGCGAGTAAAATCCACCACTCGATCGTCGAGTTGGGTTTCGGATACGCGACCAGAGTCCTGGTCGATGATCCAGCGGTACAGCATGGGCGGAGAGTTTGAACCCGGTTTCATAGTATCGTCCATGCGACAAACGTCGACGACGATCTTGTTGCCTTCTTCATAGGCGTTGAGTGGATGAAAGACGTAGCAAGGGTTGATCTCATACCACTTCACGTCAGCATCGGTCCCTGTGCGAGGCATCACCCCCAAACGCGCACCGTAGGACTCGTCCCAGACTACTGGCAGCCCAGAGCTGGCTATACCTTCTAGGTTCCACACGGCTGGCAAGTCCATGAACACCACGTGATTGCGAGTGATGTTGAAGTCATGAATCATGGTCGCACCCTTCACCGTAATCGGTTCGACCTGCAGCATCTTGCCGTCGCGCGATGTTCGATGATAAGTAAGAAAGGGTTCGCTCATCCCGTAGGCAAAAGACAGCAGCTCACCAGTCTCTGCACAGGTTTTCGGATGTGCTGTCATAGCGCCTTTCAATTTGCCATCGAAATTGTTCGGCCCCAACGTTTCCAACTCATCGGACACGACGAATGGCCAATGGCCCTCTTCTAACGCCATGATTTTGCCGGCGTGATGAATCACGTGGGTATTGGCCGCGGACTTCGACATGTCGCCCAAGGAACTCATTACATCGGCGTTGGGATCGAGGTACAGCGGGGTTTTGACGTAGCGGTTTCTGTACCAATTCGCCTTACCTTCGCGAATCTCAACGCCATGCAACATGCCGTTGCCAAGGAACCAATGCGCGGAAGTGCCGGACTGTGGGTTGGCGCCGTTGCGCAGCAAGCGCCCGTTCAACGCTCTGGGAATCTCCCCGCTCACCTTCAGGTCAAACTCCGTCACCTCTTCGTGAACTGGAGCGAAATTGTCCTTCAGCCAGAAAGGTTCATCAATTGCCAGCTCGCTCATATTGCTCTCTCAGTTGCGCAGGACCCAGCATCATTGCATGCAAGCATGCCGGATTGAAAGCCACGAGCGAGCGCGAGCAGCCTGCTCCGACAAGTCGAGAGCGGCCAAGGGGTTTAGCAGCGGCGCACCGCCAAATGAGCTTTTGAGCGCCACAGGGCAATGGCCGAAAGCACCAGCAACCCGAAAGTTCCGGGTTCGGGTACGGCAACGCCACCACCCATGTCACCACCACCCATGTCACCACCACCGGTGTCGCCGCCCATATCGC
>JBPCXR010000097.1:0-3485 GCA_051027215.1 Pseudomonadales bacterium | reverse complement strand
TGTATTATTGGGCGAATGGTGCCGCAGTTTTGATAGTCGTCGGATTGCACAAAGCTGAGACAATACCGTCGCAGGTCGTGATGGCCGCTTGAGTCCAAGAAGTGGCGTTCCCCCTCGTCGACCACGAGAGATTGTCGAACAGAGCAGATCTCACTTTTTCGGAGAATCTCATCTTGCTGTTTCACCGTTGCTGAAATAGCGTACGGTCCTCGCTCAATCCAACTTTGCCTCGTTGGACTTAGTTTACTGGATTAGATATATTATTCTTCTTCTCAAAAGAGTTCCCTTATTCATCTCAGCACATGATGAACAGCCAGAATCGCTAGCAGTTTTTCGATTCGGCAGATTTCAGAACATCTTATATATATTTTTTGCCATTGAATCTCTCTGCCGAACTTGTCCCTAACTGGCCACCACTCGCATGGTTGGTGCATTTCGCGCATGGCGGACAAGAACTCTTTTTGCAGCACGGACAAGGTGTACAGACAGGCGAAGACTGGTTTGCAGAAGCTGTTTGGGATGGCCCATTTGCTGAGAGTAACTTTGATCTTACCGATATAGTATTTGGATCAGGAGGTAGACGGAGAGGAGACCGGTGGGTGTTTGTCTCATCCGCGACGACGCTAGACCGGCTCCATTCGCACCGCTCCGGGGACAATATCTATGTATCCAACTCACTGGCTTGCCTCATGGAATCGATAAAAGGCACTGTTGATCCTCACAGCCGCAACTATTTTTCGTTCTTTGAGTCAATCATCCACGGGTTCGAAAGCTATGAACGAATACTTCCGACATCGGCTGGCGACATCAACCTGACCTATTTTCGTAACTTAGCCTTTGACCATGGAGAGTTGCATGAGATCGACAAGCCCGTATTTAGTCGCAAGTTCTCCGAGTTTAGAGACTACGAGTCGTTCCTAGTTGAAACACTGCAATCACTCGGGAACAATATATCGGCACCTTCCAGAAAATCGCCACTAACACCTATTGCTTCAATTTCAACAGGATATGACTCGCCAGCGGTCGCCGTAGTTGCTAGGCATGCCGGATTAAAACAGACCTTATCAATTGTCGATGCTCGCGGAGGAGCGAACGATGACGGCTCTGAAATCGCGCGCAGACTGGGGCTCGAGCCGATCAGCATTTCGCGTGATGACTGGCGGACGGTGAACAGGTCGGCACTTGATGTCACCCGATTTATTGCGTCCGATGCAAAGGGCGAAGATGTTTACTTCGCTCCTGCTGCTAACGTACTCATAGGTCGTGTGTTATTCACCGGCTATCGAGGTAGTAGTGTATGGAGACCTACTAAGGACGACCGCTGCGATCTGAGTCGCACAGATCAGTCTGGGCTATCACATACTGAAGCAAGACTTCACGGACAATACCTGCACATTCCCCTTCCATTCATCGGAGCCTTGCAAGAAAATGATATCCGCGCCATAGGTCGCTCCTGCGACATGGCTCCCTGGCGTCTTGGTGGAAGTTATGATGGCCCCATTTGTCGACGCATCGTCGAACAGGCGGGCGTGCCCAGGGAGTTCTTTGGCCAAGAGAAAAAAGCTGCCTCAGTACTCTTGTTCGATCGCTCTTCGTTTCTATCACCAGCTGCCCAAGAGTCGTTCGAAGGATGGTGCCAGGAGTACCGCATTGGTCGGAGAACTTCGAGAGAACGTCTTGCCACTGCTGGTAACGCATTGCTACGTGCCAACGGAGGCAAAATCATGGAGTTCGCCCAGCAAACGCTGAAACTTCTGCCGTATGCGCAGAAACTGCCGGTGTTGGGCCGCGTCGCCAAAAGTGCCCGGATCATAGAAATGGCGCGGTTTGAACCCGAATTCGACCATTTGTTTCCTTGGGCACTAGCCGAAACTCAGAAAGCCTACCGCTAGGGGGCGGCCAGCCCTGAATCTTTCAGGAGCGGGTATAGGAGTCCAGCATAGGAGCCCATCAGCAAGAATACACCGCAAAACAGCTTACAGGATTCTTCCGCGATTACGGAGTAAGTCGTCGGCGGTTCGGTGACGGAATCGATGAGGGTATGAAATCCATAAAAAATGAAAGCAAGAACGTACAACTCCATCACCCTTGGGGATCGAATTAAGCCGGGCATAATTCCTGCCAATACTGGTAGAGCAATAAGGCCGTACGAAATAACGATCATGTCATTCCAACTCCTGAACGCACCTGATTGACTCACCCGTTCAATAAGCCTGCCCACTCGCTCGTGGAATTGGAGTAGTTCATCAAAGGAAAGAAAAATGAAACCCATTGCCAAGACAAGCCAGACCCACGCATAGGAGTCGCGGCTGTGTCGGAGTAAAGTCATAGTAGCAAAGGCAATTGCGCCTGACGCCGCGAGTAGGATTGCAGAATATGCCGTTGCTGCTCCGTTCTCGTTTATGAAATGGTATTCGCGAGGCTCGCCCGAAGGCACAAGCACTATTGAGAGCAAGATGTACAGTATCGTAACCGCGACTGTTACGACAGCTATCGGCAAGACTTGTGGAGCCGTTGCAACTCTACGTTCAGCAAGCGAAGCTCGAAGAAGCTTGAGATATCGATGAAATACCAATTGTACGTACCTTCGTAAAGAAGGAGGGAAACACCACGACAGCCTATCTAATTCGCAATGTTAGCCATTGTTGCTAGACACCGTGTTGTCGTGCAAGAGATCGTGTCGATTTGCGATGGAACTAGAAGTCGCTCATGTTGATAGAGGATGGTAAATCCGATCACTGGCAAGCAACAAGCAATGGCGGAACGCCAGAAAAGCAGCTATAATCTGCAGAGAGTCGCACTTATTGACCGTCTGAGAGGTACCAACCATACTGTGTCGTTGGGCTTGCGCCCTGCGATCACAAGTTTTCTCAGGAGGAGATTTGTTCCAAATGCCGCATCGGAGGCTGGCAATAATCCTTTTCTATGACAAGGATAGCTGCCGTGCCAGAGCAAGTGAAAGATCTAACTAGTGTTCATTCAGAACAACCGCTCGCCGCGGAATTACAAGTAGTGCCTCCAGGACCTTGGAGTGCCGTACTTCGGCACAAACGGATAGCTGTTTGCTGTTTCTCCGCGATCATGTTGCTTACAGCATGCGTCATTTTGTTCTACCCGCGAAAGTACCACTCTGTTGCTAAGCTCAACTTAAGGGATGGTCGTGAAAACGTTGCGCTCGACCCAACCACGTCGACAACCGGCGATACACAAACTGTTCACCGAACTCGAGAGAGCGAGGTGCTCACGGCAATTGAAATGATGACGAGTCGAGAGATACTGCAGGGCATTGTTGATGAATTCGGAACGGAAACCATCCTGAGCGGCGCTTTGCCAGGCTCTAATCCAAAAGAACTTAACTTTGCGGAATCGGGAATTCAGGCTCTTAAGCAAGGGGTCGGTTCATTAAAGCGGGTTGTCAAGAACATCGATCCCATTAGCGACCAGGAACAAGCTCTAATTACCTTGGAAAACAATCTGGAGATATC
>JBPCXR010000096.1:0-22485 GCA_051027215.1 Pseudomonadales bacterium | reverse complement strand
AAGTCGTACCGTGCAACTGGAAGGTAGTGGCTGAAGCTTTCATGGAGTCCCAGCACGCACCGGTCACCCACCCGCAAATCATGACCCACGTGACCGACGTCAACTCCCAGTACGATGTGTTTTCAGACTATGTAACCCGCCAAATTAGCGCAAGCGCTATGCCAAGCCCGTTACTAGACAGGGATAACGTGTCAGAAGAGAAAATTCTCAACGACATGATGCAACGGCGCTACAAAATATATGGCGATGCGGAGGAAATTCCGGCCGGCACCACAGCACGAGCCTACATCGCTCAGATAGTGAGAGAGAGCTTGCAGTCACAAAACGGCCATGACTACGCCAAGTATTCAGACGCCGAAATGCTGGATTCCATTCTCTACAACCTGTTCCCAAACTTTTCCGTATGGGGAGGTGCAAAACCCACTCGTGTCTATCGGTGGCGGCCGAATGGTTGCGATGTGGATAGCGCCATTATGGAGGTCTATCAGCTAGACACTGCGCCAAAGAACAAACCACACCCTGCACCGGCGCCAATGCGCATGCTCGCTGAAGACGAAAACTGGTCCGATGCCAAAGAGCTAGGCGGATTAGGCGCCATCGCCGATCAGGATATGGGTAACTTGCCCTACGTCCAGCAGGGCCTAAAAGCGACTGGCAACAATCAAGTACAGTTTGCGAACTATCAAGACATGCGGATTCGCCAACACCACATCATGATCCAGCGCTATATTGATGGCGATGTTTAAGTTGGCAAACCTATAGTTACACCCACATTGCCACCGCCTTAGTCGATGGCTATGGGGTTAATGAACATTTGCACTGCACCGCGCACCTTTGCTTGACCAAGAACAAACAAAAACTCGAAAACCTCATCACGCACCAATGGGCCTGTGTTCATGGTCTCTAGAATGTATATGCCGTTCTCTTTGAGCAGAATCACGTGCCCTTGGAATGGCCGTTCGGCGTGTTGTGCCGGTACCACATCAACACCCCAAGTATCTGCCCCTACGGCAACCACATTCTTGCTTGCCAGATAGCTCGCCACTTCTTCAGATTGCCCTGGCTCTCCAGACACCCATGCTTGTGGATCACTTTCTAGCTTGCTATCGGTCCAACCCGTGTGAAACAGCACTACATCGCCTTCTCGAATTGGCGTGCCTTGCTTTTTCTCGATGGCCTTAATGTCGTCTACCGTAAAGAACTGTCCTGCTTCGAGGTGCTTTTTGCCGTAGTGCCCGGCAACATCTAGCACCACGCCACGGGCCACCATCGGCGGAACTTTATCGATACCTAGCTTCTTTAAGCCGCTGATATCGGCGAATTCTTTGGCGTCATTGCAATTGTAATACATGCCTTCGTAGCCCAAGTGTCCCAGTCCATCAAGCTGCGAGCCGATCCCGAACCAACCTTGGAACACGTCATCGTTGTATGTCATACCCACATTGGGACGTGCGCCTTCCTGTTGCCCGGGTTGCACGACCTGTAAAGACAGCCCGCGGGGCGCAAACGCCGGAGTCGATGAATCGATGGTGATACCTAGGCTGTAAGTTCGCCCGGTCTTGATCAATTTGGCTGCCTTTTTCACCGATGCGGCATCAATCAAATTGATGTTGCCAATTTCATCCTCAGCGCCCCACTTGGATGGCTTACACTCGCGCTCTGCTTGAGCAGAAACCGAAACACACAAACACAGAATTCCGAAAATCAGCTTATTCATTGCCTTCCCCGCTGTTTACCGAAACGCAATTATGCCCGTTTTTCGCTGGACTATATTCGTGTTTTCAAGCTAGTCGGTGATTCGACCACCTTCCCCAGTTCAGTCGAAAGCGTCGAGATCTTCAAACGCGGGATCGCCATCGAGCAGAGCCAGGGCTTTGGGCGACATTTGGGTGTGGTAATCCGCGGCCATATAGCGATCGAAACCGGCTTGGTCCGGAAACGAAACGAAGTAGAAGTACGTTCGTGGCGCACCTCGAACCCGCCGCACATCGTAGATAGCGCCGGGCTCATTGGACGTCACATCGCGCATCAACTGCGCCACCAAGGCTTCAAATTCTGCTGCTTTGCCTTCTTTGACCATGAGTCGAATGGTTTGGCCGATCATCTTTCTGAGTTCTCCTTTAATCATGATTGCGACATAGACAGGCTAGCCAAATTTCACACAGTCGCCGGTAGCGTTGCTCCGCGCCATGGATCTTCCTCAAGCCGGATTCTAGTGCCGCTCTCATTGAAGGGTTCGTCTCCAGCATAGGCAGATACACACGCAGATGTCACCACTGGGTTCGATTGGGTTCAAAGGCTCTGTCGGCCACAAGGGTACTTAGGCAACCGCTACCAACGAAGAGTCATCTTCAATCCATAAAAGGGTTCGCTGATGTGATCGCGACCACTATCCTCGTAAGATTTTCTGTGCGTGAGAAGCGGTCGAACCTGCACGTTGGTACCCCGCCCGAGCACGCGATCAGTGAATCGATTCACCCTTCCTAAAGGATCGGTCAGCGCAAGCCACCACCGATCTCCTCGGCTATACTGACCTTCCTGCAGTACTCTACGGCGAATATTTTACCGCAGCCTAACGAATTGCGTTCCAATCAAGGAACCAACAACGGGTGTTACCACGAAATCCTGTATGGATGGTTCCTCAAAGATGGCTTCTGCCCCGAACTCATACAACGAAGATAAGGCGAAGGAATACCAGAACGCTCCTTTGTTACCATAGCCACGCTCTTGCGCTCGGACAAAATATGTCGCACCCCAGTACGGATGCAAACCGTAGTTGATGAAGTCGTCGTCGCTGTCCCAAGTGGGCTTCCTGACGTTTTTTTCCACCAGGCTCCGAAGTCTTTCTCTTCCTTCTGTTCCTTGCTCCAACCGCTGAAACCCTCGGGACTGGCGTATAGCACGCCAAGGATGGCGAATTGCCAACCAAGGAAGTAGTAAACATCGCGGCGCAGGCCGGCAGGGTCTTTCGCGGGGCTTGGACCTCGAATCAGTGGCTCGGGCAACCCGTCGACATCTGGCTGCTCCGAGACCGCACAGTTAACTGCGCTTAAGGAGAGCCTTGTGCATACGGATTGCAGCGCACTGACATCCTCCCAGGCATGCGCTTCAACGGGAGCAAAGCAAACAAGCAACAACGCATATGCACACAAGCATCGTTGTACGTAGATGCACACTCGAAACATCACGCTACCGAAAATCCTTGGTCAGTTTTATCTGCAGTGCTACATCCGGAATAATGTCGGTCACCAGGTCCTCAACCATGCTTACGGATAGCTGCGTTCTGCTCTCTAGCCAGGAATAGCTTAAGCCCGCGGTAATCGAGATTCCCTCCGATCCAAGTTCTTTGACATCGCTGTCGAAATAGCTGGTCTGCCCATAGAACTGCAGATTGAATCGCCAACGTTCGCTCGCTCGCCATACCGCGCCCGCACCCGCAAATCCAACCGTATCGCGCTGCAGCTCTGGCAGTACTTCGCCATCACCGAGGAATAATGCACCGGCATGGGCCAGCAGTATCAACTTACTATTTCGCAGTGCGAGCTCTTTGCGCACCGCCAAATCCAGAGAAAAGTCGGTGGCCTCACTGCCGCTCAGATCCGCAGAGTCGCCGGTGGGCAACTTCGCTCCAACGCGAAGGACGACGCCGAAATCCGCAGCTTCGGACTGCGTGAGTTGATAGGCGGCTTCCAATCTTACATCGCCTATGCCGCTGCTGGAGGTGTCGAGCAAAAACTCCTCGACACCATTACTCTCGTATCGAATGAATAGCTCATCGTCTGCGCCGTCGCGAAAACCGTTTGGAAAGCCCCAGATGTCATGCCAGGTCTCGATCGCGCTGTCGAACACACCACCGTTGTACGCAACCCAAGGAACAGTAACCCCAAGGGTCAACCGATCAGTAACGCCAACACCCAGGGTTAGGTCAGTGATATAGGTCTCACCATCTAGGAAGATCGTCTCTCCCGGTGCAGAGCCTTGGTCTGCATGGTTGATAACCGTAGTGCTGAGTGCCAGAGAGTACTGGCGCTGATCGAGGACCGTAGCATCGGCGAAGCCGGGCAATCCATACACCTGGGCGAACGGGCTGTAATTGCGCACGCTGAAGAATTCTTCACCAGCTAACGCGGTGGCTGGAGCAAAGGACGTGACTGAAATCAGCGCCGCAGCGAGCCATTGGCAGTTCCACAACGGTAGCTTTGCTAGGTTAATCAAGCTATGAGCACAACCAATGTCGCGGCGCTTTCATTGGCATTTTTGAACAGCACAGAAGCACCAGGCAGAGTAAAAGCCATGCTCAGCAGCTGCTTAGTTTGGATGCCGCGAAGATTAGGGAAATCTGCTGTAAAAGCTAAGTCGAAGCTCAGGGTTGTGGCGAATACTCACGGTTCACCACGGGCTCCATGAAGTAGCCACAAAGCCTGGTGAATGTGTGGAATTAGCGGCGAACGAACAAAGAATCGAGACCCGACTGCAAATTCACTACTCTTTACAAGGCTCCGGAGCATCGGTTTTGTCAAACAAGCGCCCAGCTTAGCTTCGAACCTTCAGCCACCAATCCTGCATGACCAGCGGATGAGTGGCGGCATACTCTTTCATGAGATCGCTAGCATCATCAGCAAGCTCCCTGGATTCGGTCGCAACCAAATCACAGGCTCCCTGAATAGGATCTATCCACTCCAAGTCAATTTCCTCTAGCATAGAACCGAAGTCCGGCGCTTCGTGGTGCGGGGACGTCTGATGCTCCATGAAGCTTAGGTAGTTGTCGAAAGACTCCATGCAATAGTACGTTCTGGGTTCTGCACCCCGCCAATATTCGTAACGTACACAATTTGGCTCGTTGGCATGGGTCTCACGAAACATCATGCGCGCTGTCTCTTCGAACTCTGCCTCTTTCCCCTCGAATATTTTGATTCTCGCCAGAAAAGTAGCCATGAAACCCTCCATTGAATAGCTGGATTACGAACTGTAGATTCAAACGAGCATATCATCTCGCTAGTGGCACGATTCACCTATAGGCCGAACGATTGTTGGTGACTCGCTGGCCGAGAGGTAGTTATTCCGCTCAGCTGTGGGTGCGCCGGCTCGGATCGCCTATTCACTCACCATCTATGGGCTCATCGCTGGTCCGAATGTAGCCATCTCGTATGCGAATCTCGTCGGAGGACGCCAATAATGTCAGAACGGCGGTGAATTCGGCGGGATCTTCGAATTCGTAGAGCACACGATCACCACGCCCCGTGTAAATTTTGACCCGCCCGATGTGCGTGGTGGGATTCCACGCCGCACGATATTTCTCTGCCGCCATACTCACACCCGTAGTGGCTGTTTTAGATGTGCCCAGGGTAGCGTCTGTCTACGGGTACATCTAGAGTTTACTTTTTCACTTGTCGCGGTACCGGCCTGCTGATTAGAAACAAAGCCATACCAACAAATAGAACGCCAGTGATCGCCGGTACAAGCCAGCCATTGGTCATCCACAACATGACAACCCAGCTAAAGCTCATTAAGACGCAGGCTGTCACCTTTGCCGAAGTTGCCACCGCCCGTTCCTGTTCCCAGGCAATCAACGTCGCGCCATAGCGCGGATGCTCATACAGCCAACGATGCAGCTCCGGCGAACCCCGGGACGCCGACCAAGCGGCGAGCAATAGGAACGGCGTGGTCGGCAACAGCGGCAGAAACGCGCCGATAATGCCCAGGCCGAGCGAGGTATAGGCAATCACCAGATACAGCGGTCGCTTTCGATGCTCCGGACTACCGAGCGGCAAGTCCGGGGTGTGTTCGGGAGGCAGAGCCATTGATTTTTGGGTCGAGTGGACAGCCTTTAGTGGTCGAGTTCACGCAGAGCTACGGCACGCCGTAGCACACACTGCCAGCATTGTATTCCAGGTGCAAAGCCAGTGCGCTATGAGCGCAAGCCAGTACCATTTCGGAGTAAAAGAGCACTCAACAGAAGAATCAAAGTTTCGGGTTCTGGAACTGTGGCATCGGCGCTGAAGCGAATTCCCGAATAGAAGCGAGGAGTCAATTCCACTAGTGTACCAATCTCATCTTGAATATTCGAAAACACTGCCTGAAATAGGTACAGCCCTGGCTGAAGTTCGAGAGTCAACGAATCAGGAGCTCGGCTTGATCGACCGCTGGCATCTTCAACGATAAAGCGATTGTTCCCGTGAGCAATGAAGTTACGGGTACTCCACTCTTGCAACTCGATAACCGAACGACTCATTCCATAACCTTGGGTCCAGTCTCCTGCAAAGAACAGCTCGGCAGTCACAGGCGCTAACTCGACCTCAAACACTACTCTGAATATATGAGCTAAGCCGATGGAGGCGGGAGGGGAGATTCCCGTATTCGGCCTCTCCAGGCGGTACTGGCCCTGAGTGCTTATCGATAGTTCGCTGGAGCTCAGCGTTGTAGTGACCATATCCTCGATCGAGATGGATACCCAGTTCACAGGCGGGAGATCAGTGTCCCAGATGCGCGCGGCAGCGGAATACTGCGAAGCGAAAGTACCCAGGGGTCGGTCCGCCCTGTCGAGGAAGCTCACATCTCCGGTATCTGCGGCGGCACTAAAGCCACTTCCTGAAAAATACATATTCTGATCAATAACACTGATCGTCGGAGTGATGACCGCAGCCGCAGCCACCGAGTTGATAAGCATCAGGCAAACAGCGCTGGCAAACACAGCAGGTTTCAACCATGCTGAAATCCCCCGGCGGGCTTCGGTTACATACCTCGCAGACAGGTCTTTTCGTAGGTTCTGCGCTGTCTTCATGGGTTACCTCAAACTACTCGCTCCCAAACTCCAGCCTATGCAAGACGCCCACTTACAGCCATAGGGAGTTCCCGAATGCGCGCCCCGTTCTCATTAGGTGGCTCAGATGCCTTTGCTCCACAACACGATTGCGTTCCAAGCCCTGCCATAGGAAAGTAGCAGCGGTAACAAGACAGGAATGAGCTATGCGCTTTGGGTTTTTCGCGATGCCGGAACACTTCCCTTGGGAAAATTGGACTTTGGCGTACGATCGTGACATCGCACGCATGGTTAAAGCCGAACAACTCGGCTACGAGGAGTTTTGGATCGGCGAGCATCACAGCGGCGGCTATGAACCAGTCCCAATGCCGGAACTCATGATCGCCAAAGCGTCAGCAGTGACCAGCAGAATACAGCTCGGAACTGGGGTGATTAATCTGCCCTACCACGATCCATTTCTCGTCGCCGAGCGAATGGCGTTCCTCGATCATCTCACCCATGGCCGCCTGCTGTATGGCTTCGGCGGCGGCGGCTTGCCTTCGGATCGGGCGTTGCTAGGACTCGACCCCGAGGAGGCCAGCCCACGAATGCTCGAAGCAATCGACGTTATCGAGCGAGTCCTCAGCGCACGCGAACCGATCTCACACAGCGGCAGGTTCTGGCAATTCGACAACCGTCGCCTGCAAGTTCCGCCTTATCAACAACGGCCGCAACTGGCGATCGCCGGACTAACCGGTACGCACAATTTCGCCTTGTGCGGGGAGCGAGGCTACATTCCACTGAGCGTCTACTTTTCACCCGCCTCCATCGAAGAAAACCCTGGGGTCCCGGATTTAATCGACCACGGCAAGGCCCTGGAAGCAGGAGCACAGAAAGGTGGGCGGGATCCGGCAGTCGCACGGCAACAGTGGCGCGTTACCCGCGAAGTGTACGTAGCCGACAGCAAGGCGATCGCTCTGGAAGAGATCCGAGAGGGTGTGCATCGATCCTATGAATATTTGTTGGGCTTGGGGTTGGGTGCACTCATGAAGCGCAATACGACCATGAACGATGCCGAGCTCAATTTCGAGTGGATGGTGGAGAACATTCCCTGGATCATCGGCTCACCAAGCGAATGCGTTGATCAAATTCGAAGCTTAATCGAACAAACCGGCGGGTTTGGGACGCTGTTAATCAACTGTCGAGACTGGGTCTCCGAAGACCGGTTTCATCGATCCATGGAACTATTTGCTCGACAAGTCATTCCAGCGTTTCGGGATCGCGAACACCAGAGTCTACGCAACGACCTAGCGAATGACGCGCTCGGCCGATGAGTTTTGCTGTATGGCGAATTTTTCTTCCGGTGATAGCACCAGCCGGTGGCGGCGAAAAAAATGAAAGTAGCCAGCACCCAACAAAAACCAAACCGCCACACCGATCACACCGGCGCGGTACGTCTCGTCGCTGAGCTGAAAACCCAAAGTAACTACGGCGATAGCAATAGTCAGGTAAGCTCCCGCCTGACCTAGCGGGCTTCTGTAAGGTCTTGCGATATTCGGTTGATTACGCCTTAGCAGAACGAAGCTTGCCGCCTGCATGATGTAGGAGAACATCGCGCCAAACACTGCCATATTCAGCAGCGTGCCACCTATGATGGCCGTGCCTCGTTCGGAACCCACAAGCAGCCAGACTACCAACATCACGCTAATGCCGAGAACGGCTCCAGAGATCATTGCAACGTGCGGTGTTTTACGCTCCCCATGAGTCAAAGAGAGAAACGTCGGAAAATAGCCGGCTCTCGACAGGGAATAAATTTGCCGGCCTTCCGCAAAGATAATGGTGTGAAAGGACGCAACCAACCCCACCACGGCAATTAGCGCCAGCAATTTAGCTGTGCCTGTGCCATAGACAGCACGAAAACCATCCAACAATGGTTCAGCCGACTGTCCCAGGGCCCAAGATCCTACACCAACGATGCCGGGGTTCAGAAATAAAATCAGAAAAGCAGACAAGACCAGTGTCAGCATGCCTGCAATGATCCCGCGCGGTATGTCGCGTTGGGGCGTTAGAGACTCCTCGGCTGCTAAGGGTAGCTGCTCGATGGCAAGAAATAGCCACACCGCAAAGGGCAAAGCCGCCAGAGCACCGGAAAAGCCGAAAGGCAGTAACGGACCGCCACCATCGGCTAATAGGGCTCCATCGTGATCGATATTCAACGCAGCCGCGGAAAAATCAAACTTCGACAGAGCAGATACCCAAAACACGACCAAACAAGTAAGCGCCGCTATCGTGACAAACACGGTGACCTGAAAGGAAAACGCCACGCCTCTGATATTCAGCGCAACGAAAAACCCGTACGCCAACAGCCAATACACCGGTAGGAACTCGATTGGGGTATCGAAAATCTGGCTGAGGTAAGTTGAAATAAAGAAAACGATAACCGCAGGCGTTAACACATACTCTACATTCTCTGCCAGCCCAGTAAGAAAGCCTCCCCAGGGCCCCATTGCCGTTCGTGCAAAGGAGTAGGCACCACCGGTATGGGGTAATGCGGGGCTCATTTCAGCAATGGAAAATACCAAACCGAGAAACATGATCATGATGATGATCGTGGCGACCAACATGCCACCCCAGCCGCCAACAGCGAGTCCAATGTTCCAGCCGGAGAAGTGACCCGAAATTACCGCGCCTACGCCAAGCGCCCACAACGACCAGACCCCTGCGTGCCGTCTTAAACCACGCCTTTCGAAATAGCCGGCTTCCGCTTCTTGGTAACCAATTCCAGTTTCGGTTTTATCAGGCATCTACGAAAACTCTCGCCGTGTTACGCCACTAATTCAGAGAAGATCGCCGTGGCGCGCATAAATTAGCTGAGTAAAAACGCTTCGCGCACCGCACCCATCGTTGCTTCTTCGATGCCAATGTGGCGTAAATATTCCAGCGGCCCACCCCATCGATCATGCAGGCCATCTAGAAAGTCGCCCATCGCCTCTTCCGGAACACCTGTAGCGTGCAGCACGGTTTCGCGATCCATCCCTTCCGGAAAGCCCGTCGTGCGCTCAATAAAATCGGTCTGTCGGGTAACGTCTCGGTTCGTCAGAATGTAGTCTGCTTCGATCAGCGCACGATCTACTCCGAGAACCGACAGAAGGAAAGCGGTTGCCACTCCGGTTCGATCTTTCCCTGCCGTACAGTGCAGCACGAGCGGATGATCGTCTGCTTGGGCAAAAATATCGAACAGCTGCAACCATGGCTCCGGGCCGAACTCTAGGTAACCCAGATAACGTTTGCCGGAGATGCCCGTGTCACCTACCAGCCGCGCCAGCTGGTCAGTTCCGCCGTCAGGAATGACGGCGATATTGTGATAAGACGCACCCATGGACGATAGCGGGCCCGCACCATGCTCACGCACCTCTTCGGGTTTTCGCAAATCGACCTGTGTCGCGATCTGCAGTTCCCGCAACCGAGTCAGATCCTGCTCCGACATGCGGTCGTGACGACCCGTGCGATAGTAGCGCCCCCATCGAATGGAACGTCCATCAGCCGTAGGGTACCCACCGATGTCCCGAAAGTTAAAACTGCCATCAAAATCGATGTGGCGTTGCGTGTAGTCACTAATCATAGTCATCTCGTCATATTCGCCGCATGCATAGCACCTGAAGACAGGCCACACCCAGCAGTTTTACGATCTCGCCGTCAATCCACCGAACGCCAGAGTGGCAATGCCATGCTGTCGTCGATCCGTAGCGCGTAAGCTTGCACCTGCTGTCCAATTTGCGTTGATTCAACATCGATGCCGGTAACGTTACCCATTAGGCGGACGCCTTCGGGTAAGTCGACCATCGCCAGCACGAATGGTGCCAGGCTCTTAAACGGTTCTACACCATGGCGGCGAACAATGGTAAACGTATTAATCACGCCCGCGCCGGAGACCTCGAGCCATTCTGGATCACCGGCGCAGGCGGTACAGATGAGTTTCGGCGGAAACTGCCGATGGTCACATTGTGGGCAGCGCTGAATGAGCAGCCGGCCTTGTGCTGCAGCTTCGAAATACTGCCGGTCGAGCGTACCCGGCGCCATTTCCGGGCGTTCCCACGTACGGCCATCGGCGTGTTCTGATGCGACAACCTCAATCATCGGCGTGACCTTCCCAATATGGTGGTGCCGATATAGGACAAGAGTCCGCCGCAACCGGCTGCGAGGGCTAGCTCGCAATCTGGAACCTGAGCCGCTCCCGCTTGGCCGCGCAACTGCCGAACCGCCTCGGTTATCAGCATGGTGCCGCGCATGCCTGAGTGGCAGCTCGACAAGCCGCCGCCATCCGTATTCAGCGGTAGCTTGCCACCTAAGCGCAGATGTCCGTCATCGACAAAGGCCCCCCCTTCGCCCTTGGCGCAAAAGCCGTGATCCTCGAGCAGTAGCAGCGCCGTGATGGTAAAAGAGTCGTAGAACTGGATCGTATCGATATCTTCTGCTGTTACCCCCGCCTCACGATAGGCTGCCCTGCTACTTTCCACTCCAGCAGTGATGGCAAAATCCGGCATCGAGTGGATGTGCCAATGGGTAGCGGCACCGGCTGCACCCAACACATAAACCGGAGGCTGGCGCAGGTCTTTTGCACGATCTTCTGTGGTCATGATGAAAGCGGCACCACCGTCAGCGACAACGCAACAGTCCAGCAGATGTAAAGGATCGGCAATCATCGGGCTGGCGAGCACATCATCAACTGTGATCGGATCCTGATACAGCGCGTTCGGGTTGAGGCTAGCAAACTCGCGCACGCCCACCGCGATCTTCGCCAACTGTTCTGAGGAGGTACCGTATTGCGCCATGTGCCGGGTAGCAGCCAATGCGTAGCAAGTCGCAATCGTGCTGCCGTAAGGTTGTTCGTAGAGTAGCGGCCCCTGCAGTCCACCGGCAACCGACAGTCCGCCTGTGCCTAACGTGCGCCCGAACCGAGTCAAGAAATCAGAACCGTAAGCGAACAGAATCGTTTCGGCGCGTCCTTCACGAATGGCCGCCGCCGCGTCGGGGATTTGAAACTGTACCGCAGAGCCGCCGGTATAAGTCGTGTTAATCCATCTAGGTCGCAAGCCTAGATTTTCTGTCGCTTCGACATGCAGCTCCGGGTCGGTGGGCATGCTGGCGCAAGCGAAGCCGTCTATGTCTGCCAGCGCCACGCCGCTATCATTGAGCGCTCGTGACGTAGCCTGGGCAATGTGACCAAGGGAGTCTAGGTGAGGTGCCTTGGGGTAATCGGACAACCCAATGCCGACAATAACCGGCTCACGAGACATCGATTGCACCCAACAATGCACTAATCAATTGGTTGTCATTGATCACTTTGAGCCCCCTTTTTGCACGAGCACCGATGACGATAGAAGATATCACTTATCCGGCGGTTGAATACTAGTCGACCGGCTTTTCGGCGTACACGCAGATATTGTCGCCTTTAAGGTTACGGCGGGCCGCAATGCTATACGGTGTCTTGCGCAGCTCATCCACCACCCGTCTCCAGCCTCGGGGTTGATCCGCCCTAGTCGCGTGAAAGCGAACCCCATGCGTAGCGATTTTGCGCACCCTAAAACCCGCAGCCTCACAATGCCGACGTAGAGTCTCGGGAGTGTAGAGAGAAAGGTGCATACGTGGATCAAACAGCTTCCACTGACTACCCAAAAACTTCCAAGTGTAAGACGCAAGATTCACGGTGTCGGCGTAGAGTAACCCGCCCGGTCGCAAGATTCGAAACGCTTCCTCAATTACCACACTTGGATTGACTAGATGTTCTATAACCGCATTGGAGTATACGACGTCGAAGGAGTTTTCTTGATAGTCGGCAGTCTCTAGCGTGCCCACGTGCACGTTTAGTCCCAATTCGTCGAGGCAGTAGTTAGCCCATTGTGTTTCCGGCTCAACGCCATATTCTTCCCAACCGGCATCATGCACTACTCGAAGAAACGCACCGGCGCTGCAGCCTACTTCAAGAAAACGGTTGGTTTTACGGTAGGGTTCAAATTCCCGAAGGCGCTTTTGATACTCTTTTTGGTAGCGAGTAGACCCATGTTTGCCCAGTTGCGTTTCCTGCAAACTCTGCATGGTGGCAGCATTGTGGGCGGAAAAGTCAAAGCTACGAACGTCGGAATAGACGAATCCACAGTCCTTGCACTCCACATATTGCAGGTCGAATTTCTGCGCAAACGGCGCTGAATGCTCACCGCCACACAGATCGCATACCAGCGATTTCGTTAGGTCGTTATCCATACCCCATCGTAGAGTAGAAATTGGGGACCTGACAAGTTGCGCGCTCAGCTGACCCGTGGCAGCAAGCGATCCACCAACGGCACCAGATCCTGCAGCTTAAAGGGCTTTTCTAGGAAAGCATCAAACTGTGCTGCGTTATCAACGCAGCGTTCCCCGGAGACATTCGCCGACAGGGCCACAATGGGGACTGGGTGCTGGCTGGTCTGGGAGCGAATGATCCGGGTAGCCTCTTTCCCTCCCATAACTGGCATTTGCAGGTCCATAAAGACGAGGTCGTACGACCCTGAGAGGAACTTGTCTACGCCAATCTTGCCATTTTCCGCCAGATCTACCTGTATCCCCACTTTGCCCAACAACCCTTGTGCCACCATCTGATTCACTCGGTTGTCCTCCACCACTAGCGCACGGATCTTGTAGTTTCGCTCGACAACGTTAAAAGCTTCCTGGACAACGCGCTCTGCAGCAATGGGTTCTAGTTCCAGGTGTAAGGTAAAACAACTACCCTGCCCCAGTTCCGATGCGACGGTTAGATCACCGCCCATAGTGCGGGCCAGTTTGCGGCTGATGGCAAGCCCGAGCCCGGTTCCGCCAAATAGCCGGGTTGTGGACTCATCCGCCTGCTCAAACTGGTCGAAGACTCTATCCAGATTCTGCGGGGCAATGCCAATGCCTGAGTCAGCAACTTTGATGGACAAGGTTGCATGGTCTGCCTCAGGCAGGGTCACCGAACTGGTAACGCGCACCTCGCCTTGTTCGGTGAACTTGATGGAATTGCCAATGAGGTTAACCAGAATTTGTCGGATTCGGGTGCGATCACCAATGAAGCAGGACGGTACGTCTGCCGGATAGTCGTGCTCTAGAAGCAGTCCTTTCTCATCGGCCTTATGGGTGAGCAACATCACCACGTCGTCGACACAGTCCTTCAGATCGAATCCAGTCGCTTCTAATCCAAGCTTTCCCGATTCGACTTTGGAATAGTCCAAGATGTCGTTGATGATGCCCAAAAGGCTGTCTGCTGAACGGTAGATCAGCTCCAGCATTTCACGCTGCTGACGGTCAAGCTCAGTATCTCGCAACAGCGCGGAGATGCCTAGCACACCGTTCATAGGCGTACGCAACTCGTGGCTCATGTTGGCCAAGAATTGCGATTTGGACTCCGCTGCGGCATGTGAGCGCTGGGCCTCGAGGGCTAGCTTGTCGTTCAACTGGTGCAAGCGCCGAACAAGGGATAGATAAAACAGTGGGAGCACCAACATCGCAATCTGTAGCGCTATTCCGAGCTCCAGGTTCGCCCGCCAATAATCCGAGAAGAAATACACAGTGCTGAATCCAATCTGTGCAGCGAAGAGTGCAATGACCAAATAGGTGACTCCGAAGCGCATACCGTTTCCGACGATCACCCACAGGTACAGTGGATAGAACATGGTGCCTGATTCTGCCAACTGAATTAGCCCCCAACTAACAATGCCGAGATCCCCGAAGATCACTACAACGCGTCGCATAGGCGGTCCATTTGGCCGGAGCACCAACAAGAACCACCACCCCACACCGAACAACGCGTAGCAGATAACTACTACAGTCGCGTGGCTGTATGCATCTAACAAGTTGAGGCCATCGGACCAGGCCACTATCGCAATGGCTATGACAAACAGGAACGAGAGCACGATTCGAGCGATCGCCTGAGACTTTTCTTCGTTCACGAGTTCGAACGAGTCTACCTCATGGGAAGTTGGCACCTGCGCTGCGCTCGACATAGATGGGAAGAATCGTTAGTGCGGCACAGACGTGTATCGGCGAGCTGCTTGAATACTTTAGCGCTCAGGGTCGGATCTGAGTCCCTGACCCGTTCCGTAACGCCTGCATTATCGATCCTAGGCCAACGATATGCGCTGGCCGTTTCAATTCACGGGCAAAACGCACCGCGCTTTCTATCTTTGGCGCCATCGAACCCTCACCAAAGGCGTCCTGAGCAGCCAGGGCGTCAGCCTGCTCACAGCTGAGTTGTCGGACTAGCGCTTGTTGTGAAGAGCCGAAGCCACTAAATACCCCCGCGACGTCGGTGACGAAGATCAGGTGCTCGGCACCAAGTTCAACGGCAAGTAGTGCTGCTACCCAGTCCTTATCCACGACTCCCTGCACCGCATCTCCAGCCGCCGTCACCGGGACACCGCCACCACCGCCGGCCACGACATGCTGACTACCAAGGAGTGAACGGATCGCCTGCAGCTCCAGAATCTGCAGAGGCCGAGGCGAGCCAACCAACAGACGCCAACCCGTACCCACCTGCCGACTGGCGGCACCTGGTTGCTTCGCCAAAATGGGTCCAACCGCCTTAGTCGGCTGGGCCAAACCAGCGTCTTCCGCAGACACCAGCGTGCGCGTTACCACACCCACGCTTTCGAGTTCTCCCAGCCGCCGCAAACTCTGCACCAACAGATAACCCAGCTCACCCTGAGTTTGGGATACGTACACATCAAGGTTATGTCCCCCAACATCGCTGCCCATGAGTCGCCCGACCTGGGGCCCGTTACCATGCACAATCAACAGACGGTATCCGGCGCCAATCAGCTGCTGCAGCTCTAGCGCGGTATCTGCGATGATTCTTCGCTCTATGGCATAGGAGGACTCAGCATCTGGCGGTGACAGGGCGTTGCCACCGAGGGCGACGACCATCAACGGTTTCGAGTTCATCGACATGAGCCTATTCCGGCTCGAGGGCGTCGATGAATTCGTCGATCAAGTCCATCAGTCGCGGCTGACCATTATCCTGATAGTCGTAACGAGCTCGCACAACCGGCTTCGACAGCGGAACAACTTTTGCAAAATCGATCGGCGTACCGGCAACCACAACGTCTGCATCCGATGCTTCGATCGTTGCCTGTAGGGCCGCCCGTTGGTCACGGCTGTAGCCCACTGCTGGAAGTACTGGTCCGATGTGCGGAAAGCGTTCATAGACTTTAACAAGCTCAGGCACTGCGGAAATTCGTGGATCCACAATCTGCACATCTAGCTGTTCTACTGCTTTAAAGCCGGAGCCAAAGGCCATTCCTCCATGGGTGATCGTCGGCCCATCTTCAACGATTAGCACTCGCGATTGTTTCTCGATGGTCGCATCTAGCCGGACAGGGGAATCAGCCAGTACAACCGGTGCGTGTGGAACGATCTCAGAAACTCCAGCGGTCACATCGGCTAATTGCTCGGGGGTTGCGACATTGACTTTGTTGATGACCACCAGGTCTGCCATCCGTAGCACGGCTTCACCCGGGTGATGGGTGGTGAGTTGGCGCGGCCGTAGTGCATCTACCACAACGATATGAAAAGCAGGCTCTAGGAACGGAAAGTCGTTGTTGCCGCCATCCCATACGATTACGTCAGCCTCATCGCTTGCAGCCCTAGCAATCGCTGCGTAATCGACACCCGCGTAAACGATATTACCTGCCGCCACGTGAGGCTCATATTCCTCACGCTCTTCGAGGGTGCAATCCGCAGCTTCGATGTCTGCGATGCTGGCAAAGCGCTGCAACGTCTGGCGCTCAAGTATTCCGTAGGGCATCGGGTGACGAATTGCTACCACCCGCATACCCTGCTCGCGCAGACAGGCTGATAGATATCGCGCAACCTGAGATTTGCCGCAGCCGGTACGAACGGCGGATATCGCGATCACCGGACAACTGGCACGGACCATCGTTGCCCTGGGCCCATGCATTACGAAGTTAGCACCTGCGGCAATCACTCTGGACGCGACATGCATAACTTCTGCATGACTGACATCGCTGTATGCGAATACCACGTCGTCGACCTGATGGTTGCAAATCAGCGTTTCGAGTTCGGCTTCAGGCGCAATGGGAATTCCCTTGGGGTAGCCGGGACCGGCCAATTCTGGCGGATAGACACGATCTTCGATGCCCGGAATCTGGGTTGCGGTGAAGGCGACCACTTCGCTCGACGGGTCCTCCCGGTAAATGCGATTGAAATTGTGGTAGTCGCGGCCTGCGGCACCGCAAATCAGTACCCGTCGCTTCTCAGCTTTCATCTGGTTCCAGTTTGTCGAGCTGGTCAAGGTTCATCTGCTCAAGGATCTCACGCAAGCGTTGAAGGTGCGACCCGGCGGCTTCGAACTGCTGCGCACCAAGTGCAGACAGATAGCCATTGAATGCATCACGCGCAGCACGGGCAAGCTCCGTCAGAGACTCACCCGTTGCTGGAACAGCCATCGGTTGATCTTCGAAAAGCCCAAGTAAAGCCTCTTCGAACGTCTCTGCATAGCTTAAGTTATCGCCCTGCATTACCGCCACCAGCCGCAACTCGGGATAGGCGGCCGTCTCCGCTCGCAGATAGATCGGTTCGACGTAGAGCAAAGAGTCGTCGATCGGGATGGCGAGCACGTTGCCGCGTATTACCTCGGAACCTTGTTGATTCCACAAAGTGAGCTGCCCGGACAGAAACGAATCCTGATCGATCTTGGTTTCGACCTGTTGTGGACCCAGCACCCGTTTTTCTTTAGGAAATTTGTAAGCGACGAATCGGCCATAGTTGTCACCGTCAGAGAGTGCTGCGATCCACCCTATGAGCACCTGGCGATTTTTTGGGGTGAACGGCAGGATTAGTACAAATTCCGCCTTGTCTGATCCCGGCAACTCCCACATCACGTAATAGGGCTCCACCGGCTTTACCGCACCGTAGTGCTTCTCTGTGGCGCGTACCCACAGATCCTCCTGGTTATAGAACACCTCAGGGTCGGTCATGTGGTACTTTGCGAAAATCAGGCCTTGCACCAACAAAAGATCCTGCGGGTATCTAACATGAGCGCGCACGGCCTCAGGCATTGCTTCGCGATCTTTGAACACACCCGGCAATGCACTGCGCCAGGATCGAATAATGGGATCTTCCGGTTCAAACACATAGAGATCGACGTTTCCGTCATAGGCGTCGACCACGGCCTTCACTGAATTGCGAACATAGTTTTCGCCATTCAAGCGCTGAACTGTGCGTTCACCAATTTGTGGCTGAAAACTATCTCGGGCTTCGATTTGCTCTCGGGAATCAAATGCCTGGCTGTAAGGGAAATAGCTGGAACTCGTGTAGGCATCCACAATCCAAACTAAGCGGCCATTAATCGCGGCGATGTAGGGGTCCTTATCAAAGACAAGAAAGGGTGCAATCCGGCGCACCCGTTCCTGCACGGTGCGGTGATACATAACCCGACTTTCTTTGGTCGGATAGTCAGACAACAGCAGAACTGTGCCGTCGAATTTCCAGCCGAACACGAATTTGCGCCAGAAATTCTCGAGCGCCACCCCACCCCTACCCTGATAGCGGGTGTATACGTTAGCTTCACCGCTTGGGTAGTCGAACTCCGGCTCAGTCGTGTTCGCAATCACCGGCTCATAAGTTAGTTCACCGTAATAGATCTCCGGTCGAGTCACCGCCAACTCCTCAGCTTTAGCAACGGGCGGTATGTTCTTCACCAACAGGTTCGGCAACCCTTCAGGGGTGAAGTCGCTCACCGGTGCCAACGTATAGCCATAGCCGTGGGTGTACTTGAAGCGTTGGTTTACGAACGTTCGACTTTGCTCCGGCAGATTGTGCTGCGCCAATTCCCGCGCCGAGACCATCACCTGTCGATAGCGCTCTCCGATTTGATAACGGTCGATATCGACATCGACAAACTCATAGTACAGACGAATTTCCTGAAACTGTTTGTACACAGCATCTAGTGCCCGCCAATCCCACAGCCTTACCTCAGAGAGCAAATTGGCGTTATCGGCTGCTGCGTCCCGGGTAAGCTTGGCATCCGCGGCGAACTGGCGTTCCTCAATCCTGTCGAGCTGAAACGCCATGCGGGTAAACTTGATGTTGTTAGCAATGTAGGGCTTTTCGAAGGTGATCTCATTAGGTTTAACGACCAGCCACTGTACGAGCTGCGGCGTGGCGACCACAAAGGCCAGCCAAACTACGCCAATCACCATCCACGCACCAATGACGGCCACCAGGTTCGCTGGGCTGCGTGGCATTAACCGATTGGCTAGACCGGTCATGAACACACGAAATCTAGAAAACAGCGGCAGTGCACCCGCAAGCACGAAGACCACACCCATCACAATGAGCGCTGGCAGGCGCACATGTACGTCTGTCCACCCCGGACCCATAACCACACCGAGCTCCGAATACAGCAGATGAAACACGCCCAGCAGCTCGCCATACGCAAGCACCAGCGCTAGCAGCAGGCTTGCAACCGGAATCTGCAAAGGCCCGGCGGACGCCTCGGATGGCCCCTTCATGCTCACGGTGCCGGTGCGGTTTTCCTTAAAGAACAGCAACGCCAAGAGCACCATTAGGCTAATGTACAGGCCAAGCCAAAACAGGCTGTCGAGCAATGGCAGGGTAAACAGGTAGAAGCCCGTGTCGAAACCCAGCATTGGGTCGAGCACACCGGTTGTTGAACGATTGAAATACAACAGCGCGAGCTGCCAGGCAGCCAGTCCCCAGAAAATCCCACCGCTGGCTGCAAATAGGGCAACTACATGCCGCAGGTGCCTGCCCTTGCCTCGCATCAACAGAAACGCAAGCGCCCACGCTAATAAACCGCCGAATGCGATCGCCAGGAGCCGCGCCCAGATGAATGTCCAGAACCGCGCGCTAAAGCCCAAAGCTTCATACCAGAGCAGTTCCGCCCAAAAGGTCAGCGCACAAATCAGCAGCACAGCGAATGTAAGCAGTAGCCCACCCACCCACACTCTGGCTTTGCCCCGTCCTTTCGAACCGCTGACAACCAAGTAGCCACCAAAGCCAAACAGCGTGCCAAATAGAAGTACGTACATCTGCTTTTTCACCCTCTAATTCCCCAGGCTTGTGGTTATGCGCCAAACCCACAATCGTGGCATTCACTTATGCCGCCTGGTCAGCTTGCACCACACCAGATCACTAGGGCACTTCGACGACCGCTAGCCCGAACTCGGAGCGTGGGCCTGGAAGATGTGGGTCGCCTGCCGATGGTCTCTGCACCCAAATGAACCCAAATACCCAGAAACCTGGTACATTTTAGGGCTTAAGAAGACGCTGAGAACGACCGGATATGGGGAACCAGGTATCGATCAACGAGTTCGTGCTCGACATCGACGGCGAAACGCCACGGCTCATCGGCGGCCGATGCCAAACTTGTGGCAACTACACCTTCCCAATATCGGCCGGCTGCCCCAAGTGCGCGGGTTCAGATATCGAGAAAGCCGTGCTCGGCACCAATGGCACCCTTTGGGCCTGGACGGTGCAGGGCTTTCCGCCTAAATCTCCGCCCTATCTCGGCGCCAACGACCCAAAGACCTTCAAACCCTTCGGCGTCGGCTACGTTGAGCTTCCAGAGGTGATCGTAGAGGCTCGCTTGACCGAATCTGAACCGGCAAATCTGACCGAAGGCATGGCGATGGCTCTGACCGTCGAGCCATTGTTCACCGATGAGGAGGGTAACGAGGTGGTTACCTTTGCCTTTGCCCCTGTGCAGTAAGACGACCATGAGTACCGGAGACCCAACATGAACGACGTTGCCATTGTCGGTATCGGCATCCACCCCTTTGGCCGCCACGAAGGCGTGAGCGGTATGGAACAAGGCGCTTTCGCCGTGCGCGAAGCTTGTAAGGATGCCGGTATCGAATGGCAAGACTTACAGTTTGCGGTGGGCGGCAGTCATACAGCCGGCAATCCCGACACCATGGTGTCGATGTTAGGGCTTACCGGACTACAGTTCGTCAACGTCATGAACGGTTGTGCCACCGGCGGAACAGCACTGTCCACCGCGTACAACACGATCAAGGCTGGCATGTCAGACCTCGGCATCGCCATTGGTTTCGACAAACACCCCCGCGGTGCCTTCGCTAGCAACCGCCCCGTGCACCCCGTTGCCGGCGGCCGCGACTGGTACGGTGGCAGCGGTATGGCCATCAACCCACAGTTTTTTGCGATAAAAATAAATCGCTACATGCAGAAGTACGGCATCACCCACCAAGCTCTAGCCCGAGTGGCGGCTAAGGCGACCCGCAACGGCTCCATGAATCCCATGGCCTGGCGCAACCAGCCGTTTACCGAAGATGAAATCTTACAATCGCAAATGCTAGCCTACCCGTTGACCCAGTACATGTTCTGCTCACCGGGCGAGGGTGGTGTGGCTCTCATACTGAGCCGGGCGGAAAATGCCCACAAATACACAGACAAGCCCATTTATCTGAATGCTGCAGTGATGCGCTCGCGACGATTCGGTAGCTTCGAAGTAAAGTCTTCCTGGCTGCCGAAGGAAGAGGAAGTGGGCCCCACAGTGGATGCCTCCAAAGCAGCCTTCGAGCTGGCGGGCATTGGCCCAGATGACGTTGATGTCGCGCAGCTGCAAGACACAGAATCCGGCGCTGAAATCATGCATATGGCCGAAAATGGCTTTTGCGAAGACGGTGAGCAGGAACATATGTTGGAACGCGGCGAAACAGAGATCAATGGCCGCTTACCGATAAACACAGACGGCGGCTGTATTGCCAACGGCGAACCCATCGGGGCGTCAGGATTGCGCCAGGTGTACGAAAACGTCTTGCAGTTGCGTGGTGATGCCGGGCCAAGACAAGTGCCCAACGATCCAAAAGTAGCTTACACCCATGTGTACGGTGCGCCTGGTATTAGCGGCGTGACCATACTATCGAAATAGCGCTCTGCACGGCTTTGGCTACTCAACCGGGAGAATATGGTGGATAAACAATTTGGCGACGTTCATGTGAGCGATGCAGGCGACTTCGTGGCGTTGGCAGAGATTCAACGTGCCCCTAACAACTTCTTTGATCAAGCGCTCATCTGCAGCCTGGCCGACGCCTTCGCAGAGCTCGATGAAGATCCGAGCTGCCGCGTCATCGTGCTGGCCTCCGAAGGTAAGCATTTTTGTGCCGGCGCCAATTTCGGCTCTAACGCCGACCGTGAAGATCGCTCAAAGCGAACCGCTGAAGACGGTAATCCCCTGTACCGGGAGGCCGTGCGGCTGTTCCGCAACAAAAAGCAGGTCATCGCTGCAGTACAAGGAGCAGCAGTAGGTGGAGGGTTTGGCTTAGCCATGATGCCCGACTTTCGCGTTGCCTGCCCCGAAGCCCGATTCACCGCAAACTTCGTCAAGCTGGGTTTCACGCCCGGATTCGGGCTCACCCATACGCTGCCCCGCATCATCGGGGAACAAGCTGCAACGGACATGTTCTACACCGGCCGACGAATTGGCGGTGAAGAAGCTCGTAAGCTGGGCATCGTCGACCGTTTAGTGCCTCAAGATCAGGTGCGGGAAGCGGCCATTGCCTACGCTAGGGAGATCGCCGAGAACGCGCCGCTGGCGCTCATTTCGTTGCGCGAGCAAATGCGCGACGGGCTTGCCGATGCCGTACAAAAAGCCACCGATCGCGAAGGCTTTGAGCAGTTCCATTTACAGCTAACCAAAGATCACAAGGAAGGTGTGAAGGCTGTCTCTGAGC
>JBPCXR010000095.1:0-11973 GCA_051027215.1 Pseudomonadales bacterium | reverse complement strand
GTCTCGCCAAGTCCCAGTACTCTACTGCCAACCCCTCGATTAACCATGGCGCCAGTAATGGCAAGAACAGCACCACGCCGACGGTGGTCAACATCATGAAGGAGGCGGCGAACGACATGTCGCCACGTGCCCTACGGACCATCAGCGGGAAAAACGGCGCGGTCGGTGCAAGGCTGATCAGAAGCAATCCCGCTGCGTGTCCTGGTGCCAGCGGTAGTAGCTCGATTAGGAGTAAAGCTAGCGCTGGCCCCACGACCCAGCCCCAAAGTAAGACCAGTCCAATGGCCCTGACGCTGTACAGGTGCTTTATTGCTTCGCGCAGATTGGTTTCTAGCCCTAAGGCCCCGATGTTTGACACCGTGAATAGGACAACCGCGATGTTGAAAACGTCTTGCAGGCCCATGACTCTCTATTCTGAACGCTCAGCGGCACCACCCTGATGCATAGTAGTGGTTGGCTAGAATCGCCGATATCCAGATTCCGTCAAAGCCGAATCGGGCGTTTTCGGGTTCTCGAACTCTATGCGCCAGTCATCGCCTCATCCGGGACATCCGCCGGCAGCTCAAAGGGCGTGCCACCCGTGATTGCCAGTTGCCACATCACCCCTCGGCGCGGTTTGTCGAGCTGCGCTGACCAAAATATAAACTCGAAGATCTCTTCCGCCTGGTCTACCAAACAGGCTACATAGACCTTTTTGACCAGGTCCGGCTCCGGTAGCTTGCCGCGTTTGGTCTTGACCCCAGCGAGGGCGCCAATCCCCCGGCAGGTAACGCTCGCGGCTCTGATGATTCCTTGCCTATCACGCAACTCAGCCAGCAAGCGCTTGTCGGAGCCATCGTCGGGTAAAATACAGATGATGGCTTTGCAAGCGGGGAAATCCGAGCTGCGCGGCATTGAATCGGGTAGGACGCTCATTCCGAACTCACGTCCAATTGCTGACGAACCGATTGCGGCATGTAGGTTGCGGCCTTTTCGATCGGTTGGATGAACATAAAACCCCGTCCAGGGACATTCAGATCTGCGGCCTGATAAATGGCCTCAAACACCACGTTCTGCTGGTCGGAAGACACCAAGAACAAGAGCACGTCTTTCTCGGTTTCTACCGCAACGCCCCAGACACCCAACCGCTCGCGAACGCCCCAGCCGTGGGCACTGTGAACCAAGGCGGCGCGAGCGCCAACATCGCGCGCCGCAAGTAACACGGCTTCCGAGCGATCTTTGTCGACGATGCAGGTAATCGCGGCTACATCGGTTAAGTAGATTATTTCGGCCATATGATTGCCTGCACCTCTTGTACTTTCGAAACCACCGTTTCTTGAATCGCCGCTCGCACCTCACGATTCGCTTTGAATCGCGCCCAAAGCCCGGTGATCATCACCGTAATGATGGGGCCGATTGACGCCATACACAGAATACCGAAGCCCTCCACCGCATTGGTCGCGTTGCCAAACCCGAGACCCATGGCCAGAACCAATGGCACGGTGATCGGACCGGTGGTCACACCCGCCGAGTCCCAAGCAACATTAACGAAGGTCTCGTTGGAGAAAAACGTGAGCACGATGGCGATCGTGTAGCCAGGTACGATTAGCCACACCAGCGGCAAGTTGAAGATCAGCTTGGCCAAACCGAGCGCGATTCCACAAGCGACGCCGATAGACACCGCGTTAATCAGGGTTTTCTTCTTAAACACCCCCTCGGTCAGCTCCTCTGCAGTAACGCCGAGAGCGTTCAACGCAGGTTCTGCGATGGTTGCGCCGAAGCCCAGAAACCAGGCGAAGGCCAAGGCGATGACCAAGCCAACCCCGTAGACGTGAATGGGTGAATTTGCGATCGCTTCAATCTCCATGAAAGCTGCCGGCACCATGCCACCCGCGTTGCCGCCCAGCTTCGACAGACCATAAGTCAGACCGACATTAAAAATGCACATGCCGACGATCGTGAGCCCGATGCCGTAGAGGATCTCACCCGGATTGGGTAAGCGATCACGCAGCACCAGTTTCAGTACCAGAATCAGGAAGATTACCAGCGGCGCAATGGCACGCACGCCTAGGATGATCTCCTCGCCTGGGCTGCGCTGATACCAGGGCAATGGCATATCCTGCACGGCGCCGGACGCCAAGCGCGCAGCTTCTATGATTTCGGCCGGCGTTACGCTACTGGCCACATACAGCGACAGCAACATCACGCCGAGGATGGGGAACAAAGACGCGAGCGTGACGATACCGAAACCAGACAGCCCCGAGTCACTTTTACCGGCCGCCCCAGCGATTCCAATGCCGAGAGCCAGAACCAGCGGCACGGTCACCGGGCCTGTGGTCACAGCGCCTGCATCCCAGGCCAGACCCAGGGTGTTGCGAAGATCCGGGTCGTTGGCGCAATAGACTGTCAACGCCAACACCGGTACCAACGCAAGATAGATCAGCGGTTTCAGACTCCAGCCGTAGAGAAAGCGTACGGTGCCGAGCACCGCCGCAAGACCAACGCTCACCCCTACGACCAGCACCAGCACATCGGCCCAGTCGTTGAGCAGCGCATACAAATATGGCGCGCGCTCCACCGAGATGTTCTGCCCAGCGGCCTGCAGGGCGCCGATTGCGGGTTCCGCAAACGTCACGCCGATACCGAGAAGCAGCGTAACGAAAAGCACCAGGGGTAACGGCGATTTGCGCGGCAGTGAGCTGCCGATGATCTCCCCGAAAGGCATCAATCCGCGTGCAAGCCCTTCCATAAAGATCATCAGTCCGACGATCACGGCAAACAGGCCACCGGTGATTAGCAACGAATCCTCGACTACCTGGTTCAGAATCAGCAACTGGAACAGTGCCAGGTAGAGGGCAAGCGGCACGACGGCCTTGACCTGATCCATAAATCGGGAGGAAACATAGGGCTTGATTAGCCGCAGGCCCTCGGCAACCGTGAAGCGTATCTGCGGTGGCTCCAGCGGGATCGGTTGCCCTTCCGCATCTATCTCCGGCAACGTCGTCAGCAAATTGGCACTGACTTCGTTGTTCAACGCATCGTGCGCGCCTAAAAAGTCCGAGAATCGGATTTGAGCCATTGCTGTCCCCGCAATTTTAGCGTCTCGTTGGCCACTGATCGGCTTCTTGTTATGCGAGGCTAGTACACCGCCCTGTCTTCGGATATCCAGTTCCCGTCAAAGTGGGCGCAAGCGACATCCGCACAGACACACGCTTCCACTACCCCTGGCGCGTGAGTGACCACCTGAGTGCAATAGGCGCAATGAACGTCGTCACCATCACCATCATGACGATGGCGGCAAATATCGAATCGGAAACCACCCCAACTGCCTTGCCGATATTGGCAAATATCAGGCCAACTTCACCACGCGGCACCATGGCCAAGCCGACCGAGAGGCGGTCCATGCCGGCGCCCGCGGCTATGCCGGCGATCGCTTTAGAGGCGATGGCGACGACGCACAACGCACCGGCAATGCCGATCGTAGCCGGATCAGTAAAGGTTGCCAGGTTGACCTGCATACCCATGAGTACGAAGAACACCGGCGCGAACGTCGCCTCGAGCGGTGCAATCGTTTGTTCGATTGTCGTGTCCTTACTGTCAGCGTCGGCAAAGTAGACATCATGCAGCACCAGCCCCGCGGCAAAAGCGCCCACGATCGTCGCCAGCTCGATCTGATTTGCCAGCCACGCGAGCACGAACGCCAGCCCAATGGGAAACAGCAGTTTCAGGTGTTGCTGTTCGATGCGAGCAAACACCCGAACCCCCAGGGCCGCGAGACGCTCGCCGAGAACCATCACCACGCCAATGAAAGCCAGCGATAACAGCGCAATGCGTCCAACTTCAGCGAACTGGAAGGTGCCCGACGCGATAATGCCAACAACAACCGCCAGAATAACCAGGCCAAGAATATCGTCGATTACTGCAGCACCCAGAATAATCTTTGCTTCCGGCATGCCAAGTTTACCCATGTCTTTAAGGACTCGGGCGGTGATCCCAACGCTAGTGGCCGTAAGGGTTGCTCCCAGAAACAAATGCGCAGCGGTCCCCGCATCGGGTAGCAGCAATACGCCCGCACCGTAGCCGAGCAGCATGGGCAGGGCGGCACCGATGAAAGCCACCAACAACGCGTTCAACCCTGACTGCTTCATCTCGTCGACGCTGGACTCGAGACCGACCATGAGCAACAGCAAGATGACGCCAAAGTTCGAGAACATCCAGATCGCGATGGTCATGATGATCAAGCGCGGCGCGTCCGGGCCGCTCAGCAGGCCTATAACCAGTGCCTCTGCGCCCTGGGCGTTGGGAAACAATCCCTGGGCCGCCTCGAGCGTAGACGTTCCCGTTGTCCATGCTTCGCGCACCACTGCGCCCGCAACATCCATGTTCATGACAAGCTCAAAGAACGGCAGGCCCAACCAGACGCCAAGATTGCCGAGGAGGACGCCCGCCAGCAGTTCACCAAGCACTGTAGGCTGACCAGTACTGCGCGCAGCCGAGCGTCCGGCCATTGCAACAGCGACCACTATCGCCAGCTCCAGCAGGATGAAAGCGAACGGATCCTGATGCCCACCTTCGGCGCTTGCCCAAGCCAGCGCTGGCGCGAGGATACAGAGGCCGATAGCAACTCGACCTAGTACAGATCTTGAACGGAATCGGGGAGCGGGGGTATTCACGTCAAGTCGTCGTTGTTAAAACTTGGTCTGGACCATATACGCTAGCCATGGTTGGCAGCAACACCTGTGGTCGCCTCAATGGGATCGAGCTCGGATGGTCCAATGCAATCGTAGGTAGACGACGATCGCCAACAGCACGACTACGTCTGCACCTAGCAGCGCCTTGGTCAGGGGAGCAGCGATTTGGTGTGATTCGAAGAGATCGCCGAAGAAGCCGATTGCGTAAGTCCCGGTTCCGATGACCAATACGTTGGCGACGAACATAGTGAAGGCGGTGGCGGTGGATTGGATACTGCTTGGTGCTTCGTCCAAGACGAGGGAGACCATGGCCCCGTACGGAAATGCAAACAGAAACACCGCCGCTACCATGCCAAGGTAAAAGCTCGCGCTGTCCGGCGCCGATAACCTGAATAGGATAAGTAGCGGCCAGGAGAGGACGCCCACCAACACAACGAACAACGCGCGCGTGCTCTGAAAACGGCGGGCGAACCAATCGGCGGCAAAACCGCCAAGCATTGAAGCCGGAATAGCGACCAGCAGATATACCGATCCGTAAATCGACGAGGCAGTCGCGGGCGCAAGACCTTTCTCCGTCACGAGCCACAACTGCATGAACTGGCTGCTGGCATAAATCGCGTGCAGAAACGAGATGCCCAGCACCGCCTGGCGGAACGCCGCGTTGTCACGGACTGCGCTCATGAGCGCGCGCACCAACGTGCGTACCGATCCACCGGAATCGCTACCTTCGGATGGAGCAACCGGTGGCGAAAACGTACGCGGAGCGAGGCGGGCGGAGATAATCAGCACCAGCGCCAGGAAAATGCCCAAGCCGCCGAGCACATAGAACATGCTGCGCCAACCAATGGCTTCGCCCAAAGTACCAGCGAGCCAGTAGGCGAGCCCCAGCCCGATGTGACTGCCCATGAAGAACAAGCCGAGCATCGTCGCCCGCCGAGTGGGCGAGAACAGCCGGCTGAGCATTCCCACTGCCGCAGGGTGCAGCGATGCCTCACCCACGCCAATGGCCATGCGCGGCAACAGGATCTGCAGAAAACTCTTCGACAATCCAGTCAGCCAGGTCATGGCGCTCCAAAGCGCTATGCCGCAAGCAATTACGCGAGACGGATTGTAACGATCGGCTAACACGCCCATTAAGGGGCCGCTGAGGGCGTAAACGGCAACGAAGGCGAACCCGGTCAACAACCCAAACTGTTGCCGCGACAGATCGAGATCAGTGGTGATCTGCGTGGCGAACGCCGGCAACATGTGCCGGTCGACAAAGCTCAGCACATTAATCACGATGAGTAACGCCAAGGCGTAGTATCGGGATGCGGCCGTTGGTTCAGTTGTCACGAGCAACGCGGCAGTTTTGCATGCAGGGTTCGGCTCGCAGATCAGGGATGCCACCGTTGCCGATCCCCCCCTCCGGCGCCGCTGCACCCGGCCACAAGCCGTGATCGGTTGTCATGCCGTGGCGGTTGGGGAGTAGTTTCTGCACATCCGCCACGTTCCGGTGCGACAGGGTGAAGTCCTCCGGAACGATCTCGGCTAGGTTGAGCAGAAAAGCGACCACTGCATACAGATCGTTTGGTTTCAGAGACTTCGGCGCATCCCATGGCATGGCTCGATAGATGTAGTCGAACAGCGTCGACAAAGTGGGCAGTCGCATGAACATCGTCCGCTGGGTATTTGCCGGATCGGCAAGCGCGCGCACGAAGCCGCTGCGAATATCGTCCGTCGTTGTGCCACCGACCAAAGGGACGAAGAAGGTGTTGGACTCCCCGGCGCTGCCATGGCAGGCCGCGCACAGGGCCCCGTACAACTCGCGACCACGGGCCACACTGCCCGCACCTTCCGGCAAACCCTTGAAGTCGGCTCGCACGTCGATGTCCCAAACACGCACTTCTACCGCGGTGGCTTCGCGGCCAATGCCCGGATAGTTGTCTACGGCCCACACCGAGCTCGCCATAAAAACCAGTAACAAAGCTAGGCTTTTACAGCACCTGAACATTGTTGACCTCACCAGTCTCTAACACTTGCCAGGACTGGATGGCGTTGTTGTGGTAAACCGAACCAGTTCCCCGAGCGCCACGTAGTTGACCGTAGCTGGGCTGAACATAACCCGTATCGTCGATGGCGCGGGACTGCAGAACCGCTGCTTTTCTGTCCCAGACCCAATCGAAGTTAAAACGCGTCAGCGCTTTGTGGAGTACCGGTGTCTCGAGCCGAGCGCTACGCCAGTTGCGGCCACCATCAATAGAGATATCGACACGCTTGATTCGGCCGCGGCCTGACCAAGCGAGTCCCGAGATATTGTAGAACCCTGAGTTGAGCAGCCGCTGACCACCGGAGGGTGTGGTAATAACCGACTTGCACTCGTTAACGGACGTATATTGACGATGCAGACCGCCCGGCATCAGGTCAATGTACTGCAACGATTCCTCACGGCTTGCATACGGTTGATCACCGACCTCAATACGGCGCAGCCACTTGACCCAGGAAATACCCTGCACACCAGGAACCACCAGCCGCAGTGGAAAGCCATTCTCCGGACGTAGCATCTCGCCGTTCTGGCCATAGGCCACCAGGACTTCGTCCGACTCAACCAACTCCATAGGAATCGTACGGGTCAGCGACGCGCCGTCAGCACCCTCGGCTAGAACGAATCGCGCGCGACGGAAGTCGACACCACAGTCCTCCAACAGCCGCCGCAAGGGCACCCCGGTAAACTCGGAACAGGAAAGCAGGCCGTGGGTGTACTGCACTGTCGGCACCGTTGCCCGAGTCCGCTCGGTACCAGTATTACCACCACACTCGATAAAGTGAATGCGGGAAACAGACGGCAAACGCAACAACTCGGCTAATGTATAGATTTTAGCTTTAGCAATAAGCCGCTGATCGGCCGCATTAATCATGAGCCGATGGCGTGCAGGGTCAATATCGTGCCAGCCGTGGTGATGGCGTTCGTAGTGCAAGCCGGACGGCGTGATTATCCCAAACAATCCTTGCAGCGGGCAGAACGAAGCCGAGTTGGCAGCCACCGAGGAGAGCCCCGGTAGTTCATGCCGTTGTAACGCCGCTTGGTGTGCCGACGGTGCGCCATAGGGTCGCGCCGCTACAGCGGCTCCCGGCGTTGTGCTCCAAACTGGTAGATCGACAATTGCGGGGTCGGCGGCGTTTGGCCGTGCTGTTGCCGACGCGCTCGCTGCAGTAGCTGCCGCGAGTAAGGCCGTGCGCAGAAAGGTTCGTCGGCCGCTTCGCGCGGCCCTCAAATCCTCTTCAGAGAGAAAGTTCTCCGGTGTCGGCCGCACGCGCCCCAAGGGTTTCGAGAACTCTGACATCCTGCAAAGATCTCAAGTGTGGGCTTGCATGAGTTCAGCGATGGCCGCCTTGCGGTCGAGCGCGGGAGAAACGTCCGGTGACCAGGCTGCCACTCTGTGCAGCAGTCGCTTCTGATCTCCAAGATCACCGGTAACGCCGTAGTGGACAGTACCGAAGTTGTCCCAGATCGCGACATCGCCCGGGCGCCAACGGTGCCGGACCTGCAGCTCTGGCAGTTTCGGCAACTCGTTCGCAATCTTCAGAATCAACTCACTCATTTCGGCGGTGTAACCGTGCACGCGCTTGACATAGCCGTTGCCGATGAACAGGCCAAGCCGATCATTAAACGGATGCCGGATGACCGCCGGGTGGGTGTTTACCTCCCCCAGCTGAACCAACTTCTCGACCCCTGTGCTGGCGTCCCCAAAGTCGTGGCGCAGCGCCATGAAGGTGGTGTCGTGGTCAATGTCGAGGCCGAGGAACAAGAGCTTTAGCTCGTGCGGCAGGTGATCGAAAGCGGCTGTTGTACTGGCCCACATGGTGTCGGCACCGAAGGGCACCTCCTTGGCTTGCAGTACAGATACGACGTTGGGGTGCTTACGGGCGCTGACGTCGTGGTGCCAAATATCGGTGGTGGTCTTCGCCTTGTCGGATTTCAACTTCTCGATGACGAGTATCTCCGGATGCCCTTCATCTGCAAGGGTCTTACCGAACGAATGCTGCTCCAGGTCTGGGGCAAAACAGCGCGCTACACGTTTCTGCTGCTCCGGTGTTAGGTGCTGCTCGCGCGCGAATACGACCCCATAGCGCCAAACTGCTTGTCGTAATTCCTCGGCCGATTCGTCAGTCAACTCTGACAGATGCAAACCCTCAATCGTCGCACCGACAACTGGTGTAACCGGTGTGACCTCGAAGTGCTGAAAACGAGAATCTGCCAACGAAAAATTGGGCTCTTCAATGGCGTGCATAGAAACCTCCTTCACATAGATCAGGTAGCGATGGGAATGCATGCTACGACAGGGAAATCTAAAAAACAACGTGATTAAGTGGTTTTATTTGCAGTCCCGCAGAAGGCCGGTACAATGGGCCCTGCCTCATGAAACGAACATCCCATGGCCGAACATCTAACAGCCAACGTAGAAAACAGCTTTCTCTCCCGCGCCCGATACCCGAAGGGCAAGAAGAGACTGCAGGCGATTCTTGACGCGACGTACGATATCGTGATCTCACAAGGACTTGCGGCAGCATCCCAAGAGGCAATCGCTAAACGCGCCAACGTCACGCAAAGTGCGGTACGCCATTACTTCCCGACCAAGGATGAGCTGCTGTTCGCCTTCTTCGCCACGGGTGTTGAGCGTCTACAACAGCTTTTGCAGGCCAAGATGGCCGAAACCGAGAAGGACCCGCGAGTGCAACTGCTCGAAAGTGCGTCACTGCACTACGATCGAATGCTGGAGGTGGAAGACGTCTACTTCTTCGAGGCGGCAGCATTTTGGGGACGCAATCCCGACTTCCGGGATATGCGCGACACGTGGTATCAAACCCTGGAGCGTCACTACGTCAGTTTGATCGAGCGCATTCACCCGGAGTGGGACAAGACGCAGAGCACCGCCGCATCGTTTCAGGTACTGACGCTGATTCTTGGCGGATGGGTGACCATGGGTAGCTCACGACCGTTCTATAGACGACGATCCCGAAAGTCCCTCAATTTAATGCTGTTGCGCGGCATTGAACGGTTGATTGAATAACCGTTCATCAGATTTTCAATTCAGAACGCCGATGGCGCACCCTATTTCTTGTAACCCGATTTGATCGCCTGTACCTGATCGTTCTCAAGCGCAAGGCTCGTAATCTCATGAAACAGATCGATCACCTTATTGGCCAGCGGCTGAAACTCCGGATTCCGCTCGATGATGGGCATGATCTCCTCTGCGGACTCGAACACACGATGCAGAAAGTCAATCTCTGTGTCCGTCAGTGTCTCGCCCTTTTCGAGCCGCTTGCGAATCTCGAGCGCGCGAGGCAGTCGCCACTTGTTGAACCGGTCAGTCACCGTGGTCAACGTCGCGCGGTCCTCTTCTTTGCTGTGCACTATTTCTTCCTCGCGTTAGTAACGGTCAATTTTTCTTCAGCTTCAACTCGCCGGCCAACCGTTCGTTAATGGTCCGCACAACTTTCACCCGCGCGAAGTACTTGTCGTTCGCTTCCACCAGTGTCCATGGCGCATTCGATGTGCTGGTTCGGTCGATCATATCGAGCACTGCTTGTGCGTAGTTATCCCACTTGTCGCGATTACGCCAATCTTCATCCGTAATCTTATAGCGCTTATAATCAGTCTGCTCACGTTCTTCAAATCGACGCAATTGTTCATCTTTGTCGATCGCCAGCCAGAATTTGATGACGATTATTCCATAGGCAGCAAGCTCCGCCTCAAAGGATCGAATCTCCTCGAATGCGCGCATCCAATCGCCGGCCGCACACAGGGACTCTACGCGCTCGACGAGTACCCGGCCGTACCAGGAGCGATCGAATATGGTCACGTTGCCCTTCTGCGGTACGTGGCGCCAAAATCGCCAAAGGTAAGGTTGGGCTCGCTCTTCGTCGCTCGGGGCGGCAATAGAAATCGCCCGCAACATGCGTGGATCGAGCGCTTCGATCACGCGGCGTATGCTGCCACCCTTACCCGCCGCATCGTTGCCTTCGAACACGACCACCAAGCTGCGTTTGCCAAATTGATCGTGCGCCACAGCACTGCTCAATCGTCGCTGCTCCAGCTTTAGCCGCTGACGGTACTCGTTACGACTAAGCCGCTGGCTGAGGTCTAGAGAGGAAAGAATGTTTGTACCCACTGACTCGCTGAGCGCCGGTAGGGAGACGACGTTAGTCGCTTCGGGGGGCAGTGCTGCCAGTTTATCGAAGATCGCATCGGCCAAGGTGCCGCCAAGGGTTAGATCCCGATAACGGGGGTCGGCACTGGCAAGCGGGATCCATGCTGCGTGAGGCCCCTTGCTGGTCGCACTGAGCAGTTCCTCAATTGCACTCACTCCCTGATCATAATTCTCCCCGAAGAATTTGTTAATCTGCATTTCGTGCCTGGCGACTTTCCAAGCATTCACCCGCCCTTTAACGACGTCCTTTATTACCTTACGTGTCTGCTTTTTTGGCAACACGAACATGAACTTGAGGAGCAACGCGCCTTCGTTAACGAGCATCTCCTCGAAGCGCACGATCTCATCCACCGCCTCGCGGTAGCGTTGGTGATCGATTTTACCCAGTAGGTAATCTGAGAAGGGGTATTCATACCAGGAGTTGATAAATATGCCGATTCTGCCGCGACGCGGAAGCGCCTGCCAGAAACGCCACATGCGCGGTCGCTCGGCCTCTTCGACATTGCCACTAACATGCGCATAGGGACGGATATGGCGAGCATCCATCCAGCTCATGAGCTGCCTGGTCGCCGCACTTCTACCCAGGGGATCGAGCCCTGAAAACACTACGATCACCGGTGCGCTTTCTGCTTCAAGAAGCGCCAGCTGAGCGTCGATCAATCGTTCACGAAGTTTCGGTTCGGCAGCCTTATATTCAGCCTTGCTGACCTTGTGGGTTAAGTTGGCTGACTCGAACATCCCGCAAACGACTCCTGGACCCGGACGAATACCGTATCAAATTCCGCGGACAGGATCTTCGAATTCCCGCTGCACGTCTTGGGCGAGGGTAATGAAGATTCGAAAGCTCTCGTCGGCTGCAAGTTTTTCTGCCATTAGCAGCTGAAAGGCCTCTTCTTCCAAGGCTTGAGCCTGGCGAACGGCGTTGATTCTGGCTGCGGGGTCGACACCTTCTCGTCCACGTGCGCGCAATTCCAGCAGCTTGGCATAAAACCCATCGATCCGGTTTTTCCGGCGCACGCTCAGATAGCGCATCAACGCAAATCCGCCGCTAAGCAATGCCAAAAAAACCGTGACCCCCGCATCTACCACGTCGGCAAAACGCTCATAAACGC
>JBPCXR010000094.1:0-18383 GCA_051027215.1 Pseudomonadales bacterium | reverse complement strand
GGTCGAAAACACGAAAGCAGCAATGCTGATGCCTATCTATGGTTAGAGCGTATGGCTGCACGCGGTTGGACGGTCCCCACCTGGCCGCGTGAATACGGTGGTGCCGGCCTAAGCAAGGATCAGTTCGTTGTCTTGCTCGAAGAGCTGCAGCGCATCAGCGCCCGACCGCCGCTAGGTGGTATGGGCGTCTCCATGATCGGTCCGACTTTGCTCGAGTACGGCAACGAAGAGCAGAAGCTCCGGCATCTGCCGGCCATTGCCAGAGGTGAGGTGGCTTGGTGTCAGGGCTACTCGGAGCCCGGCGCTGGCTCGGATCTGGCGAGTCTGCAAACGAAAGCAGAAGACAAGGGTGACCACTACTTGATCAACGGCTCGAAAATCTGGACTTCCGGTGCGGGCCATGCCGATTGGATGTTTTGCCTGGTGCGAACTGACCCTCTAGCGCCGAAGCATCAGGGCATCAGCTTTTTGCTGTTCTCGATGGATTCCCCCGGAGTATCGATCAAGCCAATCGTGATGCTTAATGGCCAATCACCTTTCTTCCAAACGTTCTTCGATGATGTGGTGGTGCCAAAAAAGGATCTGGTTCACGAAGTAAATCAGGGATGGACGGTAGCCAAACGCTTGTTGCAGCACGAACGCTCAGGTCTTGCTGCCCTTGCCAGTGCAGATTCCGCAGGTCCGTTGGAGAGAATCAAACCGTCATTGCCCTTGGGTCAGTTGGCGCAGCACTACGATGGCGGGGCTATTGCTGATGCTGGCTTACGTAATGAAATCATTGGTAACGAAATGCTTCGTCAAGCGCTGACCCTGACCCAAAGGCGGGCGGTGGAAGAGTTGGATGCCAGTGCGCCAGGCGCCACCACCTCCATTTTCAACTACATTGAAGCGGAGCTGGTTAAGTCACAATTGGACTTGCAGATGCGGATTCGGGGTACCCAGGGGCTGGGGTGGCAGGGCGAATCGTTTACTGCAGAAGAACTAGGCATGGGTAGGCTTTGGTTGGAAGCGAAATCGATTTCTATCGCCGGCGGCTCAAACGAAGTTCAGCTAAACATCATTGCCAAAAGAGTACTTGGTCTGCCCGACTGAGCACCCAGTATTTCGGAGGGAAAGCGAGCTTATGACTGACGCGAACCAAGTAGTCGCCGGTCCGATCTGGGCCGCCAGAAACTGGTCCGCTGATGCCGGAGAAGGCAGCATCCATGACGATGCTACCGCAGAAGAGCTAGGCTTTCGTGGTGGTACGGTGGCTGGCGACGTTCATATGAACCAGTTTCCACCGGTACTGTTGCAAGTATTCGGGCAGGTGTGGTTTGAGCGAGGCAACCTGTCGTTGTCTTTTAAGAACGCGACCGTCGATCGAGAACGCGTTCAAGTGTTCGCGGAACCAAGAATGGCTGGAGCCGAACAGGTCAAGGTTTGGATGGAGAGAGAAGACGGCCTATTAGTCTGTTCCGGCACGGCGGCTATTGGCGACCACTCGAACTCTGCGTTGCGCAGCAAAGACTTGCGAAGTTGTAGTCCAGACAAGTTGCGAATACTCAAGCGGCTGCAGGCTGGCTTGTCGTTAGGCGAGTACGACGTTGAGGCAACGCCGGAGAAGCAGTTTGAGCGTTTTGATGCGAATCTGATCAGCGATCCGATCGATTGGTACCGCCATTCGTCGCCATGGGGTGATGTAGTGGCAGCGCCTTGTACGCTGATCCAGTATTTGTGGGGTTATCCGATGCAAACCCTGGGTCAATATGTGGGTGAGTCAGTTGGGCTCTTCGGTGCAATTGAAGTCGGTCATGTGAACGGCCCGTTCTTGCTAAACCGGCGCTACCAGCTCTCTAGCGAGGTGGTTTGCGTGGGCGAGAGCCCACAGACGGAATTCGTTTGGTACGACACTACTGCTCGAAACGAAGCCGGTGAGATGGTTGCCACGATGCGCATGCAATCCAGGGTGATGAAGGCTTCTTCGCCCGAGTACCAGTGATGATCAGCTGATCAGATTGTTGAGGGTTTCGATCATCAAGCGGCGCTCGGCGACCTTCACCCGTTCCTCTAACGCTTCAACCGAGTCATCTGGATGCACTGCCACCCTTACTTGGGAAAGGATTGCGCCGGTATCGTAGTCGCCGTCCACCAAGTGCACGGTTGCGCCAGACTCTGTGTCTTGGGCAGCCAGCACAGCCTCGTGAACTTTACGCCCATAGAAGCCGCTACCGCCGTATTTCGGCAATAAGGCCGGGTGAGTGTTGATGATGCGCCCGGAAAATCGCTCCAGCGTTTGGCCGCCGAGCTTCTTCATGTACCCGGCCAGCACCACCCAGTCAGCTTTGGCCTCTTCTATGGCCTGGAGCATGACCTTGTCGCGATCAACTGAATTGGGGTGGGTTTGGGCACTGAGGTGCAGGGTCGCTACGCCATGTTGCTCTGCGCGCCGCAAGGCCTTTGCGGCGGAGTTGTTGCTGATCACCAGCGTCACCTTGGCGTTGAGCAGCTTGTCGTCACAGGCGGACAATATCGTTTGAAGAATGCTACCGCCATGGGAGGCGAGAACAACAAGGTTGTTCACTGGGCCACCCGAAAAATAGCGGTATGAACGATTTCAGTGGTGAGTTCACCACCACGGTGATAGCTCAGATACAGCCGCAGAAACTGATGGCCCTTGCGTTCCCACTTTTCTAACGGCATGGCGCGCACGGTGACCCGATCGCCCACCCGCAAGGCGCTGCGTAAACAAAGTTCTGAGCCGACGTGGATCCAGGCCGGCATCATATATTCACGCGTGAGCGCGCCATTGGCGGAACTGAGAATCAGATGCGGGTGTACAAACTCTGCGTAGATCGAACTGTCGTCTGCGACTTCCTCAGCGGCCGTGCGATTACTTTGGGCGTCGATGTGCCACTCCCAACTCTGGTATGGCTGGTGCGGAACGACATTGTCCCAGTTCATTTCCGGACGACCTGCGGGCTTGCACCCGTGTTGGTTCCAAGCTACTTCAATGGCTTGTGGCAGCTGTTCTGGCAGGGCGCTGTCGAGCGTCGAAATCACCTCATCGCGCGCGGTAGCCTGGCTGCGGTCACTGAACGCGACGTCGCGCCATTCTCGGGATTGTTTGCGATCCTGCTCCGAGATGAGGGCGTGCTCGATAGTCAGTTGATCTCCGTGGTAGGCCGGTTTGGCGAAACGAACATTGCTGAGTGACTGACTGAGCCAGCGCTCACCATATTGGCTCACCAGCGGATGCACCAGGTGGCCGAAAACGGCAACCCCGGGAACCAAAGCCCCCAGGAACCCATATTTCTTCGCGATCTCATCGCTGTGGATCTTATTGTCGTGGGCTTCGGAGAAGTTTCGAGCGACAACGCTGTAGGTCATGGTGTTACCCAATGCAATGGAGTAAGGGTTAGCTGTAAGCCTGACCCGGTAGCCAGGTGACCAGCGCTTGCCAGTGATAGATCATGACAAGGCCGATGAGCTGAAGGATGATAAAGGGAACAACGCCGCGGTAAATAGTTCGTACATCAATTCCTTCGGGCGCAACACCCTTGAGGTAAAAGATGGCAAAGCCAACGGGCGGCGTTAAGAAGCTGGTTTGCAGGCACACTGCAAACAACACGGTGAACCAGACCGGATCAAACCCCAGCGCAGCTACCACCGGTGAGACCAAAGGCAAGATGATCAAGGTCAGCTCGATCCAGTCCAGAAAAAATCCCAGCACGAAAGTCGCCAGCAGGATGCTAATTAGAATGCCGTTGCGCTCGAAAGGCAGGCCCAGGAGGGCATCCTTGATTAGGTCGTCACCTCCCAGGCCACGTAGTACCAGGGCAAAGGCCGTTGCGCCGATCAGCACGCCGAAGATAAACGCGGTGGTGCGCGTGGTTTCTTGCAACACTTCTTTGAGTACCGGCAGATTCAAAGAGCGGTTCAACCCAGCCAGTAGCAAGGCTCCGGCAGCGCCCACCCCGGCGGCTTCGGTGGGTGTGGCTAAACCAAAGAAAATGCTACCGAGCACTGCAAGGATCAAAAACGCGGGTGGCAGGATGGCTTTGAACAAGCCGAATATCACCGACCAATCAGCGCCCTGGCTCGTGCTGGCGGGTGCGCCTGTGGGTTTGACCAGCCCATAACCGACGATGTAGACGATGTAGAGACCGCCCAGTAATAGCCCGGGAAACACCGCGCCGAGAAACAGGTCGCCCACACTCATAGACATGCGGTCCGCCATCAGCACCAACATAATGGAGGGCGGAATAAGAATGCCTAGAGTGCCCACTGCGCAAACGGTTCCGGAGGCTAAGGTTTTGTCGTAGTCCTGCTCGAGCATGGCGGGCAAGCCCAGTAGCGCAAGTAACACCACAGAGGCACCGATGATGCCTGTGGTTGCGGCCAACAACAGCCCAATCAGCGTGACCGAGATGGCTAGACCGCCACGAATGCCGCCGAATAGGCGAGAAAAATTGTCCATTAACGCGCGCGCGATACCTGAGCGATCGAGCAACAGCCCCATAAAGATGAACATGGGCAGGGCCACCATTACCCAGTTCTCCATGACGTTCCACATGCGATCGACGCTGATCGAGGCGTAGCTCCAGTCAACGGCCATGGGGAGTTGAAAGTCGACTTCTAAGATGATGGCGAAGGCGCTGAACAGCACCGCAAGCCCACCGAGTATCCAGGCAACGGGAAAGCCCGTGAACACCAAAGAGATGAAGCTCACGAACATCAGCAGGGCGAGAATGTGATTTGCTGGCATGGCTAGCGCTGCGCGCCGGAGTTCGGGAGTTCGCTGCGGTAAAACAGTGCGGCCCATACACGGCTTAACCGAGAGAGGGTGGCCAGCAGCAACAACGCAAAGCCCAGGGGTAGCGCTGCTTTAATGAGCCAGCGTAGCGGCAATCCACCCGGTGCTTGCGAGCGCTCGGACAATTCAAAACTCGCTGCGACAAACGGCACGCTGTAGATCAAGACGAGCGCGATAAAAGGCAATAGCAACAAAACAATGCCGTACAACTCAATCCAGGCTTGATGTTTGAGCGACAGTCGCTCGTGCAGCAAGTCCACGCGTATGTGGGTGTCTGCTTGGTAGGCATAGGACAGACCGATCAGAAACCCGATGGAGTACAGATGCCACTGGATCTCCTCAAACTCGATGCGGCCTTCGCCGAACACGTAGCGCAACAGCACGTTCACAACGATGACCCCCAACAGCACCAGCCAGATCCAAGAAACTGCTCGCCCACAGGCAGCGATGAAAGGGTCGATGCGGCGCGAGAGTGCTGTGTCGGGGAGTTGGCGCATTAGAAGTTACGGGGCAGGTACGCCCGTTGCTTCCAATGTTGATAATCCTTTCGAAACTGGCGTTGGGCGCTCAGAATCTTTGCGAACATTGGGTCCTTCGCAGCTTCTTCGTCTAAAACCTCGGTAGCTACGACTTCGAGCTCCCGCAGGATGCTTTCGGGCAACGACTGTGCTGATACACCGTGCGCAGGAAAGCCAGCAATTACCGCGCCCTGTAGCGCCTCGGAGCGGGCCAAGTTGCGCGTTACCCCCGCTGTGCAGGCCATCTCCATGGTGGCTTGTTGCGCGGGGGTCAAAGAGCGCCACAGCTCGAGATTGACAACGAAGTGCATGCCGGTGGCTGGCTGATGCCAGCCGGGGTAGTAGTTGTATTTAGCGACGCGATCAAAGCCCAGCGATTGATCAACAATGGGTAGGGCGAATTCAGTGGCATCAATGGCACCTTTTTCCAGCGCCTGGAAGATTTCGCCGCCAGGTAACATGGTGACCGAAGCCCCTAAGCGCTCCATGACCTTGCCACCGATACCGGCGAAGCGAATTTTCAGGCCTTGCAGATCACTCAGCTCATTGATTTGAAAGCGAAACCAGCCCGCTGTTTCTGGCCCGGTAATGCCGCAAAAGATGGGGTGAATGTTATGTGGTTGGTACAGCGCTTCTCCCAGCGCTTGACCGCCGCCCTCGTACCACCAGGCGGAAAACTCCCAGGGCTCCATGCCGAAAGGCACGGCGCCCAGTAGCGCGCTGGCCGGCACTTTGCCCTGGTCGTAGCCCAGCCATGTATAGCCCGCCTGGACTTTGCCGTCGCGAACCGCGTCAGTAATGCTGAAGGCCGGCATCAGCTCACCGGGCTCGAAAACCTTGAGGTGGATGGCGCCGTCTGTGGCGGCCTCCAGCGCACCCGTGACGTACAGAATGTTGTCTCCCAGTACCGGCATGGTGGATTGGAACGCCGCTGGAACCCGCCAACTGATGCGAGCAGGCGCGTTCCCCGGGCCCGATCCACCAGCTACGGTCTCAGCGCCACTGCCACCAGGCGCCCGCAGGGCCAGGCTACCAATGATGCCGGCAAAGAGCGCCACGACCACCGCCAATCCGGCAGCTCGATGACTGAGCATGAATCCCCTCCCAGGAGCGTGGCTGCTGCCAGCCAGCGTCAGAATATGTAAAGGATTGTGGAAACAAGGCCTTGCGGATGCAAGCGCGGTGTCGTTTCATGCGACACTAGGAATTCACTATTAGAAGACCGGCGGCGGCCTGAACGGGTGGAATTCACCCGCAATGGGTCGCAGGGTTCGAACCTCGAATCACGAGCCGACGCACCTACAATTAGAGAGGATCAAGCATGCAAATTGGTGTGCCAAAGGAGTCCTGGCAGGGGGAATTGCGCGCGGGTGTCTCGCCGCAAACCGCGAAAAAGCTGGTGGCTGCGGGATTTGACGTTCAGGTCGAATCGGCGGCTGGCGCGGCTTCCGGATTCACCGACGCGGACTACACGGAGGCTGGCGCGTCGATCAGCAGTGACCACGCTGGTCTGTTGGGCAGTTCTGACGTTGTTCTGCGTATTCGCAAGCCAGAGCCAGAAGAAGTGGCCTTGCTGAAGTCTGGTTCGATTCATGTCAGCTTCCTTGATCCCTTTAACGAGCGGGCGCTGGTGCAATCCCTGGCTGAGAAGGGCGTTACCGCCATCAGCATGGAGATGATCCCGCGCTCTACCCGTGCCCAGAAAATGGATGCCCTATCGTCCCAGGCCAACCTTGCTGGTTATGTGACCGTCATTCTCGCTGCCCAATACTGTCCGAAAATCATGCCGATGATGATGACCCCGGCAGGAACCATCGCCCCGGCTCGAGTGTTCGTCATTGGTGCTGGCGTTGCTGGCTTACAGGCCATCGCCACAGCGAAGCGTCTTGGCGCTCGGGTGGAGGCCTTTGACACCCGCCCGGTAGTGGCGGAGCAAGTGCGCTCGCTGGGTGGAAAATTTGTTGAGATCGATCTGGGCGATACTGGCCAGACCGATCAGGGTTACGCCAAAGAGCTCACGCCCGATCAGCTTGAGCTGCAGCGTGAAGGCCAGAAAAAAGTCATTGCCCAATCCGATGTGGTAATTACCACGGCTCAGCTGTTTGGCCGACCGGCACCGCAAATCGTCTCGCGCGACATGGTTGAAGGCATGAAGCCAGGCAGCGTACTGATCGACATGGCTGTGGATACAGGCGGTAACGTCGAGGGCTCCAAGCCAGGCGAAGTAGTGGATGTGAATGGCGTGAAGATCGTCGGTCAGAGCAATCTGCCCTCACTGGTGGCGCGCAATGCGACAGAAATGTATGCCAACAACCTGTTCAACCTGATCAGCGAATTCTGGGACACAGAAGAGAAAAACTTAGATCTCAACCCAGAAGACGAAATCGTGCAGGCTTGTGTCATCACTCGTGGTGGTGAGATCGTCAACGAAACCATAAAGAATCTGTAAGGGGTCGATAGCTATGGAAGCGGTTTTTCTCGCGTTTATTTTGATGCTCTCGATCTTTCTGGGATTCGAGCTCATCTCCAAAGTGCCGGCAACGTTGCACACACCATTAATGTCTGGGGCGAATGCGATCTCGGGGATCACCATCGTTGGTGCGCTCACCTCTTCAGGTGCTGGGATGGACGGTTTGGCGACGTTTCTCGGTACGCTTGCAGTGGCGCTGGCAATGATCAATGTAGTGGGCGGCTACATGGTCACTAATCGGATGCTCTCGATGTTCAAAAAGAAAGATACGAGCGCGGGGGGCTAGGGCATGAGCTTAACAATCATCAACCTGTGGTACATCGTCTCTGCAGCGCTGTTTATCTTCGGCTTGAAACAACTGGGTTCGCCCGCAACCGCGGTTCGGGGCAACATGCTCTCATCCATGGCCATGTTGCTCGCGATCGTTGTCACTCTGCTGGCGCGAGACATCGTCGCCTACCACTGGATCATCATCGGCATGATCATTGGTGGCGCGGTTGGGGCTTACTTCGCTAAGACGGTGGAAATGACCGGCATGCCGGAGATGGTGGCGCTGTTCAACGGCTCCGGTGGCCTTGCCAGCCTGTTGGTAGGCTGGGCCGCGCTTTACACCTCGGTAGTTACCTCCTTCACAGCCTTTACCATCTTTCTCTCTGTGCTGATTGGCGGTGTGACGTTTACCGGCAGTATTGTGGCCTGGGCCAAGCTGTCGGAGAAAATCGATGGCAAGCCCATTGTTTTTGATGCTCAGCGTGTTGTGAACGGTGCACTGTTGGGATTGGTGGTGCTGTGCGGAGTGGTGTTCTGCGTAGATCCCGAACCTGGCTCAATTCTGTTTTACGTGGCGATCATTCTGGCGCTCGTTCTCGGGGTCATGGTTGTCATTCCAATCGGTGGCGCTGACATGCCGGTGGTGATTTCTCTGTTGAACAGCTATTCGGGCTTGGCAGCCTGTGCGGCCGGTTTTGCCATTGGTAACAACATCTTGATTGTTGCCGGCTCCTTGGTGGGCGCCGCGGGCATGATTTTGACCAACATCATGTGTAAAGCCATGAACCGCTCGCTGGCGAACGTACTGTTCTCCGGTTTCGGTGCGGTGAAGCAGGCCACCAAGGTTGAAGGCGAAGTTAAACCGATCAACACTGAAGATGCCTACCTGATCTTAGAAGCTGCCGGCTCGGTGGCCTTCGTTCCTGGCTATGGCATGGCAGTGGCCCAGGCGCAGCATGTAGTACGCGAATTGGGAGAACTGCTCGAATCTAATGGCGCCGAAGTGAGCTACGCTATTCACCCGGTCGCAGGTCGTATGCCCGGCCACATGAACGTGCTGCTGGCCGAGGCGAATGTGCCCTACGATCAGCTGGTAGAGATGGATGATATCAATCCACGCATCGACAACATCGATGTGGCGGTCGTGATTGGCGCCAACGATGTAGTGAACCCGGCGGCTCGTGAAGATGAGAACAGCCCGATATATGGCATGCCGATCATTAATGTAGATCACGCGCAAACGGTATTCGTGCTGAAGCGCTCCATGGCTAGCGGTTTCTCCGGCGTAGACAACCCGCTGTTCTTTGGCGAGAACACACGCATGCTGTTCGGTGATGCCAAAGAGTCGATTGCTGCGGTGGTCGCGGAGTTTAAAACCTAGGCGGCTGCCTCGACTTGCAGATAAATCTGAGTAACGGCGCTAGATGGCGCCGTTTTTCGTTGCGACATTGGCGCGACGGTTTCAAGCTCGAGTTGCTGTAGATTCACCTTGGCGCAGCCTTGGCTTTGCTAAGCTAGCGGTCAGCTCACGATGGAGGCACCGCAATCATGACTGCACTATCGGCGATTACCAATTTTGTTCAGCTGACCGCGGACATCGGCACATCCGGCCAGCCCAAACGAGATCAATTCGCGCAGATTGCCGAGGCTGGCTATCAGACGGTGATTAACTTGGCATTGCCCAGTTCTGACCACGCCATTCCGGATGAGGGCAGCGTGGTCACGGATTTGGGCATGCGCTACGTGCACATCCCGGTGAAATTCGATGAGCCAACAAGCAGTGACCTGCAAGCCTTCATCGGCGTGATGAATGCGCTGCAGGGCAGCCAGGTATGGGTGCACTGTGTGGTCAATGCTCGAGTATCGGCGTTTTTGTTCCTCTACCTGCACCATGTCTGCCGGCTACCCGCGTCCCAAGCTCGTTCACCGGTACTGGATCGTTGGGAGCCAAAGATGGATGCGGTCTGGCGCCAGTTTCTGGCGACACCCGCAGAACAGTGCGTACCACTAAGTAACATGCACTGAAGCGGCAGGTTGTACGGCGTTAGAGGATAGCGAGCGGTTCGCCAGGCCGCACTACGCCTGTGCCGCGGACATAAGCCCGCAGCCCGGCAGAAGTCAGGAACGCTTTAACCACCGCGCTGGCTGATACGCTGTCCGTTGCCAGGCTATTGCCTAGGCTGGCGCAAGGTTCACACAGCTCGAATCCTTCCAGCTCCACCTCGCCGATGCGAAAGCGCGAGCCAACCAAAGGATTCAGTTCGATCCCGCGGGTAACGAGACAGCGCCGGGTCATGCCAGCATCGATCGACAAGCCGGTGCGCTCATTGAATGCTTGAATGGCCTCGGCTTCGATGAGCGAAACGACACCGGTGCTGGTGTTGTAGTAGCGGTCACCTTCCAACCCTCGTCCGTTGACGAGCTTGGCCGCTTCGACAGGCTCAAGCGGCGCCCCATGGGAGGGCGCAAAATAGATCTGCTCCAGCCTGCCAGTCATCGCTCACCTCGCCGATTACCAGCGTTTATTGTGGCCCCGGCGCAGTACTTTCGCCACAGCCTTGGCCATGGCTCGATAGCCCTGGGTATTAGGATGCAGGCCATCGGCGGTTAGATCGGCACGCATAACGCCGGGATCCTTGGGGTCGCGCAGGACCTTGTCGAAGTCTACTACGTGATCATAGGCACGAGTGGTGCGAATCCAATGATTCACTTCGGCGCGGATGGCCTGGGTTTCTGCGCTGTTGTAGCCAGGCAATGGCACCGACCCCGAGGGCGTTATGGTGCCGCCCAGGACGATCAGTCCCTGGGCTCTGGCGCGTGCGGCAATTTGTTGATGCCCGGCAATGATGGTAGCTGCAGGTGTGCCGGCGGGTGCACCGAGCAATACGGGTAGACCCATGTCATTGATGCCGCCAAGCACCACAAGGTGCGTCACGCCAGTTTGCGCAAAGATGTCTCGGTCCAGGCGCGCCTGCATATTCTCACCCAGGAACGTATTGGTGACCTGGTTGCCACTAATGCCTAAGTTGATGACTGCAGCGCGACCCTGGCGTAGTAGCTTCTTTGCGAGGAAATTTGTGTAGCGGGCGTTTTCGTCCACTGGCTCCATGGCAGCGAGCTGATCGCCGTCGGTAATCGAATCGCCATAGCCTGCGACGACGATCGGTCGGCCATGAGTGACGACGTCCAAACCGGCGAGAAAGAACCAAGAAACGGTAGTTGCCTCTCCCGACAGATCGTACTCAGCGGTCTGGTCGCCTTGAGCGATGTATGAGGTCTGCAGCGCTCGCACGTGGTAGCTGGTGGTGTCTGCGGTCGTTGTGAGGTCTTGGGGCAGGTAGAGGCTGATGGCAACATCGGCTAAATCCGGAACCCGCAACCGAACTGGGTCGCTGAGTACTTTGGCGCCCGGAGCGATGGTGACACTGGTCTTGCCGCCGAAGCGCAGCGTTCTTTTAGTTTTTGGATCGATGGCATCCCTGTGCTCCTGGAGTGCAACGGTCGCTGCCTGAACCTCCAAAGGAGCGACGCCAAACTCGTTGGTTAGCCAGACCCGGACGCCGCGACCACCAAGGCTGACTCGCACGATCTGCCGCAGCGTAACGTCGTTGAGCGTTGGCAGCGGTGCATCGAAAGGGGTGATGGTCTTGGATGCGGTTGCCCAGGAGGCGACCCAGCTGGGTTGGTGGCCTGGCTTGTAACCGTGATGGCCTTGATGCTTTGAGTCAGCGCTGGCGAGCAGCGGGTAGCCCAGCGATAGCGTGACTACGCTGAGGCTCAGTAGCACACGCGAAAGCGTGCGCCGCAGTGTCGATTGCGGTTTAGTGGTGTAATGCATGGTTCTTCCCCTAAGGTCTGTGACTACTTCCCGGGACCATACTAGGGCAAATCAGCAGGTTGTTATAGTAATTGCCTAAATGGGGCGCAAATGCCCAATACGGGCATTACTCGATGCCCCTACGCTGGCGTTCCTCGGCAATGCGCTGGGTATCGGCACTCAGCGGAGGCCCTTTCTCCTCATCGCTGAGTAGCCCAGCGCGGTCGCGAGCCGACTTCTCTGCATCGAAGGTAATCCATTTCTCTGGCGCGATCTCCAGCACCACGCGCAGGGGCGAATCGAGCAGGTCGTAGAAGTCCTGGGAAGCGGCCGGATCGTCTGGATTACCTTTGTCCGATAGTGCCCGATAGAACCATTCTTTGGTGGCACGATCTTCATGGAAAGTGGCTCGACCTTTCATCGTGGCCGCGCCCATGGGGCAATCGGGATCGTCGCTGGTGCGGCCGCTGACAGTGACCGACACTCGTGGGTCGCGGCGAATGGCCGCCGCCCGATGGCGATGGGCAGCGAAGGTCAGCCAGACTTTGCCTTCGCGCCAGACAAAGGCGTGGACGACACCGACGGGCCAATGGTCTTTGGTGCCCCACATCAACACGCATTCGGGCGCCTTCGTCATCAGCGCGTCGATTTGCGCTTCGCTGTGAGGATAAATGGAGACGACTTCGTGATCTGTTGCCCGTGACATAGTGGATTCTCCCGCTGAGTGCTGCTCTGCCCATGGTAAAGCAAGCAGTAACTGGCTGCTGTTTCCTAATAAGTATAACGTGTTCACCGTTCTTAGACGGTCACAGTTGGGGTGGTTTATGGATCTTGGAATTTCCGGGCGCAAAGCATTGGTAAACGGCGGTAGCGCCGGTATGGGGCGGGGCAGCGTGCTCGCGCTGGCGAGGGAGGGCGTTGAGCTGTACGTATCCGCGCGAGGCGAGGAGCGGCTAAACAGCGTTTGCAAAGAAATCGCAGATGAAACCGGCGCAAGTGTTACACCCATCGTGGCGGATCACAGCACCGATGAGGGTCGGGAGAAAATCCTTGCTCGATGTCCGGATCCCGACATTCTGGTGGGCACGTGCGCGCCGCCACCTACCACCGGTGACTACCGTAAGATCGATCGCGATGATTGGCAAACAACGCTGGACATATCGCTGTTAAGCCCGGTGCAATTCATGCAAGCAACCATCGATGGCATGGTCGAGCGCGGATGGGGCCGAATCGTCAATATCGGAACAGGCGCGGCGAAATTTCCTGCGCAAATTCGCATTCTCTCCGGCGCGCCGCGCGCTGCGCTGGTGAACTATAGCGTTGCCGTGTCGAAGATCGTGGCCAAGCACAACGTCATCATCAACAACATTCTGCCAGGCATGCACCATACCGCGAGCATTCACGAGCGCTACACTGCGCTGGCGAGCGCCAACGGCACCACCTACGACGAAGAGGTGCAGAAGTTCGTCAAAGAATGGCGCATCCCAGCAGAGCGTTTTGGCGATCCCGACGACGTTGGCGCCTTCGTAGCCATGTTCTGCAGCGAGTATGCGAATTTTACTACCGGGCAGAGCCTGGTCATCGATGGCGGGATCACCAATGCGACGTTCTGAACGGCCGCTGCTAGCCGAATGGCGGTTGCTAAAAAGGTAAACACGTACTACTTTATGGGTTTTGGCCTGCAGAGGGTCCACCATGGCCGAATCTAAGCCCAACAGTATTTCGACAGCCGCGGCATCTTTGCCCGACTGGCCCGCACCCCAACTGCGCGGCCATCGGATGGATGGCTATCGCTACACCTCCAGAGAGTTTTTCGACCAGGAATGGGAACACATGTGGACCAAGGTCTGGTTGCTCATGGGCCGGGAAGCCGAAATGCCCAATCCCGGTGACTGGCAACGGGAGGACGTGGGGCCAGAGTCGATTCTGATGGTGCGGCAAGCTGACGGGTCGATCAAAGCTTTCTATAACGTCTGCCAACATCGCGGCAATCTTCTGGTCAGCGAACCTCAAGGCAGCGCCAAGCGATTTGTCTGCAAGTATCACAGCTGGGCCTTCTTGCCCGATGGCGAGCTGGTCTTTGCCCAAGATGCAGAAGATTTTCCAGAAGGGAATCCTTGCGGCAAGCAGAACCTGGAGCCCGTGGCTTGCGAAACCTTTGCCGGCTTCATTTGGATCAACATGGATCCGAACTGTGGCAGCCTGAAGTCCTACCTTGGTCCCATCTGGGAGGATTGGGAACGCTACGAGTTAGAGAACTGGAAGCGCTATGTTGCCCTGACGACTACAGCGCCCGTGAACTGGAAGGTGGTGCTCGACAATTTCAATGAGTCCTACCACGTCCCCACGGTGCATCGGGCGACGGGTACCCCTGCTGAGCGGAAACGTATGCACTCTGGGGTCGACACCGACTACAAGCGAACGCGCTTCGATCTGTCGGATGAAGGCCACAATCGCATGATTATGGCTGGGGGCTATGCGGGCGTATCGCTAAATGAAGACGGCACGATCGGTGAGCCACTTAATACCATCATGCATGAATGGGATTTGAGCCCCGCTGACTTCGTTGGACGTGGCCAAGATACCCGTGCAGCACTGCAGGAAGCCAAGCGTCGACTTGGACCCCAGCGCGGGTATACCCATTACACTAAGCTGAGCGACGAACAGCTCACGGACGCCTTCCACTACACGTTGTTTCCCAACTTTGCTGTGTCGCTGTGGTCGGACGGCTTTCATTTCTTACGTGCCCGTCCGCACCCGACGGATCCTGAGCAATGCGTGTTCGATAACTGGTGGTATGCCAGTCAACCGGAGGGAGAGACGACACCGGTCCGCACGACGGTGGGCATCGTGCCTCGTGATTACGAAGTTGAACATGAGGTGTTTGAGTTCGGTGAGAAGAGCATGGGTCGCACCATCGATCAGGATCTGGAAGTATTCCCCCTGCAGCAGGCGGGATTTCGCTCGCGCGGGTACAAGGGCGCCTATCTTGCCGGTCAGGAGAGTCGTATACGTCGCTACCACGAGTTGATCGATGACTACATAGAAGGCCGACGACCCTTGGACGCCGATCGCTAACGGATTCATGTCCATCGCACTTGTTATAGTTTGCGCATCTCGAGCAGATACGCAAAGAGGAGCGCAATGGCAGAAGTCACTCAGTTTCAAGTACGGGATCATGTCGCCTACATAACACTGAATCGCCCCACTGCGCTAAATGCGCTGAACCCGGAGTTGCGTTGGGCTTTGTCGACCCATTTCGATGAAGTGGCGCAGAACGATGACATTTGGTTAGCGGTGGTGACAGGCGCTGGTGATCGGGCATTCTGTGCCGGCGCCGATCTCAAACATCGGGCGTTAGAGCGTGATGCCAGCCCCGATCAGCAAGCGCACTGGCGGCAACTAACCGAGGCCACCACACCGCTGAACCTGCGTTGGCACTTTCCCAAGCCGGTGATTGCCCGGGTAAATGGGTTCGCGCTGGGTGGTGGGTTGGAGCTGGCACTTGCCTGCGACATCATTGTCGCGGCAGATCACGCAGAGCTTGGTTTGCCCGAACCGCGCCGAGGTCTGATTGCTGGTGGCGTCGGTGTGCATCGTTTGCCACGCCAGATTGGACTCAAACAAGCCATGGGTTACCTGCTAACCGGTCGCCACATGAGTGCGCAGCGCGCTTATGAGTTGGGCCTGGTTAACCAGGTAGTTCCTGCAGCTCAACTGGACGCGGCGGTGGCTGAGTGGGTGCAGGACATCGTTCGCTGTGCCCCGCTTGCGGTGCGTGCGACCAAGGAAGCGGCGATGCGCGGGCTCGATGTACCGCTGTCGGAGGCGCAGACACTGGAGTACGAGTGGGAGACGCGCCGTCGCCGCAGTGACGATGCGCAAGAAGGGCCGCGGGCGTTTGCAGAGAAGCGCGCGCCGCAGTGGCAAGGGCGCTGATCTGGTTTCGCTAACCAGCATTGGCGCCTTCAAGGCGCTTCAGGGATCGTTTGCAGCAAATTCGAAAATGGTGATGGCATCCCAAGCGTACCAGTAGCCGCGATCGTACAATATTTTCTTCCGATAGCTTTCATCCTGTATCGGACTCGCCCGCATAGAGTAAATGTTGTTCGCGATCTCAACTCTTACGTTTGGTGTGTCACGCACTGTGACGGTCCAGCTTTCGCCACGCAAACGTGGGAGCTTCGCCCACCGGGATGAGTGTATATGTAGCACGCCATCAATATGGAAGCAGTTCACCCGAAGAGCTTTGGCGCCTTCTCGTGTCTCTAAGTAGCAAGGGCTCTTGTCACCGACAAAACTGAAGTCGGCAGGGGCGGGGGCTTGTTCTCCTGCAAGGTTGCGCGCCGCGAAGAATCCACAACCGCTGCAAGCAAGGGTGGCCGCTAGAAATAGCGAAATCTGTGCTGTCCTCAGGATTTTGACACCCGCTTCCATTAGGCTCACTCAACGAGGATTAACGATAACTTGACTGCAAAACGCAGTGAAATTTAAACGTACAACTGATTGTGCGGTGATGATAGCGGAACTAGGGCTTCCTGGTCGAACGCCGCCAATCGGCGGAGCTAGCGGACGACTGCTATGGACCCCAAGGAGACCCTAGGCCCAATGGAGCCCTCGACTTAACATGCGTAAATTGGACTAGTGAGCAAATCCACAAATGACGAATGAACAAGTTGTGCGAGATGCCTGCCGGGTGGTGTGGACCGAAGGCGACATGTCGCGGGTTGCCGAGTTTTACTCAGAAGATTTTCACGCGAGTTATCCTCGTACCGATTGGGGGAAGGGTGTTCAAGGGGTAACGGCGCTGGCGAAAAGCATACGAGCATCGTTTCCTGATTACCGGGAGCAGATTGACGAACTCATTGTTGCTGACGATCTTGTCATCGTGCGTCTAACCATCCGAGGCACGCACAATGGCCCGTTGCCGGGCTTGGCGGCGACAGGAAAAACCGTTGAATTCAACGATGTCACGATCTGTCGCGTGCGGGATGGGAAGATCGTTGAGCAACGAGGTCTGAGCGATCATTTTGCGTTGTATCAACAGTTGGGCTTGATCAATCTATCGAGCTAGCCATTCGTCGGAGTAGAAAGCATGACATTGAACTTGTACGTCGGCGAACCTCAGCACGAAAACTTTCCCCATAGGGACGATCTGTTTTCAACGAGAGAAATGGCAAAGTCAGATACGCCGTATTTAGTGAAACCTCCGTTCGCGACTTCGCCATGATTAAGGCTGCCTGGCCAGCGTTGAACTATGCACACCTCTGGTTAGAGCATGCGTCGCCTGCTGTTCTTGGGGAAGTTCTCGCTTGGCGCCAAAGCGCACCGGAGCTCAACGATTGGCGCAAACGCCTTAATGAAATCTGTGGTGATATTCGATCCCATCAACTGCTATCCCAGATAGCATAAGTAGGCCCACTCTTGGCCTAAATTCGACCCGGAGCGCGCCCAAAGGAATGGTGGCCCCGAGAGGGCGCGAACCTTGTCAGCCGCGCCCTCTGCCAAGCACCGATGGCCCGTCAGCCAGCCATGGCTTTGACATCTCCCGCCGATAGCAGGCGCCCGCCGATACCCCACTCGCCCTGGGCATACTCGTGCACCCGAACGAAGGTGACGCCGCGCATCGCCTCGCCTTCGATGTCTACAAGGGTCTCGGTGACCTGCTCGATCATCTCTCTCTTCTGCTGTGTGGAAAAAACGCCTTCGATTAGTTGAATATCTACGACTGGCATGAGTGCTCCTTGTCTTTGCTGGTTGAGTTCGATACCGCTGAACTGTGAATCCAGCATAGGGTGGGCTCAGGCGCGAAGCTTGGGGGTTACCTGGGGATTCCGTGGTATTTTCGTAGGGGAATCCAGAGAGTCCGATAGTGATCTACGCCTTTGACCAGTTTAGATTGGATCTACAACGAGGTGAGCTACGGCGAAATGACGCTGAGCTGTCCTTGGAGCCGAGGGCGTTTGCGCTGTTGTGCTTGCTGATCGAGAACCACGATCGGCTGGTTAGCAAGGACGAGGTGCTAGAAAAGGTATGGGATGGCCGCATCGTGTCGGATACGGCGATTTCGACGGTGATCAAATCGACCCGAAAAGTCCTCGGTGACGACGGCTCTACCCAACGCTTCATACGCACGGTCCGTGGCCGTGGGTATCGTTTTGCTGCGGTCGTACGCCTGGTTGGTGCGGAGCCGAACCCGCTTGTGCCAAGCGAATTGCCCCACTCACCCGAAGCCGTGCAGCCCAGGCCTTCGCTGGCGATCTTGCCGTTTTCCCTCGTTGGGTATGCGGGAGAGCTCAGTGCGATCGCCGATGCCATTCCCGCAGAGCTGATCTCCTCACTATCACGGCTGCGCTGGATTCAGGTGATTGCTCGTGGATCGAGTTTCCGATTTCGCGATCAAGACCCGAATCTCGATGTGATACGCGAAACCCTGGGCGCCAACTATTGTTTGACGGGGATCGTCGAAATTTTCAGCAACGCCCTCACGATCGCTGTAGAACTTTCCGATAC
>JBPCXR010000093.1:0-43200 GCA_051027215.1 Pseudomonadales bacterium | reverse complement strand
GCGACAGGCACCGTCGGTGAATACTTCAACTGTCTTGCTCAACACGCCCCCAGGCTGCGAGTTTCGGATACGCCACAGGCGCTAGCTGGCGCTCTGTGCTGAGGGCTAAGTTGGGCCGCAGCAGATGGGCACCACTTTGCTTCGTGGCGCAGATGACGTAGCTGGCGCCAACTGGTAAACGCTGCTGCGCCATCCAGCGGCGGTACGGCTGCCACCGATCACCGCTTGGCAGCGGATAGCTGATGTATCGCACCTCTTCTGACAGTTCGAAGCCCAACAATGCAAGCCAATCAAGCAGCCTGCTTTTGCTAAGCATGCGCAAAGGCACCGCATCGCCGCCCACCGCTCCTTTGACCCGCAGTAACAACGACCGCGCACCCCAATGACTCAGCGGGTTGAAACCGCAAATAACCAGCCTTGCACCCGGCTCGGTAATTCTCGCAATTTCTCGTATTAGTCCTCGCGGATCACTTACGCATTCTAAAACGTGATGCAGCATTACCGCATTAACCGATCCCTTGGCGACGGGCAAGTCTTGTGGATCGCAGTGAAAACTGGCTATATCCGCGCTGGGACACGTACCCGGAATGGCGGCATAAAAACGATGACGAACCATGCACCGCCGCACAAATTCCGAGGAGGGGTTGTGGCAGCCTAGCCATAACAAACGGTCGCCGTGAAAACGGCGAACTTCAGCTGCAATGATTGGTGCTTGCTCGGCAAAAAGCCGTACCCCTGCAGGGCTGTGCCACCAGGACGTCAACCAATGGGCCGCACGATTCGTACGGGCGCACACTGGCGGAAGCTCTGTGTGCAAGGACTCCGACAGGGAGTCAACATCGCCAGGACTGCGATCGGGATCGCTGGATCCCGCGTTTTTCGGCTTGAACATATTCAGCCCAGATCAAAACCCGACATAGATTGTGAGCGTCGTCACAGAACGCTGCAAGGGCCACTCGCATCTACTTTTATCGTCGGTCTATGTCTGCTGCTAAACGCCTGCCAACAACCGCCGCGGACACTTAAGGAGGCAGAACCTCTACCCCCCGAGGCTGCCTTGAGCAGGAGCCAGCATGGCACTGCACAATTACGACCAGCACCACACATAGCACCGTCAATCGCTCTACGCGAAGTAGCGCCAGAAACCATCTGGCAAGCAATGAGCGATAATTTCGCTCTAGACGATCTGACCCATCACAAAGCAGTGAAGCAAGAGATTAAGTGGTTACAGCGGCACCCGTTGTACTTCCAACAACGCGCTACCGCGTTTGCCAAATACATGCCCTACATCGCGGAAGAACTACGCGAGTACGGCATCCCCGGTGAGCTGGCATTGATGCCGGTGATAGAGAGCGCACTAGACCCCTATGCATACTCTCCAGGTGGCGCTGCTGGTTTGTGGCAGTTCATCGACGTCACCGCCCAGCGCTTCGGCTTGCAACGAGACTGGTGGTATGACGGCCGGCGAGATGTCATTGCGGCAACCGACGCAGCAATTTCCTATCTCAGCTTCTTACACCAAAGTTTTGATGACTGGTTGCTCGTCATGGCCGGCTACAACGCCGGTGAAGGGACGATTCGTCGCGCGCTGCGCCGCTATCGAAGTGCTGCGCACAGCAGCCCGTCGGCAACGGCTGATGACAGTACATTTTGGCGCTTGGGATTGCCGCGGGAGACCCGAGCTTATGTTCCACGAGTTCTGGCTTACGCTGCAGTGATTAAGGATCCTGAGCGCTACGGCATTAAACTGCCCATGATCACCAACAAACCGGGATTCAAGGTCGTGACCCTAGCGGCTCAGTATGATCTGATGAAGGTCGCCAAAACCCTAGATCTGCCGATCAATGATCTGTATCGATGGAATCCAGCGTTCAACCAGTGGGCTACTCCGGTAACCGGCCCTCACCGGGTAATCGTACCGACGAATATCAACGCAACAGCGGCTTCTGAACAACTAGCAGCGATCCCCGAAGCCCAGCGAATGGGCTGGCAGCGGGTAACGGTGGCTAGTGGTGACACGCTCAGCGGATTAGCTCATCGACACGGCACTCAGGTAAGCGCCATACGCAAAGCCAACCGCCTACAGAGCGATCAAATTCGCGTGGGCCGCGCCTTATACATCCCGAAATCAAGCACTGCCCTAAGCGATTACCCCGTGGCGAAGCTGCACGGCGGTAAAACCGTTACCGTTGGTCAGGGTGACAGCCTCTGGTCCATTGCCCAGGCCCACGACGTTCGCATCAAAGACCTTGTACGCTGGAACGAGCTCAACCCAAAGCGACCACTACGGGTAGGGCAACAAATCCATGTGGGCGCAACCGATCGACGGGTAGTGCGCAGAGTGCGTTACAAAGTGCGTCGCGGTGACTCGCTTTCGCTCATCGCTAGCCGTTTCAACGTTCGCACTGCCGACATCGTTCGCTGGAACAGCATCGATCGTGGCGCTTATCTGAAGCCGGGGCAACGCCTTACGCTGCATGTAAACGTTGCCAAGCCAAAGGCCACCGCCGCTGTCGGCTCTTAGCTGCCTACACTCCTTCCGGACGGACGATTTTTGCCTCTTCTTCTAGAGACAAATACATCGACACAAAATCCAAGCGAGAGGTGCGATCTGCCATATAGCGTTCCAAGCCATCGCGTTCGGCTTCGCTCATCGAGGTCCAATCGCCCGGGACAACCCGGGTAACCGTCACAACACCGAAGCCACCACCAGGCAGGTCAGCCTGACCCACTGACTTCTCACCGACCGCAGGAGCCGGCAGTTCGAAGGCCGCGCTTCTAACCGGGGGCGGCACCCCTTCAGAGCCAGACTGGGTTACTGCGGCAAAACGCTGCCACTGCAACGAGTGCTGAGCAGCAACGGAACCCACGGCGGTCCCTGCGCGGACCGCCTCGAGTGCCTCGTTGAAGGCGCTCGTCAACGCGCTCTGGGCTCTCTCTTGGGTCAGGGTGCTTTGGATCTCTTCAGCAACATCGGCCAACGGCCGCTGTTCCGGATCAAACCGTTCTTGGGCGCGAATTACCACCGCCCGATCGTCCTCCAACTGCAGCGCTGCGCTATTCGCGCCGGCGTCGAGCACTTCAGCGCTAAACAGCGCGGTTCGCACATCGACCTCGGCAAAAATATCTGCGCCGGTAAGCTCGGTCACGCCCTCGGTGCTTTGCAGCGTCAGCCCCAGGGCCTCAGCTACCGGCGCCAGTGAATCCGGATTCTCGAACGCCAGATTGTCGAGTTCGCGGAAGCGAGCATCAAACAGTGCTCGCGCCTGTTCTTCGCGCAGTTGCTCTTCTATTTCTGAGCGGCGCTGATCAAGGGTTGCTACCGGCTCAACCTTGATCTCGTCAAGACGAATCAAGTGATACCCAAAGGCGCTCTTTACAGGCTCTGATAGCTCACCCGGCGCTTCCAACGCCCAAAGCGCCGCCTCGAATGCTGGATCAAACACGCCTTTGCCGATCGGCCCGAGCGAGCCTCCTTGGAGCTTCGAGCCTGGGTCTTCAGAACGCTCTTGGGCGATGGCATTAAAATCCCCACCGGCAGCTACTTCGGCTGCAATCCCCTGCAAGGCTTCACGGGTGGCTTGTTCATCACGCTCGTCGGTGATGCGCAACAAAATGTGAGAACTGTCGCGTTGCTCTTGATTATCTGCGGCGGCAGCCTGGTCGGCTTCATACACCGCCACCACCGCCTCTTCCTCGACTACGATGCTCGGATCATTCGCCAGGTCCCGCCAGGACAGGCTCACGTATTCTGCGTTCACTGACTCTTGGGTCATGTACTGCGACTGATGCTCTTCGTAGTGACGTTCCACGTCCGCCTCAGACACAGTCACCGTTTGCGCAAAGGCTTCCGGCTCAAATGCAAGGTAAGCCAGGTCGCGTTTTTGACCCAGGAAAACCGCTGCCGAACGCAGCTCCCATTCTGGCAGCAAAGCGCTATTGGTCACTGAGGTGCTTAGCTGCTCGAGCTTTAATGCGCGCCGAGTTTCTTCAACGAAACCCTGTGGTGAGAAACCCAGCAATCGCACCGTGCGCCGATAGGTCTCTTCGTGGAACTGACCGTCGAGCTGAAAGTTGGGATTATCGATGATGCTCTGATCCACCAAACCTCTTGCCGCGCCTAAGCCCAACGCTTCGGCTTTCTGGCTGAGCAGTTCTTGGCTGATGAGACGATTGAGCACCTGGGCCTGCAGCGTCGCCGGGTCAATTAGGCTCGGATCAAAGTCTGGACCAAAGCGGGCCGCCAATCGTTGTTGTTCGCGTTGGGCTTCGTTCATGAGCTGCGCTTGAGTTATGTCGCTGCCATTCACCGATGCCACCTGGGGATCGCCCCCAGCAAATAGGTTAAAGCCACCGAAGCCGAACACAGCCAGCACAAATACCAATAAGCCAACGACGATCTTGAAGCCAAGACCCTGGGTCTGCTCCCGCATCTTCTGCAGCATCATGTCGAATATCTCTCCGGGGAACGGGCGAGACCAAGCCTGTTGATCTCTGGGACAGCGCCCGGCACACGATGGCCGGGCGATGTGTTTAGCGCCGGGTGCATGACCTTAGCGCCATCAGCGGTTGCTTAAGAATTAAGCGCGTCTTTCAATGCCTTGCCTGGCTTGAACGCCGGTACTTTAGCAGCCTTGATTTGGATCGCCTCACCGGTTTGGGGGTTACGTCCGGTGCGGGCGGCCCGCTCGCGCACCTGGAAGGTGCCAAAGCCAACCAGGGCTACTGGGTCGGCGTCTTGTAGTGATTTGGTGATGGCTTCCAGCGCTGCATCCAGTGCACGTGTTGCGGCTGCTTTGGAGATGTCTGCCTCCTCCGCAATGTGATCGACCAATTCGGTTTTGTTCAAAAGAAAATCCTCAGGTTTCGAGTGAGAGGCGCTGTTCCCGCACGCACCGACCGGTGCGCTGGCAGCGTCTGGGGCGTCTTATACCAACCGTGGATTAGGCCTGCAAGTTAGAAACGACGCCGGGATCGGCGTTAGTGAGCACTAACCGGACGCTCACCTGCTGAATCTGAGTCGTCGTTGCGGCTGTCCTTCGGCGTCGGCACGGCGGCATCGTCCTCAAGCCCTGGTTGGGGCATGGACACCAGTGCGACTTCCAGCGCTTGGTCCATCCACTTGACAGGGGTGATGATCAGGCTGTCCTTAATGTTGTCTGGTATCTCTTTGAGATCCCGTTCGTTTTCAGCAGGAATGATCACCTGCTTAATGCCTCCGCGGCTGGCTGCCAAAAGCTTTTCCTTCAGCCCGCCTATGGGCAGAACCTGGCCCCTGAGGGTCAGTTCGCCGGTCATCGCGACGTCTGCGCGGACCGCGATTCCTGTCAATACGGACACCAGGGCGGTGCACATGCCAATGCCGGCGCTGGGGCCATCCTTGGGCGTTGCGCCTTCAGGCACATGCACGTGTAGGTCGTATTTTTCGTGAAACTCCGCTTCGATGCCAAGGCTCTGGGCACGGCTGCGCACAAACGTCAGCGCCGCTTGAATAGACTCCTGCATGACGTCGCCCAAAGAACCGGTCTTGGTTTGCCGCCCTTTGCCAGGCACCGCCACCGCCTCAATGTTTAGCAGCTCGCCACCAACTTGGGTCCACGCCAACCCGGTCACGATACCGACCTGGTTCTGTTCTTCGGCTAATCCATAGCTAAACTTGCGCACGCCTAGGTGCTGCTCGACCAAATCGACATCGATGACAACCGCTTTGCGCTTGCCTGAGCCCTTGGTTTTCTTCGCCGAGCCACCCAGCTCTGCTTCCGTTACCAGCTTGCGCGCGAGCTTGGCTATCTCGCGCTCCAACCCACGGACGCCCGCTTCCTTGGTGTAATAGCGCACGATGTGCAGCAGCGCATCGTCGCTAATATCAAACTCCGTGTCTTTTAGCCCAGCCACGCTTCTCTGCTTCGGAACGAGATAGCGTCGTGCAATGTTTTGTTTTTCGTCTTCGGTATAGCCAGGCAGTCGGATCACTTCCATCCGATCCAACAACGGAGCGGGAATATTCATGGAATTGCTGGTACAGATAAAGAACACATCAGACAGATCAAAATCGACTTCGAGATAGTGGTCGTTGAATGTGCTGTTCTGCTCCGGATCAAGCACTTCCAACAGTGCACTCGCGGGATCTCCACGAAAGTCCATTCCCATCTTGTCAATTTCGTCCAACAGAAACAGCGGGTTTTTCACGCCACTCTTCGACAGCTTCTGCACGATTTTCCCGGGCATAGAGCCGATGTAGGTACGCCGGTGACCGCGTATTTCAGCCTCATCGCGAACACCGCCCAACGCCATGCGAATGAACTTTCGATTGGTTGCCCGAGCAATGCTCTCGCCAAGCGAGGTTTTACCCACGCCAGGTGGACCCACCAAGCACAAAACGCTGCCGCGCACTTTCTTAACCCGCGCCTGCACAGCCAGATACTCGATGATGCGCTGCTTCACTTCTTCTAGGCCATAGTGATCTTCGTCGAGAATGCGCTGTGCTTCAGCGAGGTCTCGGCGCACTCGGCTCTTCTTGCTCCAGGGAACACCTACGATCCAATCCAAGTAGCTACGGACCACCGTGGCTTCAGCGGACATAGGCGACATCATTTTCAGCTTGCTCAGCTCGGCTTGGGCTTTCTCCCGAGCATCTTTTGGCATGCCGCTGTTTTCGATTTTCGCGGCAAGCTCTTCCATCTCATTGGGCGCATCTTCCATATCGCCCAATTCCGACTGAATCGCCTTCATCTGCTCGTTGAGGTAGTACTCCCGCTGGCTGCGCTCCATCTGCTTTTTGACCCGCCCGCGAATGCGGCGCTCCATCTGCATGACTTCTAGATGCGCATCGATTAAATCAAGCACCGCGCTCATTCTCGGTTGCAGATCGACCGCTTCTAGAATGGCCTGCTTGTCTTCAATCTTCAGGGTCATCTGGGCGGCGATCGTGTCTGCCAGCCTTGCAGGATCATCAATGCTAGACAGCGATGACAGCACCTCTGCCGGCACTTTCTTGGAACTCTCCACATACCGCTCAAACTGACTCAGCAATGCTTGTACGCTGGCTTCGACCTCGGTGCTCGCGAGTTCAGGTTCCGGCAGCATCGTGACATCGGCTTCGATATAGTCGCCGCCAAAGTCGAGCCCGCGCACTTGCGCGCGCTGACCGCCTTCCACGAGTACTTTTACTGTGTCATCGGGCAGCTTCAACAACTGCAGGATGGTGGCCACGGTGCCGAACGAAAACAAATCTTCGGCGTTCGGCTCATCTACCGCCGCATCTCGCTTAGCGAGCAGCAATACCTGCTTATCGGCGGCCATCGCCGCTTCCAGCGCCGCAATCGAGCGTTGGGTGCCAACGAACAAGGGGTGTACGCCGTGGGGATAGATCACCATGTCGCGCAGCGGCAATGTGGGCATTGCGCTCAACGCTTTTTGTCCGGGCTGCTTTTTGCCAGGCGCTTTCAAATCAGACACGAGTACCTCTTAGTGAGCGCACGGACGAACAGTAGCGCACGCTGCGGGGAGAGTGGATGCGAGAATTGCCGCTTCGCACTGATGCCAGCGGGGCCAGTGCCTACTCCTGGGGATTCGCCTTTTTCTCGACGTTTTCGTAGATCAACATCGGCTCGGACTCGCCCTTGATCACGCTCTCATCGATGACGACCTTGCTTACGGAGTCTGTGGAAGGCAATTCGTACATGGTTTCCAGCAGCACTGCTTCGAGAATGGAACGTAAGCCGCGCGCACCGGTTTTGCGCTCCATCGCCTTTTGCGCCACCGCGCGCAAAGCATCCTCGCGGAAATCGACTTCTACACCTTCCATATCAAACAATTTGGTGTACTGCTTGGTGAGGCTATTCTTGGGTTCCGTGAGAATCTGGATTAATGCATCGGTATCCAGTTCTTCCAGGGTTGCGACCACCGGCAGACGGCCGACGAATTCTGGAATCAGGCCATATTTGATCAAATCTTCCGGCTCAACCTGTCGCAGGGTCTCGCCGATGGTCATGCGATCTTCTTCGCCCTTCACCTGTGCACCAAAGCCGATGCCAGACTTGTCTGAGCGCTCCTGAATGACTTTGTCGAGACCAGCGAACGCACCACCACAGATAAACAGAATGCTGCTGGTATCGACTTGCAGAAACTCTTGCTGCGGATGCTTGCGGCCACCTTGGGGCGGTACAGATGCCACAGTGCCTTCGATGAGTTTTAGCAGGGCCTGTTGCACCCCTTCACCACTAACGTCCCGAGTGATGGAGGGGTTGTCGGACTTACGCGAAATCTTGTCGATCTCATCGATATAAACGATACCCACCTGGGCACGCTCAACGTCGTACTCACACTTCTGCAACAGCTTTTGGATGATGTTCTCGACGTCCTCGCCCACATAGCCTGCTTCTGTCAACGTCGTCGCATCGGCAATGGTAAAAGGCACATCCAACAGTCTTGCCAGGGTTTCGGCGAGTAGCGTCTTACCGCTGCCAGTAGGTCCAATCAATAGAATATTGGACTTGGACAGCTCGACTTCGTCTTTCTTTCCGGCGTAGTTCAAACGCTTGTAGTGGTTGTAGACCGCGACCGAAAGAACTTTCTTCGCATGTTCTTGACCGATCACGTATTGATCTAGAATGCCGTTGATCTCTTGCGGCACCGGCAGTCGGTCTTTCTCGCTGGTCTTTGCGTTGTCAGTGACTTCTTCGCGAATGATGTCATTGCACAACTCGACGCATTCATCGCAGATGAACACGGAGGGACCCGCAATCAACTTGCGAACTTCGTGTTGGCTCTTGCCGCAGAATGAGCAATAGAGCAGCTTGCCCGAGTCGTCACCTTGCTTGCTGTCGTCCGACATTCAACCCTCTAAAACGCTGGCTCAGGACTAATCGTTAAGCCCTTAGCTTACCCCGGAACGCGCCGGGAACCTACTGTGTGTATAAGCTGCCTTTGTGATCAGCTTGCAGCAGAAACCTTAGCCACCGGCTTACGAGGGGTCTGCACCACATCTACCATGCCGTAGTCTAACGCTTCCTGCGCGCTCATCCAGTAATCCCGATCCGAGTCCTGTGCGATGCGCTCCACAGATTGGCCAGTATGGTCAGCGAGCAAACTGTTCAAACGTTCGCGCATCATCAAGATTTCTTTGGCCTGAATCTCCAGATCCGCAGCGCTGCCACGGGCACCACCCATGGCGGGCTGGTGGATCATCATGCGCGAGTTCGGCAAGGCATAGCGCTTGCCGTTAGCACCGGCGGCAAGTAGAAACGCGCCCATGCTGGCAGCCTGCCCGATGCACATCGTGCTGACGTCCGGGCGGATGAATTGCATCGTGTCGTAAATGGCCATACCCGCCGTCACCGAGCCGCCAGGGGAATTTATGTAAAGATTGATGTCTTTATCGGGATTCTCCGACTCGAGGTACAGCAACTGCGCCACCACCAGATTGGCCACCTGGTCTTCTACCGGGCCGACCATAAAGACAATCCGGTCTTTCAGCAGGCGTGAGTAAATATCGAATGCGCGCTCACCCCGGGCGGACTGCTCCACCACCATGGGAACCATGCCGAGATCTGTGGTTAGCGGCTGGCTCGTTGTTTGCTGGGCATGACCGATGCTTGGTCCGCCTCTAGGGTCAGATGGGTCGTAAGGATATCCCGTCGATGGGCTACTCATTAAAATCCTGCCTCTAACTGTGCATTAACCAGTTCAGTTTATCTGATTCTGGCCCCTTGGGGGTCAAGTCGCCGAATCCGGACAGTAAAAACGTGCGCTGGAACCCGGGCTAATGATCGCGCTGAGTGACCCTCACGCTTGCTCGGATTCCTCTTCGACGCTATCTGCATCGTCCTCGGCATCGCTCTCGGCCTGGGCAACTGCCTTGCTTTCGAGCACATCCTGGTAGCTTGCGCTGACCGCTTCCACCTGCCCGTTTTCGAGCAACCAATCCACTACCTGATCTTCTACCACAGCCATTTCGATGCGACTGAGTTGCTCGGGGTTGCTGTAGTAATAATTCACAACCTGAGCCGAGTCCGCATAGGTCGCAGCCATTTCTTCAACTCGAGCGCGCACTCGATCGGCGTCGGCTTCGATGCTTTGAACCTGGACTATCTCGTTCATCAGCAGGCCCAGCTTTACTCGACGTTCGGCCTGCTCAGTGAATAGCTCATCGGGTAAGTCGAGATCCGGCGCAGACGCCCCCGGGGGCATTTGAAACTGCTGCATCATTTGCTGTTTAAGCTGCTCTATTTCGCCGCTCACCAATGCCGCCGGCAGCTGCAACTCGTGCAGTTTGTCCAACTGATCCATGACCTGCTGTTTGACCTGGGTTGAAACTGCGTTGTCCAACTCGCGCTGCATGTTTTGCCGAACTTCTTTTTCGAAGTCAGCGCGCTCACCCGTCTCGACATCGAAGTTTCGGAAAAACTCATCGTCGAGGTCTGGCAGGCTTGCCTCCTCGACTTTCTTCACCGCGACACTGAACTGTACCGTTTCTCCGGCAAGGTGTTCGGCTTGATAGTCCTGCGGAAACGTCGCATCAAATTTCACCTCGTCACCCACGCCGGCACCGGTGACAGCGCTATCGAAGTCTTCGATCATTTGCCCAGCGCCGAGCACAAAGCTAACGTCTTCGCCACTGCCGCCATCAAACGGCTCGCCATCTTTGCTGCCGTTGAAATCCACCGTGACCTGATCATCGACAGCAGCAGCGCGCTCTACCGTGGTAAAAGTTTTGCGTTTCTCGCGCAGCCGCTCAACCATTGCTTCCATGTCTGCATCGGTGATCTCGGCTTCGGGTCGCTGTACCTGGATGCTTGCCAGATCCCCCAACGGTACGGGAGGAAACACTTCGAAGGTGGCCGTGAACTCGAAGTCGATGCCGGGATCCATCTTCACGACCTCCAGACTTGGATTGCCCGCAGGCGAGAGCTCTTCCTGCTGCACCGCCTCAACAAAGGTGCGCTGCATGGTTTCGCCGGCGACCTCACTGCGCACCGCGGGTCCATAGCGGCGACGGATCTCCTTTAGCGGCACCTTCCCAGGCCTGAATCCAGGCAATCGCACCTGCTGCCCAGCGCTCTGCAGGCGTTGAGTAATGTCACTTTCAAACTGCTCGGAGGGCACCACGATGGTCAGCCTGCGTTCCAGATTGCCCGTGGTTTCAATAGAAATTTTCATAGCGCGAGAATCGAATCCAACCTGTGAACACAAAACCAAGGTCGCAGCGGCAAGCGACTACCCGTCGCCTTCGCCGATGCACCGATGAATTGGGGTGGACGATGGGGCTTGAACCCACGACCGCCGGGATCACAACCCGGAGCTCTACCAACTGAGCTACGCCCACCATTGTGACTTGGTACGCCCGGAAGGACTCGAACCTTCAACCCTCGGCTTAGAAGGCCGATGCTCTATCCGGTTGAGCTACGGGCGCCTGATCCAACCGGTCCCGGCCTACTCTACTGCAACAACGTAGACCGAGGGCAAAATAGTGGTCGGGGTAGAGAGATTCGAACTCCCGACATCCTGCTCCCAAAGCAGGCGCGCTACCAGACTGCGCTATACCCCGACAGATAAAACGGCGCGATCATACTGGCGGCCGCAGGGGCGGTCAAACCAGCGGTGGTAAGCGCAGCTGCGGCTAGAGCCGCCGACAATCAGTGACAACCGCTTCGGCGCGGGTAAACTGCGCGCAACCTAGGGCAACCACCGATCGCGTCAATGACCGCACAAATACTCAATGGCAACCGCGTCGCAGCGCGAGAGCGTCAAGCAATCGCCGATACGGTCACCGCCCGTGCTGCTGCTGGCCAGCGGGCCCCGGGCTTGGCGGTAGTGCTGGTGGGCAACGATCCGGCTTCGGAAGTCTACGTGCGACACAAGCGCAAAGATTGCGAACAAGTGGGTTTTCAATCAGTGCTGCTGCAGATGCCTGCCGACATTGATCAGCAACAACTCGACAGCACCATACTGCAGCTCAATGAGCGCGACGATATCGACGGCATTCTGGTGCAATTGCCGCTCCCTGAGCACCTGGATGCCCAGAAAATCGTCGAGCTGATCGATCCGGCCAAAGACGTTGACGGCTTTCACCCTTATAACCTCGGCCGCCTGGCAGTACGTGCCCCAGCCCTACGGCCGTGTACGAGCAAGGGGGTGATGACGCTGTTGGCCGACACCGGCATTCCCATTCGCGGGTTAGACGCCACCATCATCGGTGCTTCTAACCATGTCGGTCGACCCATGGGATTGGAACTGCTGCTGGCCGGCTGCACCGTGACTACAGCGCATAAATTCTCCAAAGATGTGCGTAGCCATGTCGAGCAGGCAGACCTGGTGGTCAGCGCTGTGGGCAAGCCCGATATTGTCCGCGGAGATTGGATCAAGCCTGGCGCCATAGTGGTGGATGTCGGCATTACCCGCGGCGCTGACGGCAAACTCCATGGCGACGTGGAGTTCACCCCTGCCAAGGAGCGCGCCTCTTGGATCACCCCTGTGCCGGGCGGCGTAGGTCCGATGACCCGGGTGGCCATGCTACAGAACACCTTAGAAGTGGCAGTGAATGCCAACCCCTGACCTGGCCCGTAGCCCAGATCCGAACAAGGCCTCGGTGTGTCTGTCAGACCTACACCTCGAGTCAGCAGATGAACCCGCCTTCAGAACACTGTCCAACCAACTCGCCGCAGCAGCCAATGCTGGCCACAACGTTTTCTTGCTTGGCGATCTGTGTGAAGTCTGGGTCGGCGATGATGACGACGGGCCACTGGCCTGTGCTTTTCGGTCCCTAATTACCTCGACCAGTACACGGTCGTTCGTGGGGCTCATGCACGGCAACCGGGACTTTTTGTTCGGTGAGCGCTTCGCTATGGAAACCGGCGCCGTACTGTTGCCAGACCCCTACCCTCTGGGTGAACAGATTCTTCTGTCTCACGGAGACCGCTATTGCACGGACGACACGGAATACCAGCAAATGCGTGCGCTTTTGCGCTCCAAGCAGTGGCAAGAGTCTGTGCTCCAGCAATCGTTACCTGAACGTCGCCAGCTGGCTGCCGGGTTACGGCAGCAGAGCCAGGAAGCCAGTGCCAACAAGGCTGCGAACATTATGGATGTCAACGCCAAGGTCGTGGCCACTGAGATGGCGCAGGAGAGTCGAGGACTGCTGGTCCACGGCCACACGCACCGACCTGGGCGCCATCAGCTGGACGGTTTCGAGCGCCTAGTTCTGGGTGATTGGGCCCATACGGCCTGGGTTGCCGAGATTGGTGCAGGCGTGGGTTACCGCGCGCAATCCCAGCCACAGCTCTCTGCAGGCGTGACCCTGCGTTGCCTGCCACTTGCTTAAACGCTACCGCTCTAAGCAACTACGCCAAAGCGCCACTGTGAAATCTGAACTCCTGGGCTGGCGCGGCAATCAACTGCGCTTCGTGAGTTAGCATGTCTTGCAAGCGCTGCCTGCAATATTGTGAGTCCAACCCAGAGCGCTGCGCCTGAACTTCGGCCTGCTCCAGATAAATCCGATAATGCCTGGCTTCAGAAAGCAGCAAGCGCTCATAAAACGCCTTCAACGGCTCAGACAACGTCGGCGCGAGCTTGTTGAAGCGCTCACAGGACCGAGCCTCAACAATGCCGCTGACCAGCAGCGTGTCGACTATCCTCGAGGGCTCACGTTCAGAGACCAATTTGCGCAGCTGCGCAGCATAAGGTGCCGGAGATAACGGCCCATAGCGCACACCAACCTGGGGCAGCAATTCCAACACTTGCTCGAAGTGGCGCAACTCCTCTCGCGCAAGCTTTGATAGCGCCAGCAACGCAGACTCCGACAACCCATGGCGGTAGGTTAGGCTCAAAGCAGTGCTTGCCGCTTTTTTTTCACAGTTGGCATGATCAATCAGCAACTCGGACAAGTGCTCGGGTGCCTGCCGCAACCAGCACTCGGGGGTTGGGCACAACAACAGCTCATCAATTTCGCCTAGAGCTTCCGCTAGATTCATCGGCAGCTAATCAACCAACACTTTGAAGTTACGCTCATAGACGGCTTTTGAACGTGCCAAAAACTCCTCGTCGACGGCCCGGCGCAAGGCCGCCACAGACTCGATTCCCACTGCCAAGCGTACAGCCGCGTTCAGGCTTGGCCGCGCACTTTGGGCACTGCGCGCTTGTACTAAATAATCATAAACCGCCAACAACAATTCATCGCCAGATTGCCATTGCTCGGCGAGCGCTGCGACGCAGGCATCACGATCAACAATCTCCACGAAACCTGCCACAACCGATGCTTTCAAATCACGTAGGCGCGAGATCACATCCTCTTGCTGAGCGTCGCTATAACGATTCCAGTCAAAGATTTCATGAGCGAAGCGCTTACAGCCTCGGCAAACTAGGTCACCGTAGGTCGTCGAACAAATGCCAATGCAGGGCGTGCGGCGCTTCAGGCGCGTCATAGCTAATCATCCATGTGATTCGGTCGCCGACCGGATAGCGTGGGGCCGACGGCTTAGCTGGGTTGCGGCACTTTGCGCGCCGAGAAGGCGATGCGCAATCGCAGGCGGCGTAGTTGCCGGACCAACTGGCTGTCGCTGCGTCCGCCATACCCGCTGTTGGGATTGTACAACCTGTCGGTTAGCGAGGCGACGAGTGGTGATAAAGATTCTGCTTCCAATCCTAGACTGTGGGCGAGCCGGGGCACGTAGGCGGCCGGTGACTCGTTGGGCGTGCGAGCGATACCGGCTGCAGCACCCGCATCGCACAGCCGCGAGAAGGCTCGCAGCAGTGGATGACGATGTCTAGGCCGCTGACGCCAAAACAACAACGCGGATACCAAGCCCAGGCTCAAGGTCCCTCCGGCCAACATGGCCAGACCGATCTTGGTTGGCGACAGATCTCCCAGCAACTGCTGCAAGATGCCTCGCTGCTGACCTTCATCGTATCCGACGACCCACAGGTTCCAGCGATGTTCCAGCGAGTCCATCCACTCTAAAGCAGACGCCAACAGACCTCCTTGTCCTAATCGGGCTGAGGCGAACAGCGACAACGCCCCCCGATCTTCTAGAGACAGCGCGGCGCTGAGGCCCTGTTCGATACGTTGCGGGGCCACCGCGGCGGTAGGATCTACTCGCACCCAACCTTGACCCTCAACCCAGGCTTCCACCCAGGCGTGAGCATCGTACTGACGCACCTCTACGTGGTTAGTGATGGGATTTACTGTGCCACCCTGGTAGCCACCCACCATGCGCGCAGGAATGTTCACAGCCCGCAAAGCAAACACCGTTGCGCCAGCGTAATGGGTGCAGAATCCGCGTCGCGTTTCAAACCAAAACTCATCAACGCTGTGGCGATCGGACAACTGCGGCGGATTCAGGGTGTAGTGGAACGGTTGCTGGCGAATAAAGCTCTGTATGGCGTCGATGAATCGCAGCGGATCTTTGTTGACTGCTTTATAGCGTTGCTCTGCCCATTGCCGAATCCGCGGGCTCTCGTCGCTGGCCGCTGGCAACGTTAGCGCCGCCGCTTGCACTGCAGCGCCGACTTCAGCCACGTCCATCTCGGCATCAGGATAGGAATCCACGCGATAGCGAAACACCGACATCACCGGATTGCGCGCCTCCAGCGTGTAGCGCTGGGTTGGGCGAATGTTGCTCTGTCGAGGCACCGCCACATCCAGCGCGAACAACCAATCGCTGGCGGTGGGCTCAAGGAAGACGAGGTAGGACAGCTCAGGTGCTTTAGCGACGACGGCTTCAGCGCGTATAGCACGTAGTTTGGCATCTGCCTGGGCCGTGCGCCTGGCCTGCACCCTGCGCCGGTGGTCTCTCACCGGAACCGACCAGGTGCCTTCTGTAAAGTCGGTATAGACGAGCCCGCGCCAGTACAGATCCGCAAACCGCGGCAAATCGTCCTCGAATACCGCGCGAAAGGCCAGTTCATCTGAGCGCGTCAGTGTTGCCACATCGCCGGGCTTCATCCGATCACTAATCCCCGTTTTTGCACTGTTCGGCAACGGCATCGACCAAAGCGGTGCAATCCGCGGAAAAAACAAGAACAACACCACCGTTAGCGGCAGCGCCTGGGCGATCAGGGTGCTGGCTATCTTCAACGAAGCCAATGGCCGAACTTCGGCGTGCACTTGATTCAGACCGATGAGGGCAGCAGTCACCAACACTGTGGCCGCCACTTCATAGATCGCTAAAAGTAGTGACTGGTTGAACAAAAACTCTGTGGCAATGACGAAGTAACACAGGAAAATCACCAGATAGGCGTCCCGCCGTGTCTTCATCTCCAAAAGCTTCAGCGCGAAAGCGAGTAACAACAGCGAGGTGGCGGCTTCCAGGCTGACTCCAGGAATGTCACTGAAGGCAACCCCCAGCACCGACAACAGCACCAGCAAGGCTTTGACAGCGGTGCCGGGATACCCCCAGCGACCTCGATACACCTGTGTACGCCAAAAACCACAAAAGGTCGCTACGCCCATGATCCACAGCGACTGCTGTTGCATATGCGGTAGGAGCGCAGCGAGCTGGGCCACCATGAGCAGCGCTAGGGCATTGCGTGGTATCTGGTTAACGACGCCGGTACGAGCCGTGCTAGTCGTGGCCATGCTGTCGTTCTGCGGAATCGCCTGCTCAGTCATCGGCCGGGCTCGCCAAACAGGGCGAGTTCCTTTAGCACTGCTTCGAGGTGGGCCTGCCCGCTATTGGGCGGCACGTAGACGGGTCCAATGCGCGCACCAAACTCCCGTTCATCTCTGGTTGCCTGCAGCGCCAAGCCCGCCAATCGGCTCAAGCGTTCCTCAAGATCGCCGTCTAAGGTGTCCAAATCAAACAACAATCGCGGCTCGACGTAACTGGCATAGTTCTTTACCACTAGCTCGTCGCTCTTGGCATAGCTACGCCAGAGAATGTGCTTGATCGGATCACCCGCCTGGTAGGTACGCAGATCCGTCAGATCATCGCTACCTGTGGGATCGATCAAGGTGCCATCTTCGCGGCGGCTGCGCTGACTGTGGGGATAGCTACCGAAGATCGGTTTTGGATACACCAACCCGGCCGCGTTCAGGTCTACCCAGGTCCAGGCTCGCAGCAATCCCAAGGGAAAGTAGGTTTCCACCAGCATGCGCCCAGGGTTGAGATAGCCTCGGCGCTGCGCCTGCACAAACAACGAAACTACGTGGCTCTCGGTTTCGTAGAGCTGCGCCCATTGGCTTACTGAATCTGGCCAGCCCAACTGCACGCCTTCCCGGGGACTCCCGCTTGGACGAATCACGCGCACACTGAAAGGCAATGCTTCACCCACGAACGCCGGTCGCTGCTCGGTAATTTCCAAGCGCAACCCAGAGAGATTGCGAAAGGTATAGAGAATGGTCACCAAGAACAGGCTACCGAGCAAAAATGCCATGCCGTAGACCAGGCTTGCTTGGTAGTTAATGGCGCCAAGTACCAAAAGAACTAACAGTATGGCAAAGCCGAATCCCGTGCGGGTGGGAAAAATGAAGACGTTGCGCTGGCTGAGCGTGATCGTCCGGCTTGGCGGAATTCGCATTTCCAACCAGCGATTGAAACGCTGGCTTAGGATGCGCTCCTGGGTGCCTGTGGCCACTGGTGCTTAGCCAACGACGTCAACGCTGGTCAACAGGCGTTGCGCTAGTGCGGCACCGCCGTGACCAGAAAAGTCTGCAGCCTCACGCAAGCGATGCTCAACCACGCTCGGCAGCACAGCCTGTACATCTTCGGGTACTACGTGCTCCCTACCGCCAATCAACGCCCAGGCCTTGGCCGCTTGCAGCAACGCCAAGGTGCCACGAGGTGACAGCCCGTAGGCAAATTCTTGCGCGCGCCGAGTATGCTCGACGATGCGCTGAACATAGTCCAGCAACAGATCCGACGCATTCACGGCATCAACTGCGCTTTGCAGCGACTCCAGCTGAGCGACCGAGATGATTGGCTGTAGAGTCTCAAGATGTGCGCGGCGATCGCCCCCGCGTAGCAGCTCACGCTCTACCTCGGGTTCGGGATAGCCCAAAGTTATCCGCATGAGAAATCGATCCAGTTGGGACTCAGGCAACGGAAAGGTGCCCGACTGGCTCGACGGGTTCTGTGTAGCGATGACAAAAAACGGCTTCGGTAATGCACGCGACTCACCCTCTGTGGTGACCTGTCGCTCTTCCATGGCCTCTAGCAGCGCGCTTTGACTTTTGGGAGTCGCCCGATTGATTTCATCTGCCAGCACGACCTGTGCGAACAGCGGCCCTTCGACAAAGCGGAATGCACCGGTTTCTCGATCGAAAATCGAAGTTCCAAGAATGTCCGCAGGCAGCACGTCGGAGGTGAATTGCACACGGTTGTAGCTCAGGCCCAACACCAGGGCCAAGGCGTGGGACAGCAGCGTCTTACCCATGCCCGGTAAGTCTTCGATCAACAGATGACCCCGGGCCAGCAGACAAGCTAGCGCCAGGCGAATCTTATGGGTTTTACCGAGCAGGATTTGATCCAGCGCAGCAGTTAGCGCACGAATCGATTCCTCATGGCTAGCGCTTGGGCTACGCCCTGCGTTAAGCGTGGTTGTGGAGTTCGATGACGGATTGATCGGGGTTGCCTTGTTGGCTTGCTTGGGCGTCAAGTCTTTGCTTCATATCGTCGCTTCTCTCCAACGATAGCTGGCGCAGGTAACCTGCGTCTATGTCCCCGGTCACGTATTCCCCGTCAAACACGCTGCAATCGAATCGATTGATCCGTGGGTTGCCTTCTTTCGCCGATTTCACCAAGTCTTCCTGGCGTTGGTAGATCAACCAATCTGCGCCAATCAGCTCCGCGACTTCTGCATCGCTGCGCCCGTGAGCGATTAGCTCGTCAGCGGCTGGCATGTCGATGCCATAGACGTTGGGATAGCGCACTGCGGGCGCCGCCGATGCCAGATAGACCTTGCGCGCGCCCGCTTCTCGGGCCATTTGCACAATCAACTTGCTCGTTGTGCCTCGAACGATGGAGTCGTCCACCAACAGCACATTCTTGCCTTTGAACTCCAGCTCAATGACGTTGAGCTTCTGCCGCACGGACTTCCGGCGTTCGTTCTGCCCCGGCATGATGAACGTGCGGCCGATATATCGATTCTTAACAAATCCCTCGCGAAACTTGACCCCGAGCTGATGTGCAAGCGGAAGCGCCGCTGTGCGGCCGGTGTCGGGGAGTGGAATCACCACATCGATATCATGCTGACCCGACGGGTAGTGCGAGAGAATCTGTTCAGCCAGATACTCGCCCATCCGCAGCCTACTTTTGTACACAGATATCTCGTCGATGATGGAATCCGGGCGAGCTAGGTAAACCTGCTCGAAGATGCATGGGGTCAGTTCCGTGTGTTCCGCGCAAACCGCCGTATGCAGTTCTCCTTCGTTGCTAATGAACACTGCCTCTCCAGGGGCAACGTCTTTAATCTGTTCGAAACCGAGAATGTCTAGCGCCGCACTTTCGGAGGCCAGCATGTAGGACACGCCTTGGGAATCGTTGCGCCGCCCGTAAACCAGCGGTCGAATGCCGTGTGGATCGCGAAAGCCAACGATGCCGCAGCCGATGATCATAGCAACCGCGGCATAAGCCCCTTGGCAACGCCGATGTACACCACGCACCGCCGCAAAGATCTCCTGGGCACCCGCCTTGTGCGCGCGCTGGTGCTGCAATTCATGGGCGAATACGTTGAGCAACACCTCGCTGTCGCTGTTGGTGTTGACATGGCGTAGATCTTCCCGAAACACATCGGCTTGCAGCTGTCGGCTGTTGGTCAGATTGCCGTTGTGTGCCAGGACAATGCCATAGGGCGAGTTCACGTACATGGGCTGGGCTTCTGCTGAGCTTGCGCTACCGGCAGTGGGGTAGCGCACGTGGCCAATACCAAACTGCCCAACCAGTCGTTGCATGTGGTGCTGCTGAAAGACATCGCGTACCAACCCGTTGCCTTTGCGCAGCTGCAGCCGCTGGCCATCGCTCGTCACCATGCCAGCGGCATCCTGGCCTCGATGCTGAAGCACGGTCAAGGCATCATAGATTTCTTGATTGACTGCGCCACCGGAAACCAGCCCGACGATTCCACACATTGTTTTGTCTTTAGCCCTCTTAAAAGCAATCGATCGCCGTGGCAATCACAGGTCAATGATCCGCTCTATTAGTCCGCTTTGATAGCCCGCTTTGTTAGTCCGCTTTCTTAGTCCGCTATAGTGGTCCGCACTACTGGTCCAGCGTCTCCATCTGCTCTGAAAGCTCCTGGTTCAAATCTACCACTGCATCTTTAGCGTATCCCATTAACGACAGCACATCCTGTTCGAATGCCATAAATTCAGGAATTAGCCGACTATCCTGCCACCACTGCGAGTCCTCTGCGAAGCCGCGCAGTGCGATGAGCGCAACAATGCACACCATGACACCGCGGACGCTGCCAAACAGAAAGCCAAGAAACCGATCAGTGTCGGACAGCCCGGTACTTTCGAGAAACTTGCCAAGCATCCATTGCAGCATGGAGGCTGCAATTAACGTTACGGCAAAGATCACCACGAACAGGACCACTCGAGCGACTGTGAATCCGCCGAAAGTGCCCGCATAGTTTTCTGCTAATCGAGGCGAAAGGTACATCGCCAACAAAAAGGCCAACAGCCAGGCCGCCAGCGACAAGACCTCTTTGACTAACCCACGAAATAGGCCCATCACCGCAGACAGCAGGATTACGATCAGCAGTACGACGTCCGGAGTCGGCATCAGATCACCATCGACACAAGTTGGGCTTGTAAATCAAAGCGCTCGGCAATCTTGCGCTGGGCCCGACTGGCCGCGGTTTCACTGAGATAGGGTCCGACTGCAACCCGGGTAAGTATTTTCGACTGCAGCTTGATGTCGCTTAAGAAGGCCTCATAGCCTTGCTGCCGCAACTGACCGCGCAGCGCCACTGCATTCTCGCGATTGGAGAAGCTCGCCACCTGTACAGCCCAGACCGCAGTGCTCGCACTAACAGGGGCGATCCCAGGATCTCCGGGACGCTGCACGCCTGCATCCGCAGGGTCACCCACTGGAATTGCGGCGGCTGGAGCCGGCTGTTCAAACTGTTCCTCGTCCACGACCTGACGCAACTGGGCCGCTTGCTCGGCGACCTGTTCCAAGCCGTCAAAAGCGCCATCTGGAGCCTGCACGGGTTGCGCGGGTTTCGCTTGCGGCATTGGTGCTAACTCTGGCCCCTGGAGGCCGGCACCATCGAACAGCATCGGTCCGAATATGGCCGCCAACGCCAACAAAAATAGGGCGCCAGTCACGCGATAACGAGTGGTCGTGCCAGTATCAGGCATGCTTGAGGTACTTCCGAACTGAGCAAGTATCAATTAAACAGCGCCTGGACCGTGACTGCACGGTCTCAGCGGGGGCACTCTGGATAGGAATCGCCCGAAGGTCAAGCACCCTAATCTACGCCCCGTGCAGGCGTTTCAAGAACCATCGAAGCTCCGGCCACTGTCGCAAATGAACCCCAGACCAAAACCAGGTCCAAAGGACTCGTCAGCGCTCTGGCCAAGCGCAAGCCCTGAGCGAGGTCAAACGCTTGGTGCACGTTTCGCAGCCCGCTGATCTGAGCTGCGAGCTGCGCGCTGGTTTGGCCTCGCGGACCAGCGCTCGGGACCAATACCCAGTGACTCACTCGCCCTGCCAGCAGGCTGGTCATTGTCGCGCTGTCTTTGTCTGCAAGGGTCCCGAACACGGCCACTACACGTCGATCCGAAAACTGCTTGCGTAGATGTGCCAGCAGCTGTGTGGCAGCCAACGGGTTGTGTCCGACATCCAGTAGCCAATGCCGGCCTTGCGCGATGAGCAGCTGGCACCGTCCCGGCAGGCTCAGATGTGCCGACCAGTCCTCTAACAGCCCAGGCGCGGGCTCTTCCGCAACGCTCAGCAACGGCCAGACCGCCGCCAGTGCCAGAGCGCAGTTGCTCAACACAAAAGAACTCTGGACCAACAGCGGTGTTGCCCATCGCTCTGCTAAGTGGGCACAACTTAAGGTCCAGCCGTTCGCGTGCTCGCTGATGCGCAAACTTGCGCCAATTGCCAGCGGCTCGAGGCCCAGTTCGTGGCATCGGCTGTGAACGCTGCTGGGCATGTCTGGACCCAGGCAAACACGCTGTCCAGCTCGAAGAATGCCTGCCTTTTCTGCGCCGATGCTAGCTCGGTCGTGGCCAAGAAAACTTTGGTGGTCTAGGCCAATGCTGGTGATCACCGCCGTGTTCGCGGACACCAGGTTGAAGGCATCTAGACGTCCGCCAAGACCGATTTCAAGAATCACGACCTCCACGGCGCTCTGCTTGAAACACCACAGCGCTGCCAGGGCAGCAAACTCGAAATAGGTTAAAGGCACATCGCCGCGGCAGGCTTCGATGGCGGCGAAGCCGTGACAGATCAGCTCATCGCTCGCGGCTTGCCCCTGGATGCGAATGCGCTCGGAAAAGTGGTTTATGTGTGGCGACAAAGTGCAACCTACCCGTCGGCCGGACCTCAGTAGCAGCGCTTCTATGGCAATCGCTGTGCTGCCCTTGCCATTGGTGCCCGCTACGGTAATGACATGGGCTTCGGGGGCCTGCAAGCCCATGGCTTGGGCAACGCTGGTAACGCGGTCCAGGCCCATTTCGATTTCGTTGGGATGAGTTCGTTCAATGTATTCCAGCCAATCCGCTAGATTGCGATCGGCAGCTGGCTGCACGCTGTCAGTCACCCGCTGACTACCCGGACAGGCCGTCCAGTGCCGCTCTGATATCGCGCACCAGGCTCGCCATGGCCGCCAAGCGTTCAGCTAACTCTTCAGCATCCGGATCTGCCGACGCGCCGTCTCCGAGCAATTGCACCAGCGCGCTACCGACCACAACCCCATCGGCGGCGGCGGCGATTTGGGCCGCGGTTTCTCCGTTCTTAATCCCAAACCCTACCATCACGGGGAGTTCAGTCTGGGCTTGAATCGCTGCAACTTCCTGGGACACTTGACGCGGCTCAACGTTGCCAGCACCAGTAATGCCTTTGAGCGATACGTAGTAAACAAAGCCACCGCAACGCGCGAGAATTGTCGCTTGTCGTTCCGGTGTCGTTGTCGGGGCAATCAGGTAAATCAAGTCGATGCCGACACCGGTCAACGCCTGCTGCAGCACCTGCCCCTCTTCGGGAGGCAGATTAACCATGATCAAACCATCGACTCCCGCTTCTTTTGCGGCAGCCGCAAACTGCTCCTCACCCATGCGCAGGACCGAATTGAGATAGCCCATGAGCACCACCGGCGTGTCTTGATCTGTGCCGCGAAACTCTGCCACCAGGTCTAGGGTTTGGCGCAAGGTGATGCCGTGGGCGAGCGCGCGCTCCGACGCAGCCTGAATGGCGGGCCCCTCTGCTTCTGGATCAGAAAAAGGCACGCCTAATTCCAGAACGTCTGCACCGGCTGCAACCAAGGCATGCAAGGCCGGAACCGTAACCGCCGGCGCTGGATCACCAGCGGTTATGAAGGTCACTAGCGCTTTGCGCTCAATGCTTAGCAGATCCTCAAGACGATGTCGCAAGCGATTGGTCACGTTAGGGTCACCCCATCGAGATCCGCAACGGTAAGGATGTCTTTGTCGCCACGCCCAGACAGATTTACCACGATGATGCTCTCTGCGGCCATGCCGGGTGCTTGGTTCATCACCCAAGCCAGAGCATGGCTCGACTCTAGCGCGGGAATAATGCCTTCGGTTCTACACAGTAAGCGAAACCCTTCCATGGCTTCATCATCGGTTACTGCCGTGTACTCGGCGCGACCGATGTCTTTCAGAAAAGAGTGTTCGGGGCCCACGCCCGGGTAATCCAGTCCTGCAGAAATGGAGTGCGTTGCGGCGATTTGGCCATCGTCGTCTTCCATTAAATAGGTGCGGTTGCCATGCAGAACGCCAACACGCCCCACGTTTAGCGGAGCTGCATGTTCACCGGTCTCGAGGCCGTGCCCCCCAGCTTCGACGCCCACTAAGCGCACTGAAGAGTCATCGATGAAAGGATGGAACAGACCCATCGCATTAGAGCCGCCGCCGACGCAGGCCACCAGCACGTCGGGTAGCCGGCCCAGCTGGCTTAAGCACTGGGTGCGTGCTTCCTGACCGATTACCGACTGAAAGTCCCGTACCAGCATAGGAAAAGGATGGGGCCCAGCAACCGTACCAATAATGTAATGCGTGTTATCGACATTGGTCACCCAGTCGCGCATGGCTTCATTCATCGCATCCTTGAGCGTGCGCGAACCCGAAAGCACTGGTACAACTTCAGCGCCAAGCAGCTTCATGCGGTACACGTTTAAGCTCTGTCGCTCGATATCATCAGCGCCCATATAAACCACGCACTCGAGCCCCAATCGAGCCGCCACCGTTGCCGTGGCCACGCCGTGTTGGCCAGCTCCCGTTTCCGCAATCACCCGCGGCTTGTTCATGCGCTTAGCAAGAAGAGCCTGACCGATGGTGTTGTTGATCTTATGAGCACCGGTATGGTTTAGGTCTTCGCGTTTGAGGTAGACCTGGGCACCGCCCAAAACTTCGGTCAGCTCCTTCGCAAAATAAAGCGGCGTGGGCCGACCCACATAATTCTGCAGGTCGTTTTGGAACTCTGCCTGGAACTGCGGATCGCGGCACGCCTCATCGTAGAGCTGCGCCAATTCGTCCAGCGCATGGGTCAAGGTCTCAGCGACGTAGCGCCCGCCGTGCTGACCAAAGTGCCCAGTGTTGTCGGGCAAGTTGTAGGGTTCCGTCTCTGCCATGTCTAGTTCCCGCGTTGCGTGCAACTCATTGCTTTAGTGACAGCACTATCGTGCCGTGGCGGCTGCCAATGCGGCGTTTGCTGCTCGAACCGCTGCAACGAATGCCACCATCTTGGCCGGATCCTTCTGCCCTTTTCTCACTCCCTCGACGCCGCTGCTGACGTCGACGAACCAAGGCCTGGTCGCCAGCACCGCAGACTCCACGTTTTCTGGCGTCAAACCTCCGGCAAGCATCCAGTGGCCCGGTTGCTCAACGGGCCAAAGTGACCAATCAAAAGTTTCTCCGGTACCGCCAAAGCCAGCATTGGAATGGGTATCCAGCATCCAGGCCCATGCATCAGGGTAGTGCTGACGAATCCAAGGCGGTTGTTCCTGACCCGCTCGCAACACCTTGATGTAGGGCAACTCGAACTGGCGGCAGAACTCTGCGGACTCACCGCCATGGAACTGCAGTACGTCTAACTCTACCGCTCCCAGAACCTGTTGCACGAACTGTACATCCTGATCCACAAACACCCCGACACGACGAACCTGACCCTGTACTACTGCGGAAATTTCGGCGGCCTGCTCCAGGGTCAAACACCGAGCACTTTGCGGGGCGAACATCAAGCCGATGGCATCCGTACCGGCAGCGACCGCACTTAAGGCAGTCGCTGGGGTATCGATACCACAGATTTTGACCTGGGTTGCTTTGGCCATTGCACCGTGCTGCTTAGTCGCGGGCCCATTTACTCAAGGCCGCGCAGTGTACCTAGCCCATTGAACTCTGACTACTCGACGACAAGCGCGATTGTCTATAGCGATCGGAGATCGCCCAATGCTTGCAGCAGCGGTGCTGGCTGTCCGGGCGGTAATCCAGCACCGGCAGTTACTGTTAGCGGATATTGCACCTGCACGAGGTACAGCCCTTGGGGCGGCGCTGTCGCACCCAGAGCCGTGCGATCACGACCTGCGAGCAGCGCTTCGAGCCAGGATTTCGGTCGCGCAGCGCTGCCCACCTCAAACAGCGCGCGGGCAATATTTCGCACCATGTGCAACAGGAACGCATTGGCCTGAATATCTAGCACCACCAAATTGTGGTGGCGACTCACAGACACTCGATGCACGCAGCGCATCGCAGTCTGTGACTGGCAGCCCGCCGCGCGCACCGCGGAAAAGTCTTGCTCGCCGAGGAGGATTTGCGCAGCACGATGCATGCTGTCGCTGTCTAAGCGCTCGCAGCGCCAGGCTTGACGACCCATCAGTGGCGCCAGCGCTTCAGGGTCAACGTACAAATACTGATAGCGTCTAGCACTGGCACTAAAGCGGGCATGAAAAGAATCCGGCACCTGCTGCGCCCAGCGCACCTGTACGCTCTCCGGGAGCAGCGCATTGACTCCGCGATGCCAGGCTTTATCGGGCCGCTCTGCGGATGTCTCGAAGTGGGCGACTTGAGCGGTCGCATGTACCCCGGCATCGGTACGACCAGAACCTTGGACAGTAATAGGCTCCGCAGCGATTTTACTTAGCGCCTGTTCCAGCGCGCCTTGCACTGTCGCTACCGAGCTTTGCCGTTGCCAACCATGGAAATTGGTGCCGCTATAAGCAACGCCAAGCGCATACCGCCGCACCTACGCGGCCGGAGCGTTAGATATTTTCCAACAGCTCCTGAGCTTGCTTCTGCTGGGTTTCGCTACCCTCGGTGAGCACTTCATTGAGAATATCCCGTGCGCCGTCTTCGTCGCCCATGTCGATATAGGCCTTGGCAAGATCGAGCTTGGTCGACGTACCATCTTCCGAGTCGGCAAAGTCGAACTCGTCTTCAACACCACCGAGATCCAGGCTGGCACTCTCGCCTTCTGTGTCGCCGTTGTCGTCCAACAGCGCGTCGAGGTCAAGTAGGTCATCGTCATCGTTAGCAGCAGCCGCCACATCGGTTTGGCTGTCGACATCACGATCAGGATCGAAATCCAACCCCAGATCACCGCCGAGTTGATCACCTGAACCGCTTTCTGTGTCTTCGGTATAAAGCTCTGCGATTTCGTCCTCGGCCTCGCTCAGGGCTGTGCTTTCAGCGATCGGCGCCGTAGCGTCGGTCTGATCCAGATCATCGATTTCCAACTCGAAGTCATCGCTAGCTTCAGCGACGGAATCATCGACGTTGCTGAAGTCGACCGTATTGTCGTCAGAATCGTCAGCTAACGACAGATCAAATCCGTTGTCGTCTTCAGCTTCTTCTGTCTCGGCTTCTTCCGCATCGTTGGCCAAAGCGATATCGGCAGCCACCTCTTCGAGGCGCCCTTCCAAATCTCGTGCTGCGGTCAAGACATCTTCATCGTCACAACGCTGCACCAGCGTTTCCATTTCGCTATTGAAGTTGTCACGCTCGTTCATTTCTGCATAAAGCTCGAGGAGCTTGCAGCGCACGTCGTGACGGTCTGGATCTTGCGTCAAGGCCCCAGTGAGCAAATTTACTGCTTGGGGGAAACGGCCATAGGCGATGTAGATTTCTGACTCACCGATGACGTCACTGATTTGACCTTCCTGCAGTTCGCCAGCAGCGTTTTCCGCCAAGCCAACTTCTGCGTCATCTGTGTAAGAGGGTTGCTCATCGTCCAGGGACAACTCGTCGTCAAACGAGCCTGTCGCCGTGCTGAGATCGGTTTCGGTACCCTCGTCCGCTTCGTCAGATTGGGCATCCCAATCCGACTCCGCCAAATCATCTGCCAAAGATGTCGCTTCTTCCTCCAGAGCATCGCTATCTGCTTCTGCCGCTACAGCGACATACGGTTCAGCACGCTCGCCGGTTGCCAGCTCAGCTTCCGTAGCCATCTCATGGGCGTAGTATTCTGCCTCTTCATCGGCACGTCGCTTGCGCGCAACCAGCAGACCACCAACTGAGAGCAACACCAAAGCACCCAACCCTCCGCCGAGTACCATTGGTGATTGCCACCAGGCAGCTTGGGAATCGGACGGGGCGCTTTGGTTTTGCGCTCGCTCGGCTGTCAGCCGCTGCATTTCGTCTCGCATCCTTGTGACCTGAGCCTGGAGTTCAGCAATCTCCTGATCCTTTACTTCCAGCTGACGCTCTTTCACCGTGACCTGATCCGAAGCTAGCTCAAGCTCTCGGTCCATCTTGTAGGTGAGTTCCTCGAGCTCACGGGACAATCGATCGCGCTCTTCCAGAGCGGCGGCTCCGCCTTCTCCCTCGACTCCTGGGTCTGTTGCACCCTGTGCGCTATCTCCAGCCTCGGCAACGATCCGCAGTTGGCCCTCGGGGGACTCGGCTGGCCCCACTGGTGCTTCTGCGGCCTCGGTGGCATCCACCTGTGCTTTCAACGCTGGCTCTGCGGCCTCAGCCAGTTGGGCAGCTGCTTCCGGAATGCTTCGGCCAGTGCGCCAAGCTTCATTTTCTTGAACCACCCGCTGCTGCGCTTCGCCAACCGTTAGCTCTTTCGCATCGGAGCTGGAAGCCGTGCGCAACACATAGCCGGCTTTCAGCAGGTTGATGTTGTCGCGAATAAAGGCCTCAGGGTTCAGACGCTTAATTGCCAACATGTTTTGCTGCACGGTGACATCGTCTGCCGGCAGGGTATCGGAGGCGATTTTCCACAGGGTGTCGCTGCGGTTGGTGGCGCCGTAGGTACCATCGCTGTTGACGCCACCGGTACGGCTGGCAGAGCTGCTGCTCGGCGCTGATCGGCCGCTGCTAGCACGCGGTGCAGGAACGTTTACCTGGCCACGGTCTATGGCACCAGAAACTTGGCTAGAGGCCGTGTCTCGGGTGGGTGCCAGCACATCTGGCGCTGCAGCCTGAGTAAAGGTCGGCGGGTCTAGCAGCACGGTGTATTCCTTCAGCATGCGACCGCTAGGCCACAGTACTTCGACCAGGAAGTTCAGGTACGGCTCGGAGATTGCTTGGGTGCTGCTGACCTTAATGGCCGGCTTGCCTCGAACTTCGGTGATGTCGAACTTAAGCGTGGTCAGAAAGAAGAAACGCTCAACGCCAACGCGCTCGAAGTCTTCGGAGGACGCCAGTGACACGCGAATTTCGGTGCTTTCCAGCCCGCCAGTGTCAAACAGCTCAATGTTCGCTTTAAAGCGCTCGTTCAAAGCAGAGTTCAGGTCCAGCTCACCCAGACCCAATGCCCAACTCTGACCGCTCAAACAGCCAAGCAATAACAAACCGCACAGTCGCCACGCGACGTGCATTGATGTTCTCATAGAGGTACCCCTTGTTCGACGCTGATCCCTACGCATCTATCTTCCTGCCGACTGTCCGCTGTAAGCCAATATTCTAACTAGCAGTTTAGCTGCCTGACCCTGTTTGGCAGCTACCAGAATCAGTAGCTTAGCCCCAACAGGACGCAGCGAACGCCCAGCCAGAAATGTTCAGCGCCCACGTTAAACTAGAATCCGGCGGTAAAGTTTGCAGTAAGTAGCAATTATGGCAGTAAATGTGGCCGTGATCAGCAATCGCAGCCAAGTTGCCGGTCTTTCCTGGAGCAAACGTCGGGTCGAAGCAGTTCGATTTCAATCTCTACGCTAGATTAGCTTGCCCTCGATCAACGATTCAGCAATTTGGATGCTGTTTAACGCCGCACCTTTGCGAACGTTGTCTGCCACGACCCACAGGTTTAAACCTGCGGGGTGTGAAATATCTTGCCTGATGCGGCCGACAAACACCGCGTCAGACTGCGCACCATGCTCTACGGCTGTGGGATAGTCTGCGCCGTCGGTCGATACGCTGACACCAGCAGCGGCCGATAGCCACTCTGCAGCCTGCTCCGCAGACACCGCCTCTTCCAGCTCCAGGTGTACGGCTTCCGAATGCCCATAGAACACCGGAACACGGACACAGGTGGGATTTACCGCAATCTCTTCGTCTTCCAAAATTTTGCGGGTTTCCCAAACCATTTTCATTTCTTCTTTGGTATAGCCATTGTCCTGGAAGGCATCGATCTGGGGCACCACATTGAAGGCAATTTGTCGTGGCAACGCCTGAACTTCCATCGGTTTACTATTTAGCAACGCCGCGGTTTGCCCAGCCAACTCCTCGATCGCACTAGTGCCAGCACCGCTCACCGCCTGATAGGTCGCGACATTAATGCGTTGGATGCGCACCCGCTGATGAATCGGAGCCAGCGCTAACATCAGCTGTATCGTTGAGCAGTTGGGGTTGGCAATTATGTTACGTTGCCGAAACTCAGGAAGCCGGTGGGCGTTTACCTCGGGCACGATTAGCGGAATGTCTGGCTCGTAGCGAAAGTGGGAGGTGTTGTCGATGACTACGCAGCCAGTGGCGGCGGCGATCGGCGCGAACTCCGCAGACAACGCTCCCCCGGCTGAAAATAGACCGATCTCAACCTGGGAGAAATCAAAGTGATCCAGTCGCTCAACTGCGATGTTCTTGCCTTGAAAATTCAGACGCTTACCTTCAGAACGCTCACTCGCTAGTAGGTGCAATCGCTCTACTGGAAACTGCCGCTGCTCCAGAATTTCCAGCATTGCCTGGCCTACGGCTCCGGTCGCGCCAGCGATTGCCACTCGATAAGATTTACTCACAGCACTTCACTCCAATGCATCCAGAACCGCGGCGGTCATTTCATCGGTCCCAACCAGCCGCTGAGCCGGCACCGCGGAGTCCGAATACAGATCCGGCGTGCGCAGCCCGGCGGCCAGGGCGGTGTCCACCGCACTCTCAATAGCGTTCGCCGCCTCGGGCAAGTCCAGGCTATAACGACACATCATGGCCACCGACAGGATGGTTGCCAAAGGATTTGCTTTGTTCTGGCCAGCGATGTCCGGCGCCGTGCCATGGACCGGCTCGTACAACCCCTGGCCCGATTGATTGATGGAGGCCGATGGCAGCATGCCAAGGGATCCGGTGAGCATGGCAGCAACGTCGGATAGAATGTCACCAAACATGTTCCCGGTAACAATAACGTCGAACTGCTTGGGCGCCCGCACAAGCTGCATACCGGCGTTGTCAACGTACATGTGACTGAGTTCAACATCGGGGTAATCGCCGGCGAGCTCACTGACCACTTCCCGCCACAACGCGGTCGCCTCGAGCACATTGGCCTTGTCCACACTGCACAGCTGATGGTTGCGTTTCTGTGCCAACTCGAACGCTACCCGAGCAATGCGCTCGATCTCATGCTCAGAATAGATGTAGGTATTGACGCCAACGCGTTCATTGTTACGAGTTTCTATACCCCGAGGCTCGCCAAAGTAGATGCCTCCGGTTAGCTCTCGAACGATTAAAATGTCCAGGTCTTGCACCAGCTCGGGTTTCAGTGAAGAGGCGTCTGCTAACGAGGCTGACAACAAAGCGGGTCGCAAGTTAGCGAACAGCTCCAATCCACTACGCAAACCCAACAAGCCCCGCTCAGGACGGATATTGGTGGGTAAATCGTCCCACTTCGGTCCTCCTACCGCGCCTAACAACACTGCGTCCGCCGCTTGCGCTGCAGCCAACACAGCTGGCGTGAGGGGCTGGCCGTGGGCATCGATGGAGGCTCCGCCCAACATCGCGTCCTCGCGCTGCAACTCTACTCCTTCGCTCGAGCAGGCCTTTTGCAGTACCGCCCAGGCGGGCTCGACAACTTCGGTGCCAATGCCGTCTCCCGGCAAGACGAGAATCGACTTACTTGTGGTCATGGCGCTTGCAGCTCCTGTGAAGAAAACAGCCAAGGCCGTCGAGCCGCGTAATCGCGTTCGAAACTGGCAATCTCATTCTGGTGGCGCAAGGTCATTTCGATATCATCGAGCCCTTCGAGCATCTTTTGTTTGCGTTGGTTGTCGATCTCAAAGCGCGCAGCGCCGCTGTCACCCCAGGTCACGCTCTGGGTGCGCAGATCCACATTGACCAGCAGTTGGGAATCCACATCGACAGCATTGAATAGCGCATCCACTTCCGGTTCGCTCAAGGTCACCGGTAGCAGACCGTTCTTAAAGCAGTTGTTGTGAAAGATGTCAGCAAAACTTGGTGCGATCACGCAGTCGAAGCCAAACTCCAGCAGTGCCCACACCGCATGCTCGCGACTGGAACCGCAACCGAAGTTGTCCCGTGCCAGTAGAATCTTCGCGCCTTGGTAACGCGGATCGTTCAACACGAACTCTCGGTTGATGCTGCGCTCATTTGGCGTCATGCCAAGCTGGCCTTCATCGTTGAAGCGCCAACCGTCAAACAAGAAATCTCCAAAACCCGTGCGGCGGATGGATTTTAAAAACTGTTTGGGAATGATCTGGTCGGTATCGACGTTAGCGCGATCCAGTGGCGCACAATGCCCGCTGACCGTATTGATTGCTTTCATAGCCACTCCCTCACATCGACGAAATGACCGGCAATGGCCGCCGCTGCTGCCATGACTGGACTGACCAAATGGGTGCGGCCTCCATGCCCTTGGCGGCCCTCGAAGTTGCGGTTCGATGTTGATGCACAGTGTTCGCCAGGCTGCAGTCGATCTGGGTTCATGGCCAGACACATGGAACAGCCAGCAGCACGCCACTCGAAACCGGCATCGACGAATATTTGCGCCAAGCCTTCTTGCTCCGCTTGCGCCTTAACCAACCCTGACCCTGGCACTACTAGTACCTGACGCACTGACTTCGCTTTGCGCTGGCCCTTGATCACCGCGGCCGCGGCGCGCAAATCCTCGATGCGTGCATTGGTGCAGGAGCCGATGAATACACGATCCAACTGGATATCGGTGATCGCTTGGCCTTCTGCCAGGCCCATATAAGCCAAGCCTAAGCGATAGCTTTCGGCTACGCTCGGATCAGCGACCTGGGACAAGGTCGGGGTAGCCTGATCGATTCCGCAGACCATCTCCGGAGAGGTTCCCCAGGTCACCTGCGGCTGAATTTGTGCGCCATCGAGTTGCAGCGTCTGCTCGAAGCTCGCCCCTGGGTCAGAGCGCAAGCTGCGCCAGTATTGCTCCGCTTGCGACCAGTGGCTGCCCGTTGGCGCCATGGGCCGACCCTGCACATATTCAAGAGTTGTATCGTCCACGGCCACAAGCCCGGCCCTGGCACCTGCTTCGATGGACATATTGACAGCGTCATACGCCCTTCCATCGTCAGCGCTTGTATGGCGCTGCCTGCGTACTCCAGGGTATGACCGGTGGCGCCAGCGGTTCCGGTACGGCCAATGATGGCCAAAATCAGGTCCTTTGCTGATACCCCGGGCGACAGCAAGCCATCAACCTGGACCAGATAGTTCTTCGACTTACTCTGGGCCAGGCACTGGGTGGCCAGCACATGCTCCACATCGGACGTACCGATGCCTTGCGCCAATGCGGCAAAGGCTCCGTGAGTGGAAGTGTGGCTGTCGCCGCAAACGATGGTCATGCCTGGCAGCGTGGCACCCTGCTCCGGTCCCATGACGTGCACGATGCCTTGCCGCACATCGTTAATGTCGAACTGGGTTATGCCGTATTTTTTGCAGTTGTTGTCGAGGGTAACCACCTGCTCCTTGGCTATGGGATCCGTGATGCCTGCAACCCCCTCCTGACGCCGCTCGGTGGGAACATTGTGATCCGGCGTCGCCAAGTTTGCGGCTAGTCGCCACGGCACACGTTGCGCCAACGCCAAGCCTTCGAAGGCTTGGGGTGAGGTCACTTCGTGCAGCAGCTGTCGATCGATATAGAGCAACGATTGACCGTCATTGCGCTCGCCAACCCAATGATCCTGCCAGATCTTGTCATACAACGTAGCCGCCACGAGACACCTGTCCATAGGGGAAACGGCCAGTCTAGGCAGGGGCTAAAAATAACACAAATTCATTATTTTCATTTTTATCATTCCAAAATAGACTGGAAGGCATGAACGCAACAAATGCCCTTCGCCAAGGCCAGCGGCGACCATGAACGAGAAAGAACTGCGAGCTTTCTTGACCGTTGCCGAGCGTGGCTCATTCACCGAGGCCGGCAACCAATTGGGTTTGACCCAGCCCGCCATCAGTAAGCGGATCGCCAGCCTCGAAGCACGCCTGAACACCACGCTATTCGATCGAGTAGGCAAGCGTGTGTTTGTCACCGCGGCTGGCCGTGCTTTGCAGGCAGAGGCCGGGAAGGTGCTGGCAGCCATCGCCGACGCCCAGCGCACCCTGGCGAATCTCACTGAGCAACCTGATGGCACGCTGAGCCTCGCCACCTCGCATCACATTGGTCTACATCGGTTGGCTCCGGTACTCCGACGCTTAAACGACGCCTATCCGACCATACGTCTGGACATTCGCTTCGAAGACTCCGAAGACGCCGCCGAATTGGTAGCAAAGGGACAAGTCGAACTGGCGATTGTAACCCTGGATCCGAACGGCCAATCACCGCTGCACAGTCAGCCAATTTGGCATGACCCATTGGTATTCATGGTGGCACCGGACCATCCACTGGCCACGCGCAAACGCATCGCTCTGGCAACGCTCACCGAACACGCCGCAATCTTGCCGGGCCAAAAAACCTATACAGGCCGCATAGTGCAGAAGCTGTTTGCCGATGCTGGTTACAGTCTAACGCCTACCCTTGCGACCAATTACCTGGAAACCATTCACATGCTAGTGGGCACCGGCCTAGGCTGGAGCATGCTGCCAAAGACCATGACGGGAGATTTGCACCCGCTCACCTTTACCACCGCGGTAGAACGTCAGCTCGGATTGATCACCAATCCCGAGCGTACTGCATCAAATGCCGCGAAACGTTTCAACGAAATTTTGCTGAGCTTCGGAGACGCTGATCTAGTGCGCTAGGGTATCAGCCCTCAATCAGCTAGCTAACGTCTAGCCAAGAGGGGTTTTGCCCCCGTTGGCGTAGCAGATGATCAATCAGCACCAGCGCCACCATCGCTTCAGCAATGGGTACGGCACGAATGCCAACGCAGGGATCGTGACGACCCTTTGTCACCACCTCTACCTCGTCGCCAGCGGCGTTTATTGACCGACCTGGGGTGGTCAAGCTGGACGTTGGCTTCAACGCAATGCTGGCAACTATGTCCTGCCCCGAACTGATTCCACCCAGCGTGCCACCGGCGTGGTTGGATACGAATCCATCGGCACGCATCTCGTCACGATGCGCAGTACCGCGCTGCCCAGCGACGTCGAAGCCATCACCGATGCCGACCGCTTTAACTGCATTGATCCCCATGAGCGCGTGCGCGAGATCGGCATCGAGCTTTGCAAACACCGGTTCACCCAGACCAACCGGAACACTGCTGGCGATCACCGTGACAGCGGCACCTATTGAATCCCCTTCCCGGCGAACCTGATCGATGAGCGCAGCGACGTCGGCTACCTTGTCAGGGTCAGCGCAGAAAAAGTCGTTACCGGCACGTGCAGCCAGATCATGACCCGATAACGCAATGGACCCAACCTGGGAAAGATAACCATCGATAGAAACACCAAACTGCTCGGCGAGGTATTTCTTAGCGATCCCACCGGCGGCAACCCGCATCACTGTTTCACGAGCAGAGGCGCGACCGCCACCACGGTAGTCTCGGACTCCGTACTTACGGGTATAGGTGAAATCAGCATGAGCCGGGCGAAACACCGACTTGATGTCCCCATAGTCCTTGCTCTTCTGATCTTTGTTGCGCACCAAAAGGCCTATAGGCGTACCCGTGGTCACACCTTCGAATACTCCGGAAAGAATTTCGACAGCATCGTCCTCGCGTCGCTGAGTGGTATAGCGAGATTGCCCGGGGCGCCGGCGATCCAGATCCACCTGCAGATCAGCCTGGGTCAGCTGCATGCCGGGCGGGCAACCATCGACTATGGCGCCTAAGGCTACGCCGTGACTTTCGCCAAAAGTGGTTACCCGAAAAAGCTGTCCGAAAGAGTTACCGGCCATGCGACGCTATTCGCCCTAAGAATTAGCCGGGGAGTATGCGAACCTGTCGACAACGGTTCAAGCGGTGTGGCGCAGCTGGTCCGCCGTGAGGGCAAAAACGCCCTCGCCGCCTTGTTCGAAATCGAGCCAGATAAAGGGCAGATCTGGATACCGCCGCTGCAAGGCTGCTGCGCTTAAACCCACTTCGCCCAGAAACAGACCACGCTCGCTAAGCAGCTGCGGCAATCGATCGAGTATGGGCGCAATCACCGCCAGGCCATCGTCGCCAGCGGCCAATGCCTGGGCCGGCTCCTGCTGGTACTCCACTGGCAGGGCTGCCATATCTGTGGCGTTAACGTAGGGCGGATTGCACAGCACCAAATCGAACTGTGCGCTCGTAGCGAACGCGCTCAACCCATCCATTTGTAGCAATACGGTGCTTGCCGCTAAATCATGGTCACGAATGTTCTCTTGGGCGAGTTTCAGAGCGGTTGAATCTCTATCTGTCATCAGCACAATGGCGTCAGGAAAGGCATGGGCCGCAATAATGCCTAGGCAGCCACTGCCAGTACAAAGATCTAGAATGCGGCGCGGTGCTTCGGGCATCCAAGCGACGCCATGCTGCAATAGCCAAGGCCCTAAAGGTGAGCGCGGAATGAGCACGCCTGGGTTGATGCGGAAGTCATGGCCCGCGTACTGACAGCGCTGCAACAGGTAGGCTAGCGGCATCTTTTCAGCGACTCGACGTTGCGCGAGCGCTGCAATCTGCTGCCATTGAGCTTCGCTGAGCGATTGCTGCAACTGTGCGGCATCATCTGGGAGTTCGGCAATCGACAAAACCAAGTATGCGGCTTCGTCCCAGGCCGAATCCGTACCATGCCCAAAGTGCAGGTCGGCATCGGCGAAGCGCTGGGCTATGTGCTCAAGCGCTTCGCCCACGGTGGGTTGCGTTGTGGGCACCGAACTAGTCGATGTTGGGCAGGATCAATTCAAGATGGGAGCGCGGCCGGGGCTTCGACGGAGCCAGGGGGCCTACTCCAAAGGCCAACACTTTCGGCCCGCCTTCCTGGCTCAGTGCTGCAGCCGCTTGCTCTGCGCAAGCTTCGGAGCGTTGCACCAGCTGCAACACGGCCTCACTCTGATCACGAATCGTAGCTGTTCGGGGTCGCCGCTCAGCCGGCGAAGGCGGTCCTTGCGCCGGGTGCAAGTGGCAGACAACAAATAGCGCCGGAATGGGCAATTCAAGTATACGTGCGCCAATTTGTTGCAACAGCTGGGTGTCAGCATCCGACAGGGTGCCGTCAGCCCTAGGCAGCACTTGCTGCAATCGGTAGCGCCCGAACAGCACTAGTTCGTCGAGCTCGTCCGTCGCTGGCAACAAGTGCACTGCGGTTTGCGAGGTATATTTTGCCAGATGCACAAACACCCTCTGGTTCCCGCGTCGAATCACGTATACACCTAGCAAAGCAGCGCCAAGATCCGCAGCTAGATAGCGTTGCTGGCCGTCGGGGCCGTAGAGACTTGATTGGGAGAACACGGTGTTGGCCCAGTCGTTGCTGCGACCACAGTCGCGGCCGCTACATTGGTAAACCAGGCGCCCACTGAGCAGGTTTTGATAGTGCGCAACCACATCGGCCAAGTCCACGGTTCGTGGCAACTCGTAAGTGATGGTGGCAAGGCTTGCTTGTAAACGCTGGGATTCGGCGATGCGCACTTCGCGCCGCTTGCGCTCCACCGGACCCAAGACGAAGGTTCTTGCCGCCTCGGACTGTAGGTCGCTTGCGCTAATCCAGGCACCGGGGAATCGCGGAAGGTTGTCAAAGTCTTGCGTATCAGGCAGATCCCGGGAATCCGCCGCCAACCCTTGGCCCGCCAACGACGCAAACAACACTACTCGCGCAATCAATCCGGCTCTAGACCATCTAGCCATCGGACTGCTCGCTTTCTGGCCACTGGGCTGGGGAAACAAACTCCACGTCATCTCGCTGCGCACCCGTCATCAACTCTCTGACGATGACGCTGATGTTCTGGCCACCGAACAAGACCTGATAGAGACCTTCCACCAAGGGCATATAGACCTCGATTTGCCTGCTACGCTGGCGTACGACTTGTAGGGTATTTACCCCCTCGGCCAATTTTCCCAACTCGGCAGCAGCTTCATCTAAGGTCCGCCCCTGGCCAACGAGAAAGCCCAGGCGATAGTTTCGGCTCAGCGGCGAGGTGCAGGTCACCAACAGATCCCCAACCCCGGCGAGCCCCAAAAAAGTGAGCGGGTTAGCACCCAGTGAGACTGCCAAGCGGCCCATCTCTGCCAGGGCGCGGGTAATGAGCATGCCCATGGTGTTCTGTCCGACCTCCAGCGCAGCCGCCATGCCACAAACGATGGCATAGATATTCTTGAGCGCTCCTCCCAGTTCTACCCCATAGAGGTCGGTGTTGGCGTATACCCGAAATGTCGCGCTCTTCAGGGCTTCTTGCACTTGGCTGGCCAACACGGCGCTGGGGCTGGCGATGACGGTGCCGGCAAAGTGGCCGCTGGCAATTTCTTCAGCAAGGTTTGGCCCGCTGAGCGCACCCACAGCGTGCCCTGGCACCTCTTCGGCCAGGATCTGGCTCATGAGCAGAAAACTATCGCCCTCAATGCCCTTGGTAAGGCTGACCAAGCCTGTGGAAGATGGCACCAAGGGCGCAATGCGATGACTGACCTGGCGAAACGCAGCGCTCGGAACGCTCACAAACAGCAGCTCGCTATTTTCGACTGCAGTTTTCAGATCCCCGGTCGGCAGCACCGCCTTCGGCAGCGGGTGGCCGGGCAGATAGCGACGATTCTCACCGTGGGCGAGCGTATCTGCCACCTGGGTCTCATCCCGCATCCACAAATGTGTGCGATGACCGTTGCGACCAACGATGTTTGCTATGGCGGTTCCGAAGTTACCGCCGCCGATAATGCCCACTTCCATAGGCGCTATGCTAGCTGGACAGGAGTTCCACCAGCAAACGATTTAAGCGCCGCACATAATCGGCCGAGTCTTTCAGGGTGGTGCCGTCAGCCAACGCTGCCTGATCAAACAGCACCAGCAACAGGTCTTTGAAGCGATCTTCGTCGCTCTCCTGGTCCAATCTCTGCACCAGGGCGTGGTCCGGGTTGTACTCGAAGATCGGCTTGGATTCCGGCATGGCCTGGCCGCTGGCCTCCATGATGCGGCGCATCTGGGCTCCCATGGCGTGATCCTCCAGCACTAAACAGGCTGGTGAGTCCTTTAAGCGCTTAGACGGTCGAATGGCTTCAACCCGCTCACCCAAAGCCTCCTTCATTCGCTCACTGAGCGCATCATCAGCTTGCTGTGCATCGTCGTCAGGCTTTTCCTCACCTGGAAGCGCTAATTCGCCACGCATGACGTCCTGCAGCGGCTTGCCGTCAAACTCAGTAAGCGAGCCCATGAGCCACTCATCGATGCGGTCATACATCAACACGACTTCGATGCCGCGATCTTTAAAGACTTCCAGATGCGGGCTGTTGCAGGCGTTTTCGAAAGAGTCAGCTACCAGGTAGTAGATGCTGTTTTGGCCTTCGACCATGCGCCCGCTATAGTCCTCGAGACTCACTGCCTGGGTTTCGCTAGGCTGGTTGCTACTGCTAAATCGCAGCAGTTTGGCGATGGCTTCTCGATTGTTGAAGTCTTCTCCGGCGCCCTCTTTCAACACTTCGCCGAACTGGTCCCAAAACGACTGGTAGCTGTCGGCATCGTCCTTCGACAGTTTTTCGAGCATGGTTAGCACACGTTTGGTCAGCGCGTTCTTGATCGTCGTAACCCGCTCGTCCTGCTGCAGGATTTCCCTGGAAACGTTCAGCGGCAAGTCACTGGAATCCACCACGCCTTTGACGAAGCGCAGATACAAAGGCAGGAACTGCTCTGCCTCGTCCATGATGAACACCCGTTGCACATAGAGCTTGAGCCCGCGCGGTAGATCACGATTCCACAGATCAAAGGGCGCGCGCTTAGGCAGATACAACAGGCTGGTGTACTCCAGCTTGCCTTCCACCCGATTGTGGCTCCAGCTCAAGGCATCTTCGAAGTCATGGCTGATGTGCTTGTAAAAAGCCTGGTATTCCTCGTCCTTGACGTCGGAGCGCGAGCGCGTCCACAGCGCCTTGGCGCTATTGACGGCTTCCCATTCAGGCACCTCGCTGTCTGCCGCACTGTCAGAGTCCTCGCCTTCGCTGGTTGCGGGGCGCTTTAGCATCTGAACGGGCACACCGATGTGATCAGAATAGCGAGTAACAATGCTGCGCAATCGGTAGTCGTCAGCAAACTCCGAGGCATCTTCACGCAGGTGCAGAATGACCTTAGTACCACGCGTAAGATCCGTTGCAAGTTCTACCTGAAAGTCATCTTCGCCTTTAGAGACCCAGCGTGTACCTTCGCCTTCACTACCACGGGTCAACACTTCCACTTCATCCGCCACGATGAAAGCGCTGTAAAAGCCCACGCCAAACTGACCAATCAAGGCTGAGTCTTGCTGTTGGTCGCCGGTCAAATTCGACAGAAATTCTGCGGTACCGCTGCGGGCAATGGTGCCGAGATTGGCGATGACTTCGTCCCGCGTCATGCCAATGCCATTGTCGGCAATGCTGACGGTGTTGGCGTCCGCATCGAAGTCGATACGAATAACCGCATCTTCCGCGTCGTTCAGGCTGGCGTCCTTAATGGCCTCGAAGCGCAGCTTGTCGATGGCATCCGAAGCGTTGGAGATGAGTTCGCGCAGGAAGATTTCACGATTGGAGTAAAGCGAGTGAATCATCAGCTTCAGCAGCTGTTTGGCTTCTGTCTGAAAGCCGAAAGTCTCGGCGGCCTGTGCTTCTGCCATGATCGGAATACCTGTAGTTCTAGTGAATCGAATTGCTCGAGAGATGAGGGCTGCGCTGGGCTATTTCAAGGCCTGTGCCCATTGCACGGCTACTTAACACGAAAAAGCCGGCTACCAAGGCCGGCTTGCACCAGATCCAACCGGGAAAGTCAGCTCCAGCCCGTAACCTCGGCCAAGGCATCGCCGATTTCGGCCAGGCTGCGAGTCGTGCGCACACCTGCGCTTTGCAAAGCCGCAAATTTGTCGTCAGCTGTGCCCTTGCCACCGGCGATGATGGCACCGGCATGGCCCATACGCTTGCCAGCCGGAGCAGTAACGCCAGCGATGTAGGAGACCACCGGCTTGGTGACATTAGCCTTAATGAACGCTGCCGCTTCTTCCTCTGCCGTGCCACCAATCTCGCCCACCATGACGATAGCTTCGGTTTTAGAATCGTTCTCAAATAGTTCAAGTATGTCGTTGAAATGGCTGCCTGGAATCGGATCACCACCGATGCCAACGCAGCTGCTCTGGCCAAATCCGCGGTCTGTGGTTTGTTTTACCGCCTCGTAGGTCAGAGTCCCAGAACGAGAGACAATCCCCACCTTGCCCGGCAGGTGAATGTCGCCAGGCATGATCCCTATCTTGCACTCCCCGGGAGTAATGACGCCTGGGCAGTTGGGGCCAATCAGCCGTGCACCAGTACTATCGAGCTTGGCTTTTACCGCCAGCATGTCGAGCGTTGGAATGCCCTCGGTGATGCAGACGATCAGCTCGATGCCGGCATCCAAGGCTTCGAGAATGGAATCCTTGCAGAAAGGCGCTGGGACGTAAATCACGGAAGCCGTAGCGCCTGTGGCCGAGACCGCATCTTTCACGGTGTTAAACACCGGCCGATCCAGATGGGTTTCACCGCCCTTGCCTGGGGTTACACCACCGACCAGCTGGGTACCGTAGGCGATCGCTTGTTCGCTGTGCAGGGTGCCCTGGGAGCCCGTAAAACCTTGGCACAAAACCTTGGTGTTCTTATCAACCAATATGCTCATGCTTTTCCTCCAGCGGCAGCTACAGCTTTTTCGGCGGCGTCCGTCAGACTGGTCGCAGCGATAATGTTCAAGCCACTTTCGGCCAGTCGCTGACCGCCCAACTTGGCATTGTTGCCTTCGAAGCGAACGACGACGGGCACTTTCACCCCCACTTCCTGCACAGCGCCTATGATGCCGTCGGCGATGGTTGCGCAGCTCACGATGCCACCAAAAATGTTGATCAACACCGCCTGCACTGCATCATCAGAGAGAATGATCTTGAAAGCCTCAGCGACCGCCTCTTTGGTGGCGCCGCCGCCGACGTCGAGGAAGTTGGCTGGTGCGCCGCCATGCAGCTTGACCAGATCCATGGTTCCCATGGCCAAGCCAGCGCCGTTAACCATGCAGCCAATGTTGCCGTCTAATGCTACGTAGTTGAGGTTGAATTGCGCAGCCTGAGCCTCCCGCTCATCTTCTTGGCTGGGATCTTCCATGGCCGCGACTTTCTTTTGCCGGTACAAGGCGTTGCCGTCAATACTGAGCTTGGCGTCCAAACAGTGGATGTCTCCTGCCTCGGTCACCACCAATGGATTGATCTCCAACAGCGAGCAGTCCAGCTCATGGAACAGTTTGGCCAGCCCCATGAATACGCTCGCGAACTGCTTTACTTGCTTATCGTTGAGCCCTAGCTGAAAACCTAGCTCCCGACCTTGATAGGGCTGCGCGCCCAGCGCCGGATCGATTACCGCTCGCAGAATCTTCTCTGGCGTTTCTTCGGCGACCTTTTCGATCTCTACACCGCCCTCCGTTGAGGCCATGAACACGACTCGGCGACTGCCGCGATCCACCACTGCACCAAGGTACAGCTCGTTGGCGATGTCAGTGCAGCTTTCCACGTAGATCTTGCTGACCGGTTGGCCATGCTCGTCGGTTTGGATCGTGACTAGGTTTTTGCCAATCCATTGATTGGCGAAATCGCGCACCTCGTCCAAGGTGTCGGCTAGCTTCACGCCACCGGCTTTGCCTCGACCGCCGGCATGAACCTGCACCTTGACCACCCATCGATCACCGCCAATTTTTTCAGCCGCAGCCACCGCTTCATCGGCGGTATCCACCGCGTAGCCTTTAGACACTGGGAGCCCGTACTCGGCGAAAAGCGATTTCGCCTGATACTCGTGTAGATTCATTGCTGTTCCGTTTTGATTAAGTGCTTAGGAATATTTTTCGTAATAGCGCGCTTTCTGGTTACAGCTTAACCACGCTTTTTCCGATTCACCATGTGAATCGCGTGACCGGCAACGCCAAGCGCCGCCTCGTGTACTGCCTCAGCAAGCGTCGGATGGGCGAACATGGTCAAGCCAAGATCCTCTGCGCTGCCATCGAACTCCATGGCGATCACCGCCTGCGCAATGAGCTCGGATGCCTGAGGGCCGAGGATGTGCACCCCAAGAATTCGATCCGTCTGCGCATCGGCAATGATTTTCACGCTGCCTTCGGTATCGTTTGCTGCCAAGGCTCGCCCGCTTGCAGCGAAGGAGAAACTGCCAACGTTGTAGGCATCGCCGCTGGCTTTAACTTCTTGCTCGGTCTTGCCGACCCAAGCTATCTCTGGGTGGGTATAGATCACAGACGGAATGCAGTCGTAATTGACCAGCGGTTTTTGGCCAGCAATGCGTTCCGCGACCATTACCCCTTCCTCGGTGCCTTTGTGCGCAAGCATCGGGCCGCGCACCACGTCGCCTACCGCATAGACGTTTGGCGCATCC
>JBPCXR010000092.1:0-34601 GCA_051027215.1 Pseudomonadales bacterium | reverse complement strand
TTTCTGCCCTAATCGATGCATAGTTGTGGGTTTCGATAAAGGCTAGTGAATGGGTGACGCATTCATATTGGTCCCGCGTTTGGAGCACGCCAAAACTACCGCGGATGTGACGGCCTCGATACTCAGGGAGCGTGAGGTTTTTATAGTTATAGCGCTGGCCAGCAGCGAACTGAACCCAAACGCCATCAACGTGTGGCGCGGTTCGATAAGCAACCCAACCATAGGCAGCGAACGCACCATCGACGTAAGTAGCAACGCAAAGATCGTCGCGCGCGAATGCGCTAGCAACGAACTCCGGCGAGAGCTCGTAACCCCGTTTGCCGACAAATGGTGCAAGGTCTGCGGCTGATGCCAGACTCGCGCGCACACTTTCGGGGGGACTTTTGCCTGGTTTTTTTAGCGGCGCTCGGTAGATTCCTGTGACGGTCATGCCCAGCCACCACTTTAGGCGTTGCATGATTGTACTGTAGAGGCCGCGACCGAGACCCCAGCGCGTAACGCTGTCACGGAACTCACTGGTCATCGCAGAGCGCACGACTGCATGAGAGTATGGTTCGCTCCCGTCTGAGCGTCTTGGTGAAGGTAGCTATGCTTGATCTTTTTCTGTTGCTGCCCAAAAAGGGTCGCGCAGCTGGCGTTTGAGCACTTTGCCGGAACCAGTCTTCGGAAGCTCTGGTACAAACGAGACCGTCCTCGGAACTTTGTAGCCAGCCAGGTGCTCGCGGGCGAAAGACTGCACATCTTCGAGTGTTATGGGGTCCCCAGAGCGGCTGACGATTACCGCATGCACACTCTCGCCCCACTCTTCATCAGGAATACCGAACACCGATGCTTCGCTGATTTGTTGGTGCGCTTCCAGGGCCGCTTCTATCTCCGCAGGATAGATGTTGACGCCACCGGAGATGATCATGTCCTTTTTGCGATCGCAGATGTAGTAGAAGCCGTCGTCGTCAAAGTAGGCGATGTCGCCTACGGTTTGCCAGCCGTCGCGGCGATCAGCGTCAAACTTCTCTTGAGCTTTGTGATAAGTGCTAAATACGCTGGCAGAGCGTACGAACAGCTCTCCGGGTTCATGAGCCTTTGTCACCACGCTGCCATCTTCTGCGTACAAACGAATCTGCACGCCAGGCGCGGGCTGGCCGCAAGAACCCGGTTTGCCGCGTTGATGCTCTGGCGTCAACATGGTGTTCACACCGAGCTCGGTGGATCCGTACACCTCGAACAGCGATTCTTCGGGAAATCGCGCCAGGTACTTGAGCTTTAGGGCGTAGGACCAGGGCGCCGCGTTTGCGACCATAATCCGCATGCTGTCTCGCCTGTATTTTGCCAACACCTCATCTGCCGCATGGCAAATTCGTCGAATCGGTGTCGGCGCCGAAAAGGTGCAGGTGACGCGGTAGCGATCGACCAGTCGCAACCAATCTTCCACATCGAAGCTGCGCTGCAACACGGCGGTATTGCCCTGTGACTGGGCAATAGCAAGAAAGCCGCCGGGTCCGGAGTGATACAAGGGGCCAGTGGTTAGGTAAACATCGTCGGGTTGCCATTTGTACAGTGCGATCATTTGCAGCAACTGCTCTGGATTGCCCAGGTTTTTGCGCACGGCGCCTTTCGGCTTCCCGGTGGTGCCGGAGGTGTAGATCATGGTCCCAGCGGGTGGGTGCTCTTTAGTTAGTGGCGAACCGTCAACAGCGCTTAACAGAGGTTCAAGCTCATGCTGCTGCTGCGCAGCTTTGCCGTCGTAGACGAGCACGTGGCTGAGCGACGGTGTTTGCGCTCGAATCGTTGCGAATAGCTCGGCGAATTCGGCGTCAATCAACGCAAGCTTGGCATCCGAATTGTCCGTTACGTACGCCGCTTCTTCGGCGGTGAGTCGGTAGTTCAAGGGAACCGCCGTGGCACCAGCTTTACGCGCGGCATGCCCGCAGGTCGCAGTCCAAACAGAGTTTTGGCCGCACCAGAGGATTTTATCGCCGGGCGCTACGCCGCAATCTTGAAACACCCGAGCGAGACGATTGGCATTGGCTTCGAACTCAGCGAAAGACCACTGAATCAGTGTGCCGTCGGGACGATCATCGATGAGCGCGGGTTTTTCGGCAAAGTTTTGCGCAAGCGTCGTCAGGAGATCTGCCACCAACCGCTAGCCTTCGTGGTAGGGCTCGTGAAAGCGCTCGCTCTCGAGTTCTCTGGCAATGGCGGCAATGACCTCGGCGGCGCTGCAGGAGGCACCGGCGGCCGCCGATATAGCCTCGAAGGGTTCCTCGCCGATGCGTCGTACCTGGGCCCGCAGATTGGCATCGTCTCTTAGGCGACGCAGGAATCGGGCACCGTTTTCAATACTCATGAATCCCCCTTACACTCAGCGCTTAGCTTTCGGGAATCCTAGGCCACTCGCAGCGGGGGAGCAATCATGAGTATCATTCGCCATCCAATCTGGCAATACGCCTACTTCGTGGAGGACATCGATACCGCTTGTCGAAAGTGGAATCAGATGGTCGGTGCGGGTCCATTTCACGTCGTTCGCAACCATGTGGCAGAAACCTTCCGCTATTTGGGAGAGCCGGTGGAAGCCGATGTCAGCTACGCCTTTGGGCAAGCGGGGCCGGCGCACATTCAATTCATCGCCCAACACGACGATACGCCCTCAATCTATCGAGATATGTACAAACCCGGAGAGTACGGTTTCCATCACATTGGCTTATTGATCAGTGATGTCAGCGGTGAAATCGCTCGATTCAATGAGGCTGGGTACGAAACGGCCTGCACCCTCTGGGGCGGTGACTACGTCGCCTACATGGATTGCCGCAAAGATCTGGGTTGCTACGTTGAGCTGCACGGCGATGCACCCATCATCCGTGATCTGTTCGAAGGTTGGAAACGAGACCACGAAAGCTGGGATGGTGAGACTGATCTGATTCGCGAGGCGCGCTGAGCAGGACCTCGGTTGCGCGGTTGCGCACAACCTCAGCTAGTCCTTGGCTAGCCACTGCCGGCGGTCGCCGTTAACGCCGTCTAGCGGGTAGATGGGGCGCCGGACTTTGTTGAAAGTGAGCTCGCTGTAATCCGACGTACAAACGCCCGCTCCGGCGCACTCCACCACTGCTTTGGCCATATCCCGAAAGCCAACCCGGTAGTGCACCCGGCTTTTCAGCATGAGGTACGTGCGCTCTGTCGGCTCGATGCCAAGGGCGCGAAAGCAACCGGGGTCGAATGGCTCTATGTGCCGAGAAACCACGATCACGTCGACCTTGCCCGGCAAGCTCAGCACTGCGCTGGTGCCCATGTCCATGGTCAGCCCACGGGACATGGCAACGGATGCAGGAAAACGGCCATCGCTGATGAGCTTGACTAAGCCGGTGAGCGCAAGCGGTTCACTCTGGCGCTGCAGCGCTGGCATGGAGAGCTTGCCACCAAGTACCACGCTGACCGAGTTACCCACGCCCGCGGCAATCATGGCTTGCACCGTCTGCGGATCGTAGAAGCCAAAAACCGCGATGTCCTCTAGGCCAGCGGCTAACACGGCGCGTAGAACCTCTGTGGTGTCCATGGTGCCGCCGGAGGCAGTGTTGTCGTAATGATCGAGAATAATTATCGGTCCCTGTTCTCCTTCAGTGGAGGCGGCCAAGGTGCTCGCTCGCGCCAGGGACTGGTCCAAAGGTTCAGGTTGGTAAACGAACTCGCCGCGATCAGCCCAGGCTTGATCCAGCAAGCGGTCGCGAATCGACTCTGCTCGGGCGGGGTCATTGTTGCTAATGGCTACGACGGCTAGGCCGGCATCGTAGATGTCGGCGTGGGGGAAGCCGGTGAATAGGCTAATCAGGCAATCCGAAGATGCTTCAGCGGCGCGTAACTCGGCCTGCAAGCCCTTATTTGGTTCGTCATCGGTACCCTGACGCATCACGTGGGGCAGCATCGGGGCGTTGCCCCAAGTCATGCAAGGTTGGAACGTGCCTGCCAGATGTCGAAAGAACAAACGGGCAACTCTGCGCGCGGTTTCGTCCATGTCGACATGAGGATAGGTCTGGTAACCGGCGAGGAGGGTGCAGTTGTTGACCATCTGCGCGGTGATGTTGGCATGCATATCCAGTGAAACGGCTATAGGCAACTCCGGCAGCCGTAAGCGCAATCGGCGCAACAGTTCACCCTCCCCATCGTCGAAGCTGCGGGTGACCATTGCACCGTGTAGGTCTAGCAACAGTGCATCGCAAGTGGTTGCAGCCTCGACGATGGCATCACACATGTACTCGAATGCCGTATCTTCCACCGGCCCACTGGGCGCAGCCGCCGCAGCGATGGACATGTGCACTGCTACGTCCTGTGCCTCGGCGATTTCCAGAAAACCACCCAGGCAGGTTGCGGTATCACGGTAGATCTTGATCGCTTCCTCACCCCGCGGTGGCTCATCACGGCCAGCCGAAAAGCGCGCCAGGTCGGTGATGACCGGCGAAAAGGTGTTGGTTTCGTGGCTCATCATGGCGATGAGAACGCGTAGACGGGCTGGGTTGGCCATAAAGAACCTTCAATGTCAAATATATGTGGTAGTGACCGTTTCAGAGGCAGAAGATGATCTCGGGAGAGAGCGAGATCAAGGAAAGCCAACGGCACGAGTCCCTATAGCGGGAGCGCCCGCCTTGGCTCACGTCTGTACCTTGTTTTCCCCGCCTCCCTTGTGTCCAGTCAATGTATCGAAGCAAACAAGCGATCCCAAAGACAACAAGGAGAGTTTCGTGAAACGCGAACCCAAATCGATTTTTCTACGCTATCTGTGCGGCATCCTGCTATTCGTGGCAGCGCCCTTCGTCATTGCTGCAGACGGACCACCCCCGGAGCCCGGAGTAGCGGAGGCGTTTTTCTGCAACTACAAACCTGGCAAAGATCGGGGAGATCTGATGTCTGCCAAAGACTATTACGTGAAGCAGGCGGCCAAGGCGGGTATTACGCCAGATACGTCCTTCTTGTGGACGCTCTTCAAGGGCAGCGCTCCGGTGGACTTTCTGTGGATGAGCGTGCACGAAAACATGAAGGCGTTCGGGGCCTCTACCGATGCCAGCATGGCGTCTTCTGAGATGGACAGCGTTGGCGCGCGATTCGATTCGGTCGCCAAATGCCAGTCGAATATTGGCGCTCTGCGAACCATCCGCGAGGCGGAGCTAAACGTTGAAAAGCCTCCGGCACTGATCTCCGCCGCGTCCTGCAACACCCATGGGCCGATCACCCAAGGTGACGTCATGGACATGCGCAATCACATCAACAGCGTTCTCGGTGCCATACCTTCGTTCAAGAACGTGCCGATGTACTCCATAGTGCCGTTGACGACGAACCCCGAGTCACCTGACGTTTTCTTGTTCAGCGTGCACGATAGCGTTGCCGGCTGGGCGACTCGTACCGGTGAATTGCAAGCTTCGGCAGAAGGCAAATCGTTGCGACGCCATTTCGACGCGATGATGGAATGTCATCCTTCGTTGTGGTTTGGTGAGCAGCTAATTGCACCGCCGGAAGGCTAGACCAGGAGACCATAGATGGATACAGCACTGCTATTGCCTGCAGCGGTCCTTGTTATGTGGACGTTGATCATGCTCGCTTGGCTGGCGGCTACGCGCCTGCCAGCGGCCAGCAAAATTGGGGTCGATATCGCCGGATCAGTAGGTGGTCGCGGTGCTGACCTGGATCCTCAGCTACCCCCGAAGGTGGCCTGGAAGTCGCATAACTACACGCACCTGGTGGAACAGCCAACGCTGTTTTACGCGGTGATTGTTATTCTCACGCTCGTCGGCGCAGCCACTCAAGTGAACCTTGCCTTGGCTTGGGCTTACGTTGCCCTGCGAATAGCCCACAGCTTATGGCAGGCGTTGGTAAACAAGGTGAGCGTGCGCTTCCCGCTATTCTTGCTGGGCACGCTGTGCCTGCTTGCGCTGTCGATCAACGCGATTCGAGCGTTGATCTAGGGGTTGATTTTCAGACTAGCGCTGCGCGAGAGATTGTTGCACGTCATCGAGGTGTGCAATGGCACGGTCGAGGTCTACGGCTAAGCCAGGTAGGCCTCGAGAGAGCCGATCACGCTCATCCATCAGCGCTTTGCTGTCAGCCAATAGATCCAAGCGATCCTGAGTCGTCAGGGTCGGGTCCACTTGTGCAGTGGCGGTGTCGATCAATTCGCGGCCGATGGCGTCTATGCGCTGCTTGTCGCGAGCGATCTTGTTTTCGAGCCGGTTAACTTCGTAGCGGGCCAAGTAGAGAACGCGTCCGTCTTCGAAGGCAGCGCGATAGCTAGCGCTCTGATCAGCTGGGCAGACCGAACGCAGACGGCCGCCGGAAACCCCAAGATCGTATGCGCGCTGGGGCTGACAGTACTCGCGAACACCCTGTGCCCAACCGGTGCGATAGCTTTCGGCATCCGGCACGATATTGTGGCGGCCACAGGCATTCTGGTGTTCCAGCAAATGGCCTTGATTCTTGCCATTCAAGCCGTCGCGATAGCCGACAGTCTGCCAATCACCAGCCTGGCATTGATGAGCAGAGAGTGAGCGATTGGCGCAGCCAGCGGCAACGGTCAAAGCGAGCAGGCAAGTGAGGGAGATCAAGCGGCGCATGGCGATCTATCCAGATGGTTGAGCGCTTAGCCTAGCTTGGCTCAGTAGCAGGATCGTTGTGCTTGCGCACAGTCCATGGCCAATCCTGCTGTGATCTAGTTCTCAGCTAGGCAACCTGGCCAGGCGTGCAACTTCCTAGAACTTTTCTACACTCTTGAATATGAGCGCACAAAACCGATTGCTCAGCCGCGGATTCACCCTGGTTGAACTTGTTGTAGTGATCCTATTAATAGGGATCTTGGCTGCCGTGGCCTTGCCGCGGTTCGTAAGCTTTGATGACCGGGCCAGGGTTGCTGCGGCGCAGTCCACCAGTGGATCCTTCGCAGAAAGCGTAGTGACCTTACACGGAGAGTGGATGCTGGCGGGCAAGCCGCCAACGGTGACGGTTGGTAGCGAGACAATTAGTTTTAGCGGCACTGGCTGGCCAATGTCTACCTTAGGTGGGACGGCGGCCTGCATAGAGATGTGGAGTCAGGTTCTGGAGTCGCCGCCGCCTATTCAGGTCTATGTTCCTGGTGGTGAGCCCGAAGCCTGGAGCGCGCTGGGCGCTGGGTCTTTCTGCCTGTACATACATCAGTACGGGCAGGCGTACTCCGGCACAAATCTACAGCCAATCTTTATCTACCAACCGACTTTGCCGCAGTTCACGATCACGCGTATCAACATGACCTGAGCGCGGTTAATTAGGTAGGCGCGTTCGCTAGATCGGTCTTCAGCGTTTTCGCTGCCAAGAAGTAGTGTACGGCGCACCACAGGTTCACCAGAATCACAATGACCAGGGCCCAACGCAGGCTGTCTGCACCGAAGCTTGGCTGCAGCAGATCGCTGAGTAGCCCGGTGAACCAGGGGCCAATGCCCATGCCCACCAGGTTCAGGACCAGAAAAAGAATGCTGGATGCCACCGCGCGCATGCGTAACCCCACAAGCCCATGGGTCATGGCTAGAGTAGGTCCTAAATAAGTAGCGCCGAGCAACACGGGTAAGCCAGCTATGCCGATAGACACATAGAAGCTGTCGACCAGATAAACCGCGAGCGATAGCGGCACAGAGATGATGATGGCGATGGCGGGCAGGAATAGGTTCCAGCGCACATCCTTGTGGCCCAATCGATCGGCCAGGTAGCCGCCACCGAATGCGCCAATGGCACCTGCGAACGCGGCAATGGGCCCCAGCCATAGCGATAGCTCGCTGGTACTAATGCCGTAGGTGCGAATGAAAAATGAAGGCGCCCAATTGCCGGCGCCGTAGCCAACGAACGCGTGCAACCCGGCGGCCACAGCCAGGTGACGAAATGACCGGCGTTGCCACAACAGGGCCAGCACCGCTCGCAACGGGGGTGGTGGAAGGTCGGTTACACCGGTGGTGAAACCTCTGACGGGCTCGGGCACCGTCAGCCGTACCAGTAGCGCCACGAGTACACCGGGTAGTCCAACGATTACGAAAGCCCAGCGCCAGCCAACCCAGTCCTGCAAAACCCCGCCGGCCACAAAGCCGACAAGCACGCCAACGTACACGCCGACGTTGTAGGTCGACAGGGCGGTTGCCCGACGTTCTGCCGGGTAGAGATCAGAGATCATGGAGTGCGCAGGAGGGCTGCAGCCAGCTTCGCCGACCCCGACGCCGATACGACATAACAGCATGTGCCAAAAAGTGGTGACCGCGCCGCACACCGCGGTCATTATCGACCAGACCGCAATGGAGATGGAGATGATGTTGCGGCGATTGCCCGTGTCTGCAAGGCGCGCGATGGGAACGCCGACCAAGGTATAAAAAATGGCGAAGGCGAACCCAGAAAGTAGCCCCAGTTGCCAATCGGCAAATCCTAGATCGAGCTTGATTGACTCCTGCAGAATCACCAGCAGTTGCCGATCCATGAAGTTCAGCGCATAGACCATGGCCAGAACGAACAGGGTATACGATGCTTTGCGCCCCTCCTTCGCCTCCATAGAGGGTAAGGTGACGCTACTCATGGCATTGTGGTTTGTGGGTCTACTGCGAACATAGAGCGCTATTTCTCAGGGCTGATCCGGTGTACAACGTAGCCGCCCGAGCGCTCGTCCAGCTCCATTTCGAGCAAGCCGCGATTTTGCGCTTCCTCCAGCAGATCGCCAAAGGTACGAAAGCCGTAGAAGCTCTCGTTGAAGCCAGGGCGCCTGCGCTTGAGTGTTTGTTTGATCATCGAGCCCCAAACTTTGTCACGTCCACCGCGCTCGCTTTGCAGATCCTGAGCAGTTTCCATTAGCAACGAGAGGGCTTCTTCCACATCGCCGCCTTCGCTGGATGCTGCGCTGGCTTTCTTTGCCACCGCCTTCTTCGGGCGCTTGCGCTTCTTGACCTTAGCTTCGCTACGCACCAAGTCATCGTAGTAGATAAACTCGTCACAGTTGTTGATGAGTAGATCCGAAGTCGAGTTCTTAACGCCCAGTCCGATGACCGTTTTCGCGTTCTCGCGCAGCTTGCTCACCAGCGGGGAAAAGTCGGAATCGCCGCTGACGATGACGAACGTATCTATGTGAGCTTTGGTGTAGCACAGATCCAGCGCGTCGACGACCATGCGAATGTCGGCAGAGTTTTTCCCTGATTGTCGCGTGTGCGGAATTTCGATCAGCTCGAAAGCTGCTTCGTGGATGGCGGGCTTGAACTCCTTGTAGCGTTCCCAGTCGCAGTACGCTTTCTTGTAGACGATGCTGCCTTTGATCAGCAACCGCTCGAGTACCAGGTGTATGTCGAACTTGGCATAACGAGCGTCGCGAACACCGAGTGCAACGTTTTCGAAGTCGCAGAATACGGCCATCTGGCGGTCGTCGACATCGCTAGCCATAGGTCTCCTCGAGGTTTGAAGAATTAGGCAGTCATCGTCGCACGTCCATGGCGAAATTGCTGGCACAGCAGGCTTGGAGCTGCAGCCACAGGCCGACTTACAGCAGTTCTTGAACTCGTGCGCGCAGTTGCGGAATGACCTCGGCTTCGAAGAACGGATTTTGCCGTAGCCATCGATTGTTGCGTGGGCTGGGATGGGGCATCGGCAGGAGCTCGGGCCAGAACGCTTGCCAGTTGCGTACAGTGTCAGACAGGCGCTTGCCTTGTTGCTCTCCGAGATGCCAGGACTGTGCGTACTGCCCGATAACCAAGGTCAAGGCGATATTAGGCAGACGTTGCAGCAGGTGAGAGCGCCAGGTTTCGGCGCATTCGGGTCTTGGTGGCAAATCGCCACTGCTGCCAGTGCCAGGAAAGCAGAAGCCCATCGGTAGCATGGCGAAACGCTCGGCATCGTAAAACGCTTCACGATCTACGCCGAGCCAGTCTCGTAAACGATCTCCTGAAGGATCATCAAAAGGCAAGCCCCGCTCGTGCGCGCGGCGCCCCGGTGCTTGCCCGGCGATCAAGATGCGCGCTCCGCTGCTGGCCTGAAGAATCGGATTTGGCCCTAGGGGCAGTTCCGCGCAGATGTCGCAACGTCGGACCTTGCGCAGCAGTCCATCGAGTTTTTCTGAAGATCGAACTCGGATTGTCATTGCTGGTTAACCATGGTTTTTTCTGTTGGTAGCAGCAACTTTAGAGTACTTCGAGATGGGTGTGCCGAGGTAGGAACAGAGCCGCCTGGATGGGTTCTGGCCCCAGCTGTGATAATAGCTGTTGGTAACGTTCAAGTTGCTCGCGGTAGCGCTGCGCTTCCTGGCGGAAAAATCCGCTCAGATCGCCACCAGCGCGGTATCCAGACTTATAATCGACGATCCAGCGAATGCCGTCAGCATCGATGAAGGTGCGATCCAACACGGCGTTCACCAGCTGCCCTTCGAGGACGCCGGAAACCGGTAGTTCGCAGGCACTTTGCGTGTGCTTGGCGCTCAATAGCCACTGCCCCACGTCGCTATTTAACGTATTGGTAAACGCCTGTTCGATCATTTCACTGGTGTCGGCGAGCTGTTCCTCTTGGGTGCCCATGGACTTAAGCAGCAATGGAATGCGCCCGATCAAGCGCTGGCGCTGCTCGGTGCCGAAAGCCTCGATGCCGACATTGCCGACGCGCTCTAACAATCGATGCAGTACCGTACCGGTGACTCGCGCCTCGCGACCGGCCCAGTCATATTCAACCTCGCCGTCCCGCTGCACTGCGGGAAGTACGGAGTTCCAGGCTAAGCGCGTAGCCATCGGTGGTTGCCAGTCAGCGCGGACCTTACGTAACGATTGGTCCAACATGGTCGCGGCTGCTGGGGTGGCAGATGATTGTTGCACGGTTGGTTCAGCTTGGGCGCTGATGAAATCGTGCTCGGTGGTGGGCCATAAATCGGCCAGCAGGCTGCCGCTGGTTGGTCGAAACTCTTCTTTCTCTGGATCGATCTGTGCAGAGAGCACCAGTCGTTCCTTGGCGCGAGTCGTTGCGACGTACAGCAACCGTTGGTTTTCATATGCAGCACGTTGCTGTTGCTCGCGGCGAATCATCTCGACCAGCGCTGGATTCGTTGCGGTTTCTGCAGAGCGTAGCGGTGCGAGCAACACCTGTTCGGTACCGTCGGCTTGGGTCAGTGGAAGCCAGTACAGCAGCGGGCTGTCGCTTCGCGGCGGCGCTTTGTTGAGCCCTGGCAGCACCACCAAGTCCCACTCCAGACCCTTGGCTCCATGCATGGTTAACACCTCGACCTGTACGCTGGCACTGGCCGGATCCCCCTCGGTGAACTCACCGTCCAGGCGTTCGAGAAAGTCGTTCCAGTCTTCTAACAAACCCGAAGATTCTGCTTGTTCTAACGCATCGAGATATATCTGCGCATCGCGCAATTCAGTCTCGGGTTGCAGGCAACAGTTTGGGCCGCCTAAGCGCTGCCAGACACCGGCTACCAACTCGGCAGTAGAGCGCCGCCGCCATTGTGCTTGCGCAGCAGCTAGGGCGTCGAAGACTTTGCCAGCGCGCTCTTTACCTTCGGCGTCTAGGCGCGCAACAGCGTTGGCAGACAAAGGCGAGCGACCATCCCCTGCGAGAACCTGCAGTTGCGCCAGGGTGAGCCCACAGGTTGGCGCACGGAGCATGGCCAACAAGGCAGCAATGTCGCTTGGCGTGGTGATCGCTCGAGTAATGGCCAGCAAATCTTGCACCACCATTTTGCTGGTCAGTGGGTCGAGCTTAACCGCGCGGTAGGCAATGCCGTGGTGATTCAATGCCGGCAATATCCCTCTCAGGTGACTGCGAGCACGAACGATGATTGCGATTTTGTAGTCAGCAGCGTTTCTCGCCAATGCATCTAACAGCAGTTCGCTGATCGCTTCGGCTTCGGCCTGCTCATCGGCGCTGCTGAGTATGCTGACCTCGCCACCTTCGCCGCGCCCGGCTTCTGAGCTGGCATACGCCACCGCTCCGGCGGAGATGTCTTCTACCCGAGGAAAAATTGGCCCAAGGTGGTCGTTAACCCAGCTAACGATTTCTTTGCGGGAGCGAAAGTTGCGCTGTAATTGGGAAGATTCCAATTGCAGGTGGCCGACGCCCTGCTCGCGACTACGAATGAACAGGCCAACTTCAGCTTCTCTAAATCGATAGATGGACTGCATGGGGTCGCCCACCAGAAACACACTGCGACCATCGTCAGGCTCCCAGCCTGCGGTTAACTTTTCTAACAGGTGTAGCTGACTCCAGTTGGTGTCCTGAAACTCATCCACCAGAATGTGACGGATGCGCCGGTCCAGGTACAAACCTAGGTCGGTAATGCCCTGTTCCTCATCGCCCAACCCGCGCAGCGCTGCAGCAGCGAGGCCGGTGTAGTCTGTTTGCCCAGTGCGCGCGAATATCAGTTCAAGTTCAGTCGCGGCGCGCACTAATACCTGCACCAACGACTCCAGCACCGCCCACTCTTTGTCGCTGTACTGTGGATTCGGTAGGTTGCGGGCTTGGTGTAGCGCTTGCCGGAGCGTTTGGTCTTCGCTCAAGTCGAGCAGCAGCTGCACGAACGCTGCTTTTTCGTCGGTTTTTGGAGGGAAACCCAGTGTTACTTTGACGCCCCCAGGGTTACGAAACTTACCTTCCCGAGTCAGTAAGCCCTCGGCGAGCCCTACCCATTGTGGCAGCGACCGTGGGTCAGCGTTTGGCAGGCTGGGGGCTTGTTGGAAGATGCGTAATGCTGAGTCTTTGCTCGCTGCGGTCAGGTTGCTCGCGGCGAACTGCAGGAGTCCTAGCAACGACTGTGCTGAGACGTCTATATCTGCAAGCGCGCGGTCTAGCGCTTCGCTAGCCCTGCGCAGATGCCCGCTGACGATGGACTCAAGCACCGCTTGCAGATGGCTACGCTGAGCGCCACCAGCGTTGTCCAGCGCCCGCAGCCACTGATCTCGACGCCCGAGCAGGTCAGCGATGAGATCTTCGATGTCTTGGCTACGGTGATCGCGCCATTCGAGCACTCTGTTGAGGTGTGGGGCCAAGTCATCTTTGGCGTCGACTAGCGCAAGTACCGTGCGGGCAGCCTGCCGATAGTAAGACTTGGCGTTGTCTGCGGGGCTCGGTACCGGTCCAAGTTGGCTCGCTACCGGCATGGTCCGCGCCAGGTAGTGATTAAAGCTGTCGATGGTGCGGATCAACAAGCGCTGGGGGTTTTCCCGCAACTGCCATTGACCGACTTTGTCGGCGATGCTGCGGGCGAGTTCTAGGGGCCTTTGTTCGTGCGCTGCGCTGGAGGTAGTGGCGGGATCCAGCAGGCGCAGCACCCGCTGGCGCATTTCTGCGGCAGCTTTGCGGGTGAAGGTGATGGCGAGAATTTCTTCTGGCGCTTCTGCGATCGCCAAGAGCCGCAGGTAACGCTCAACCAGCAGCGTGGTTTTTCCGGAGCCCGCAGGGGCTTGCACGATCACAGACCGCTGTGGCTCAACGGCGACATGGCGAGCGTTGGAATCAGTCACTGCTGGTTTGCTCATCGAGATCGCGATAGGGTGCGCGCTCGTCAACGCGGCACACGCTTTGCAAATGACAGTGTTGGCAAACCACCGGCGCGCGTGGATCCACGGGCGCATGGCCTTGCACAAATTGCTCAGCGAGTCCCTCCATGCGCTGCTGCCAGAGCGCCACTAGCTCGGACCAGGAACTCAGCTCGCGATAGCGATAGGAGGTGGAGGCGAGGTCGGTAATGCCAGGTGTGTCGACGTTTGCATCCGCTAGCCCATCGAAGTTCAGTTTTTCAGGACGCAATTGCGCAAAGGCGATGGCTGCGGGAGTGGGCTTGAGTGATACCGCGTAAGCTGGCAGTTGCGGGTCCACGGGTCGCGGATCTGGGTACCAGTCTGCTTTTTTGCTCGCGCGGCCGGTCTTGTAGTCGATCAGCAGCGTGGTGCCGTTAGCTAAGTGGTCCAAACGATCTACTTTGCCACTCAGCTGCAGCCCTGCAAACGATAGACTAACGGCTTGCTCGCGAGCCGCCACAGTGAAGTCGCCACGCTGTTTCTCGATCTGCAACCAGCGATGGACGACCCGTTCGGTGCGTTGTTGCTCCAGCAAACGGCTGGCGCTGCTCAGTGTCAGACGAAACTGCCGCGTCAGCGTTGCAAGGGCCACCTGTACCGCAGCCGAAATGTTTGCTTGTAGCGCAGCTGGCTCTAGTTTCCGTAGTTCGTCGGCACTGTGCAGATCCGCCCAAAACGCTTCAAGCGCCCAGTGCACGACGCTGCCCCTTTGACCTGCGCTAAGACCGGGGCGAGGCGCACTCAAGTCGATAGCACCCAATCGTCGTTGCGCATAGGCGCGAAACGGACAGTCGGATTGGTTCCGCAACACGCCTGTGCCGCCAGCAACCGAGCTGTGTGGGTAGGCGGGTGCCGTAGCGTCTGCTGTTGCAGCTGCCAATGGCGCAGCTGCTACCGGCGCCGTCGTCGGCATCAGCGTAATACTGATCTCGCCCAGCAGCGCGGTTGGCTCGATAGCGATTTCTTCGGTACCAACGGCAAAGCTGACGCAGACCTCTTCTGCGCAACGCAACAGCCCAGATAGCTCAGCCTCTGCCCGTGCCAGGCAGCCTTCGCTGGTGGCGCGAGGAATGGAAAGTTGTAGCCTGCTCGGAATCAGCGGATCGCGTTGCAGCGGACCAGGCCAGATCTCGTTATTGAGGGTGGTCAACCAGATGCCGTCGAAGTCGGATCCCAGGGCTTCCTCCACGCCAACGACCTCTACCGGCACCCCAGTATTTTGCTCTCGAAAGATGGCCTCGGCTGACTGTTCCGATAACAACGCGATCGCCCGTCGGCGTGTTAACGGCTGGCTGCATACCAGATCTAACTTGGAAAACTCTTCGAACAGCTGGTGCCAGCGCTGCAGCACTTGGTATTCGTTGCTGTTTAGGGTTCGCCCCTGGGCATAACCCAGGCTGGTTAGCTCCTGCTGGAGTCGTCGGGTCCATTGCGAAGGCCAAGCCGGGTTTTCGTGTTCTTCCCGTACCGCTTGCCAGTCCTGCACCCGTGTTGCGAGCTTCTCGGCGCCGTTGCTTTGCGCAGCGTGAATGAATTCGCTAAGCGTCAGATCGAAAGGTGCGCGTAGGCGTAGCCAAGCCAGGGTTTGATCACGCGAGGGGGCTTCCGAATTCCAATCACTCAGAAACGGCGAACGTAGCAAGCGCTGGCTCTGGGGCTGTGTTAGTCGATGGCGCGGGAGCGCCAAGATCATGAGGGCGTCGGTCACCAGTGGCCACTGGCTCAGTGGTAGTCCAAGTGAAACGTGCCAAGCCTGGTTATCTTCCGGAAACAGGCGCGCAGCGCCGGCATCGAAGCACTCGCGAAATGCCCGATCGACGGCGGCAATACGGCCGCCCAGGTCCGGTACGACCACGGCAAGGCGCGCTTCTGGATTACCGCTAATGTGCGCTCTAGCCCAGTGAGCTGCGCCACTCAGCTCGGCGTCCGCGGTGTTGAATTGCTGCAGCGGACCCAGCCGAGCCGAGGTTTTAACCCCCTGTGCTTGCACAAGTTCGGTTCCCCGGCTGGCAAAGGCCTGCAAAATATCTTGCAGCAGTGGTGTGGCGGGCAAGTCAAAGCCGCATAGCTCGATGGCCTCTGGAACGGCAATGGCGTCTGCTTGAATATGCGCCGGCAGCTCCGCGGCAAACGCCCATTCATCGATCAGGCCTTCGCTGTGGCAGTGTTGTTGGTAGGCAGTAGCCCAAGACTGGAATTTGCGATTGTCTTCACTCAGCAGCAATCGGTCCCATTCGGCTGGTGCTGGAATTTTGTATTCGTGCAGCAATCGCCAGGTTCTGAGCGCCAGCGCAGAAACCTGCGGCTCGCCGATGAAGACTTCGCGATCGATCAGTGCCTGCCATAGCAGTTTCGACTGGGCCGCGCTGATGGCAATTCGAGCGTCTTGCGATTCTAGAAAGTAGGTTTCAGTGAGCCCGGAGAGCCACGCCGTAACGCTCAGAATGCATGGTGTCAGCCAGGCTTGGTGTCCGGCTTGTGCCTGTTGCAGCGCATAGCGGCGGGCTTCAGCGCGAGCCAAACGGGCGCTGGGCGTTAGGATGAGGCGCGGCAGCTGAGTCATTGCTAGGCAATATACCCTGGCACCTGGATTTTCTAGAATATGTGCTGGATCGACCGCGGCCGCCGCTGGCTTTGCTGCGCTGCCGTGGTTCTAGTCGTAGGCGCCCACGTACCTACTGTGCTCGGATTTAATCCGGTACATGTCTTCGTCGGCTCGCTGCAGTAGGGTCTTCAGATTGACACCGTCTTCGGGATAAATTGCGACGCCAATACTGGCAGTGATCGTCAGAGTGTCTTGGCGGGTGACAATTTCTTCCTGCAGCCTGTGGGTAATGTGACGAACGATGGCTTGTACCGTAGCGGGTTTTGCGTCCTCGATGATTAGACACACCACGAATTCGTCCCCGCCAAGCCGCGCAACGATGTCTTCGGTTCGAAGGCATTCCCGCAGGCGTTGTGCAATAACCGTGAGTACCCGGTCACCAACGGCGTGACCGTGGCGATCGTTGATGGGTTTGAAGCCGTTTAGGTCGATGAACAAAATCGCCACTTCGGCATCCGTGGACTCCGCCAGAGTTAGAAGATGCTCAGCCTCTTTAAAGAATCGAAGACGGTTGGGCAGGCCGGTGAGCGCGTCGTGCTCAGCTAAGTGCGCGGAGCGTTTGGCCTCTTCGTGTTTGCGCAATACATCTTCCTGCAGCGCATGACGCAGGAGAAAGCTCTCTCTTGAGTAACGTTCACGTACGCTCAGCGCCACCATGCCGATAATCGTGGTGGAAACGAAGAAGAACAAGCTAGTGGCAAGGGTTTCTTTGGGTAAGCCAGAACTGGTGCTCCAGTAGCAGCCGATGAACAGTACCGAGATGGCGATTGATATTGGCAAGCTGATGTAGGTCAGTGCATACAGCCCAAAGGTGATGAGCAGCAACCCGCCATAGTAGTGATCCCGAGCGACATCGGTGCTGGCAGCGAGAAGCACCATGGCGTTGACGCCAAGTCCAATGACCACGATGGTCGTTACCATGATGGCGCTGTAGTAGTGCAGAAACTTAGGGTGCCAGGTCGAGGCTAGCGCTATGGCTATTACGCCGATCATCAGGGCTCGAATCATCCACACAGTAGAGATGGCTGACGGGATCGCCCAATAATCGAGCAGCATAAATGCCAGATTCAACCCACCCGCAAGCACCGTGAGCATCCGTGCAAGGCGGATTTTCTCTGCGCCTAGGGAGGCGTGATAGGCCCGTGCCAGGCCTGGATCTTGTTGATTCAGCTGCCTCATAGCCCCGAGATTGTGGCAACTCCGGAGGGCTAATTCCCGGTACCTGGCCACAAATCCGCCCGCTCGACGCTCTGCCTGGAAGCACGATGCTTCTGCTAGGCTGCGATTTTTCGATTTGAGGGCAGTCGCATGGCGGACTATCAGACAGGCCTGGAGCAGTGCGAAGCCAATCACACTCCGTTGTCTCCGGTGTCACTGGTCAAGCGCACTGCTCTGGCGTACCCCACCGCGCCCGCCATAGTCTTGGACGGCTCGTCACAGTCCTGGGCTGAGACATACCGGCGTTGCTTGGGTCTGGCTGGCGCGTTACGTGGAGTGGGTGTGGAACCAAGCAGCACGATTGCTGTGCTGTGTCGGAATCTGCCAGCTGCGGTTGAGTTGGCATATGCCGCGCCGATGTCTCGCGGCGTGCTGAACATGATCAATACTCGGTTAGATGCTGAAGGCGTGGCTTTTATCCTCGATCACGGAGAGGCGGAAGTGTTCTTCGTCGACTCGGGTTTGGCTGCTGTTGCGATCGACGCCCTGGCGCTGGCCAGGGTAACGCCGACGGTCGTCGTGATTGAAGATCCTCAGCTCAGGCCGGCGCCAGGGCTTGCTGGGCAAAGTTATGAAGCCTTTATCGAAGCTGCCACGCCTGTTGCCGAGGACGATATTCTGCCTGCGAGCGAGTGGGATGCCATTGCGTTGAACTATACGTCGGGCACCACTGGCAACCCCAAAGGAGTGGTGTATCACCATCGCGGTGCATACCTAAATGCGTTGGGTAATGCGGTCGAGTGGTCGCTGCCCATGCATCCACGCTACCTGTGGACCCTGCCGCTGTTCCATTGCAACGGCTGGTGCTTTCCCTGGACGTTGGCGGCAAAAGCCGGAGTGAGTGTTTGTTTGCGCGCACCGGTTGGCGAGGACGTTTTGAGTTTGTTGCAGACGCAACAAATCACTCACCTGTGTGGCGCTCCCATTGTCTTGAACCTGGCAACCACAGAAATCGAAGGCCGTGGGTCGAAGCTACCAAATCGCGTTGGCTTTATGACAGCTGGGGCAGCGCCGCCGGCCGCCGTGCTCGCCCGGGCGCAAGCGGTTGGCTTTGACATAACCCACGTATATGGATTAACCGAGGTTTATGGGCCCGCTGCGGTTTGCGCCTGGCGCGAGGAGTGGAACGGCGCCGGCGCTGAAGAACGCGCGCGACTGAAAGCGCGGCAAGGTGTGAATTACGCGGTGTTGGAAGAGCTTAGCGTAAGGGATCCGGACACACTGGAAGAAGTCGCCGCAGATGGCCAAGCGTTGGGCGAAGTGATGTTTCGCGGCAACATCGTCATGAAGGGGTATTTAAAAAATCCACAGGCAACAGCAGCTGCGTTCAGCGGAGGGCACTTCCGCTCCGGCGATCTAGGTGTACGCCACGGCGATGGTCATATCGAGCTGAAGGATCGCTCCAAGGACATCATCATTTCTGGTGGCGAGAACATCTCGTCAATTGAAGTTGAAAGCGTGGTGTATCAACACCCTGCGGTGTCTGAGGCAGCCGTGGTTGCCGCTAGCGATGACAAGTGGGGAGAAACCCCGGTGGTCTTTATTGAAACCAAGCCCGATGCACAAGCGACGGAGCAAGAGATCATAGCGTTTTGCCGAGAGCGTCTGGCGCATTTCAAGTGCCCGACTCGGGTGCAGTTCGAAGCCTTGCCCAAAACCGCCACTGGCAAGATTCAGAAGTTCGAGCTACGAGAGCGAGCAAATCAGCATGGTGGCTGATGGCTAGGTCGTATCAGGGCCCTTGGCCTGCTGGGTCCAGGTATGCAGCTTGTCTGCTATGGCGCGTAGTACCACGGGTTTGGGTGCATGGTCATCCATGCCCGCCTGTAGGCAAGCCGCATGGTCTGCTGGCATAACGTTGGCGGTCATGGCGATGATGGGGGTGCGTGGCCGCTGTAGTCGTGCTTCTTCAGCGCGAATCATGCGTGTTGCATCGAAGCCATCGACCGTGGGCATTTGACAGTCCATAAAGATCAGATCAAAGCTCGAGTTTTGCCAGCGCTCGACTGCCTCGTGACCATTCTCCGCCAGTTCGACGACGCAGCCCAGCTTTTCTATGAGCTTGCGGGCGACGGTTTGATTGACTGGATTGTCTTCCGCGACGAGCACTCTTAAACCTGAGAAGTGCGGGAGCGCAGTATCCGGCTTCGTCTTTGTTTGGGTGCTGCTTATGGTCTGAGCAACTTCGGCGTCCGGCAACAAGCCCAGCGTGCAGGTAAAGGTTGAGCCCTTTCCCGGAGCGCTGACCACTTTGATGTCGCCAGCCATTAGGGTTGCCAAGCGCTTGCAGATGGCCAGTCCCAGGCCAGTACCGCCATAGCGCCGGGTGGTTGAGGCATCAGCCTGGGAAAAAGCCTGAAACAGATTGCCAACTACCGTTTCGTTCATGCCGATCCCGGTGTCGCGGACCTCAATGTCGACTTTGCGCGGGTGGGGATTGGCGCGAATGGTCACGTACACCCCGCCAGACTGAGTGAACTTCACCGCGTTACCCACGAGATTTAGCAGGATCTGCCGAACCCGTCCGCTGTCGCCAAGCATTTGCGTTGGTAAGTTGGGGTCGTAGTCCAATTCCAGCTGCAAGCGTCCATCTGGCAAGCCGGAGAGCAGTAGGTCCAGGACATCGCGCGCTGCCTCGCGTAAATCAAAAGGCGCTTCTTCAAGGGCGAGCTTGCCTGCTTCGACTTTGGAGAAGTCGAGCACGTCATTAATGATAGATAGCAGTGCAGTGCCCGAGGAGTAGATGATACGCAAGGCTTCATGCTGTTCGCTCGACATATCCGTGTCGAGTAGGATCTGGGCCATACCCATCACGCCGTTCATTGGGGTGCGGATCTCGTGGCTCATCATTGCCAAGAACTCACTCTTGGCTTTATCGGCGCTTTCTGCTCGGCGAACGGCTTGTAACAAGGAGCGCTCGTAACGCTTACGGCCGGAAATGTCCCGAATAACCAGCGTAAATCGTGCGTCTCTGGGGTCAGTGATTGGCCCAAGTTTCAGTTCTACGTAGCCGGCGTCAGGATCCTGTTCCCAGCGCAATCGAGTTTCGCAGACTTGAACGCCAAGAGAGGGATCTAAGGGCAAAGACTCTTCAAACAGCGCGAGCGCTGCAGCGCCAGTTGTTAGTCGAGCTGAGAGTAATTGGTACGCGGCCGCGTTCGCGCCCAGCACAGCGCCCTGTGCATCCAGTGTCAGGATGGATTCGCTGACATTGTCGAGCACGGCCTGGAGCTGGCTTGTCGCTTCATCTCTGGCGGCTTCGGCGTGGCGCTGCGCGCTGATGTTGAGCATGGTGCCGCTGATTCGAATGATCTCACCCTGGTGTACCTGAGCCATTCCTTGGCACTGAACCCATTCGTAAACGCCATCTCCGCGACGCAAGCGTATGGCTCGATCCAGGCGCTGAGTGCCCTGGTAGTGGTCCCCGAGGGCGGCCAATAGGTCGGCGCGGTCCTCGGAGTGCAATAGCCGCGCTAGCCAAGCCTGCAGATTTTCTATTCGGGTGTTTGTCGGCCGTTGCAACCAACCCCAGAGCGCCTCGCTGACGTAGTACTCTTCGCTGTCGAGTTTGAAATCGTAAATGGCGACGCCGCTGCTGCGGATGGCTGTTGCTAAGCGGTCTTCGCTGCGCTTTAGCGCGACTTCTTTCGCCAGCTCCTCGGTCACATCTTGGCCGATGACGATGTACCACATTTTTCCGAACTGCCGCACTTGAGTCAGGACGGAATCGAATATGTAGGTGCTGCCATCTTTGCGCCGATGCGGGTAACGGCTGCGTACATCGGTGGTGCGCGCAACCTGTTCGGCCATTTCCCGGCTGTAACCTTGATCCCGAAGCTTCGGAGCGATCAGGCTAGCGTGTTGGTTTAAGAGCTCATCCTCTCGATAGCCGATGTTGTCTAGTGCTGCCCGATTGGCGCTGATGATCTCCACGTCGGCGTTCAATACGTACAGCTCGTTGGAGCCGCGCTCCAAAGCTCGTTGCATGACCTGGGCGTTGATGTCTTGGGCGCGCCGAGTGGTCACGTCTTTGAGGTGCAGTTCCAGGCGCTGGCGATCTGCAGATACGCGCATTCGCATCTCGATCCAGCGGGGAGCTCCGTTCACCTTGCGAGTTTCAATTAGGACCTGTTGGGTGAACGTGGGACGCAATTTGACTGCGTGAAATGCGCCGATGGCCACGCGGCGATTTTTGCAGCAGCGCAGCAGGTCGCGCATGCTTTGAAAGTGTTCCGCGGGCACTTCCACCAATTCTTCGATGCTGCTCGACAAACTGAGAATGTTACCGCTGCCGACATCCAGCGCGATAAAACAACCTGGCACCAGCTCGGCGAAGTCATTGGCGGCGAAAACCGGTGGGGCGGGCATTATTGAAGGTCAGCACACTTTAGCTAGGCGTGCTTTGAGTTTAGTGCGATCTAGCCAGGCTGCGCGGTGTCAAAAAGTTGTCGATCTAAGGATCGTGGCCGTCGTGTTTTTGACGTTCAGTGTTAGGGGATCAGACTATCCAGCGTTCTTCATGAGACGCTGCTTCTGACGATCCCAGTCCCGATTGCGCTCGGTTTGGCGCTTGTCGTGTTGCTTCTTGCCTTTGCCGAGTGCGATCTCGCATTTGACCTTGTTGTCTTTCCAGTACAGCCGGGTGGCGATGCAGGTATAGCCGTCAGCCTGTGTGGCGGTGAATAGCTTGGCGATTTCCCGGCTGTGCAACAGTAGCTTTCGGGTTCTTTGCGGCTCGGGTACAACGTGGGTCGATGCGCTGGTGAGTGGGGTGATGTTCACCCCTAACAACCAGGCCTCGCCATCGCGCAACAGCACATAGCTGTCGACCATCTGCGCTTTGCCGTCGCGCAAGCTCTTGACTTCCCAGCCCTTGAGCACGACGCCGGCCTCGAAGGTGTCTTCGAGAATGTAGTCATGCCGAGCACGCTTGTTCTGGGCGATGAGATTGCTGGTGTTTTTGGTTTTCTTGGCAGCCATTGCGGCAGTATAAAGCCTGAGCTTGTTCGCCCTATAGCTATGGGTGACAATTCCCGCGATTTTCTGCAGGTAGAGGGGACTTTATGGCTCTTGGTAGTGCGGGTGCCCAGACGTCTCGCCATGGGATGTGGTCCAGCCGCTGGCTATTCGTGTTGGCCGCAGCTGGCTCGGCCGTGGGTTTGGGCAATATCTGGAAGTTTCCGTACATCGCCGGAGAAAACGGCGGCGGGGCTTTTGTATTGGTCTATCTGGGCTGCGTGCTCGTGGTCGGATTGCCCATCATGATGGCCGAAGTTCTCATAGGCCGTGCCGGTCGCGAGAGCCCGATTAACACCATTCGCAATCTAATCGGTAGCCACGACACCAGTCGCGTTTGGTTTGTCATCGGCTGGCTGGGCGTGTTGGCTGGATTCTTGATTCTTTCCTACTACGCAGTCATCGCCGGCTGGGCCCTGTACTACATCTACCTCATGGCCAGCGGCGTCTTTGACGGTGCAACCGCTGAAGTTGCCAGTAGCACCTTTGACGGCTTCCTGGCGAGTCCCTGGCAATTGCTGTTTTGGCAGACCCTGTTCATGACGCTGACGGTCTATATCGTGGGTCGCGGAGTGATCAAGGGCTTAGAGACGGCGATTCGACTGTTCATGCCCATGTTATTCGTGTTGCTCATGGTCTTGTTGTTCTATGGATTTAACTCCGGGGGTTTTGCTCAAGGGGTTGAATTCATGTTTCGCTTTAACTGGGAGTCGTTAACGCCCAACGCCATCCTTATCGCCATGGGGCAGGCGTTCTTTACCTTGAGCCTGGGCATGGGTGCCATCATGGCCTACGGCGCATACGTTCCCAACGACACGTCTATTACCAGCACGGTGTTTACCATTGCGATGTTAGATACGTTAGTAGCAGTCGCGGCTGGCATGGCCATTTTTCCGATCGTGTTCGCCAATGGTCTAGAACCCGGACAAGGCCCTGGGCTGATGTTTGTCACCGTCCCGCTGGCCTTCGGTCAATTGCCTCTAGGTGCGGTATTCGGTTCGTTGTTTTTCTTACTGGTAAGCTTCGCTGCGATCACCTCCGCCATTTCTTTATTGGAGCCGGCGCTCGCCTATTTGGTAGAGGAATACAATGCTAAGCGTCAGCGCGTGGCTATTTCGCTGGGGGTCATTTGTTGGATTTTGGGCGTCGGTACCGTGCTGTCGTTCAATCACTGGTCCGGCTTCCATGTTGCTGGCCAGCTCACCATCTTCGACTTTGTCGATTATGTCTCGCAGAACGTCATGTTGCCGCTAGGCGGCCTGCTGATTTCTTTGTTTGCCGCCTGGGCTCTGCCGAAAACACTCATTGGCGAACAACTTGGTGTTGATAGTGGCCTTGGCTTTCTCTTGTGGAAGCTACTCGCTGGCATCGTTGCCCCAGCTGGAGTGCTGGCGGTATTCCTGTTTACGCTGTTCCCGGAGCTGTTTTCCGGGTTGATTGGCTAGCAGGGTCGAGCATAGGTCATGCATGAACTTCGACGCAGCGCGCTGCTCGGCTGTAGCGCAGAACGCATGTTTAGCGTGATTACTGACGTCGAGCGTTACCCAGAATTTGTGCCTTACTGTGTTAGCGCTGTGGTGCGCACTGACAATCCAACGGGTGGCCCCGCCCAAGGTACCTCTGCGATGCTGGCTTCCCTGGAGTTAGCAGCACGAGGTTTTTCTGAGCAGTTCACCACTCGCAATCTGGCGGTACCTTACGAGCGAGTAGAGATGCAGTTGGTCAGCGGCCCGTTCAGTCACTTTCGGGGCGTGTGGACCTTAGCGCCCATCGGTGACCGAGGTTGCCGCACAGAGCTGCACGTGCAGTTTGAGTTTCGTCGTGGCTTGCAGCTGCTCGGACGCATGGTCAGCCGCTCGCTCATGCACTCTGCCGATCGGGTGGTGGATGCGTTCTGTCTGCAGGCAGAATCCGGTGCGCAGTGAGTTACCGATTAGCGTTGTCTATGCGCTGCCGCAGGCGCAGTGGGTGGTAGAGTTGCGATTGCCCAACGGCGCGTGCGTTGCTGATGCCTTAGCACAAGTGGCGCAGCTTGAGCCCTTTGCAGCGCTGGACCTGGCTGAGGTGCCGTTGGGTATTTACGGTGAGCCGGTGTCTCGTGAGCGATTGTTAGTTGCCCATGATCGCGTCGAGATATATCGACCGCTTGTTGTGGATCCCAAGACAGCGCGGCGTCAGCGTGCAGCTGAGTCAGGGGAGGCAGATGCAGGAAGGTAGTCGCCAGTAAAGAAGGACAAAACGTCGTCTTCGAAGTAGAGCGTAAGGCGTTTTTCTTCTTCGTAGTATCCAGGCAGAGTCACCGTGTAAATGTAGTCCCAACGGTCGCTGGCAAAGGTGTTGCGTAGCACCGGCTCGCCCATGATGAACGCCACCTGGCTGCGGGTCATTCCGGGGGTCAGCTTGTCCACCATTTCTTGGGTGATGACGTTGCCTTGCTGCACCGTTGCGCGGTACAGACGCGGAAAGCTGCAGCCGCTAACCAGCGCGCCGGCGAGGAGCAGCGTAATTATGAACCGCGGTGTGCCGAGGTAATGCGGGGTCATGGCTTAGCGTTCATCTTGGGGTGGTTGCGCATGGTAACGGTGCGGGCCGGCAAAGCAAAACTACCGGCCTGGATCAGCGGCAGCGCAGCGAGAACACTAGGCCTGGGCTTCTTCCAACAAAGTCGCTGCGTAGGTTCGAGTTTTGGCCGTGACTTTTGCGCCGGCGAGCATGCGCGCCAGCTCCTCTAGGCGAGCTTTGTCCGACAGCTCCTCGATGTGGGTGCCAGTCTGGGCGTGCTTGAACACCCGCAGATGTTGCTGACCGAGCGCTGCGACTTGGGGCGCGTGGGTAACACAGAGAATCTGCGTATGCGCGGCTAAGCGCCGCAGTAGGCGGCCGATGACGTCCGCGGTGGTGCCGCCTACGCCGACGTCGGCTTCGTCCAAGACCAGACAAGGTAGGGCGGTCTTTTCTGCGGCGACGATCTGAATCGCCAGACTAATACGCGATTGCTCGCCCCCTGAGGCAATCTTCTTCAGGGCTTTGGCTGGTTGCTGTGGATTTGTCGTAATCAGAAACTCTACTGCCTCGAAGCCATGTTCCCCTTCCTGCTGGCTCAACTCGATCCCCAGAGCGCCGCCGGAAATTCCGAGGATTTGCATGTGCTCGCTCACGGCATTGGCAAATTGCGGTGCCGCTTTTTTCCGGGCTCGAGTGAGCTTTTTAGCGACGCTTTCGAAAGCGCTACGCGCTTGCTCCGCGCTGCTGGTGGCTTGCTCCCAAGCGCTATGGTCGGTGCTCATGCCCGCCAGCTCCGTACTGATGCTTTCGATGTGTGCTTCTAGGCCTTCCGGCGCCACCTTGTGCTTGCGGGCGGCATCGTGAATGGCGCCTAGTCGTGCTTCCAAGCGTGCAACGGATTCAGCGTCGCTGTCCAAGGCTTCCAGGTAGTGTCGAAGATCCGCCGCGGCATCTGCCATGAGCTCGGTGGCCGAGCCCAGGTATTCCCGGGCCCCAGCTAAATGCGGATCATCGTCCTTGAGTTGACGAACCAGCCGGGCGGCGTGGCCAGCGGGATTGTCGTCCAGTGCCTGCAACGCAGCGAGCGCTCCATCTCTAAGGTTCTGGATCTGGGCAAGACGGCGGAATTGTGCCTCGACCTCGGCGAACTCCCCAGGCTGTAGGGATAAGGCAGCCAATTCCTCGAGTTGATAGGTCAATAGGGCTTTGCGATCTTCGCTTTGATCCAGCTGCGCGCGTAGGCGCGCAGCCTCGCTCTGGGCCTGATGCCAAGCGCGATAGGCCTGTTGTGCCTCGCGCCGATCTTTGCTGCGGCAGCCGAAATCATCGAGTAGCGCGCGTTGCACTTCGCGCTCGGATAAGCGGTAGCTTTCCTGCTGACCGTAGATATCTACCAGTTGTTCTGCGAAGGCCTTCAGGGTCGTCAGGGTCACTGGTGAGTCGTTGATGAAGGCTCGGGAGCGGCCTTCCCTGGAGACCACTCGCCTAACCAGGCAGCGGTTAGGTTGTTCCGGGTCTACCAGTTCTGCCGCGTTCAACGCCGCCAGAGACTCTGGATTCAGGCTTAGATCGAATTCGACGACCACTTCGGCTTTGGCAGCCCCGGTTTTTACCGCCTCACTGCTGGCCCGCTCACCCAGCACCAGGCCTAGAGCCGCCAGCAAGAGCGATTTTCCGGCCCCAGATTCTCCGGTGAGAACGGTCAGGCCTGGGGTGAGCTGGAGGTCCAAATCTGAGACCAGGCCGACGTTGTTCACGGTGAGCTGACGGAGCATAGGGATTGCGCAACGGTGGAATTGAATTAAGGTGGTGAAGACGGTTCACTTGGTGTGCCAACAAGTAAGTTGTAACTGTGAGCAAAAAGCAAGACTCCATAAACGTTGATCAACGGGCACAGGTGCTGCTCAAGCATCTGGTGGAGCATTACATTGCTGAGGGAACACCGGCCGCTTCAAAGGTGCTCGCCGCCCATCCTGGAGTCCAAGTCAGCCCGGCTACGGTGCGCAACATCATGGTCGAGTTGGAGTCCCGCGGGCTGGTCCGTTCTCCGCATACCTCTGCGGGGAAAATCCCGACCCAACAGGGGCTACGCTTCTTCGTAGATACGCTGTTGTCGGTGAAGCCAATGGATGCATCGGCTATGGGGCAGCTCGAAAGTCAGCTGAATCCCGACCTGCCGCCCAAAGATCTGGTGCAGTCGGCGTCTAAGCTGCTGTCGCACCTAACCCATATGACCTGTGTGGTGTTGCTGCCGAGGCAGGAAGGGGCGGCCCTGCGTCATTTGGAGTTTTTGCCGCTGTCGGGCAATCGAGCGCTGGTCATATTGGTGCTAAACGATCGTGAAGTGCAAAACCGGGTAATTCATCTGGAGCGTGAATACAGCGAAAGCGAATTGAGTCAGGCGGCGAACTTCATCAACCGCGAATACGGCGGCCGGTCTTTGAGCGAGCTGCGGGAGCTGATGCTGGCGAGTATGCAAGAAGACAAGGAACGCATGGATCAAATGATGCAGTCGGCGCTGGATCTTGCGACCAAAGCCCTCGAGGAAGAGAGTTTGGACGAAGACCAGGAGCTGTTGGTGAGCGGAGAGTCAGCGCTCCTCAACATCGGCTCCTCTGCAGAAAGCATGCGCAGCCTGTTTGATACCTTCACCCGCAAGGGCAATATCCTGCATCTGCTGGATCAATGCCTGCGCTCTGACGGCATTCAGCTGTTCATTGGCGAAGAGGCGGGCAGCCGCCTGTTCGAAGAAGTGAGCGTGGTAACTTCCCGCTATGAGATCAACGGTGAAGTGGCGGGGGTCCTCGGCGTGGTGGGTCCGACGCGCATGGCCTATGAGAAAGTCATCCCGGTGGTGGATGTCACCGCTAAGGTGCTCGGCGCGGCGATGAGTGGCAGCTGAATGCTGCGGCGCCAGTCTGATGTCGGCGTCGCGCTAGCCCAGCGATGATTGACATCCTCCCTCTAGAAGAACCCCTGCTGGACTTGTTCAACGAACACTTCGAACGGCATCGGCGGGAGTCCGGCCAGGGGGAGCCGCACTTCATGCCCTTTGCCGTGGATGATCCTGAGGGTCCTAGGGGCCTGCAGAGCGATGCCTTGCACAAACCGCTGTCCGAGCTGAATTGGCAACGCTGGTTCGTTGCGCTCAGCGAGGCGTCTCAAGTGGTTGGCCATGTGGATCTAAAAGGCGACGGGTTACATGCCGGCTCCCATCGCTGTGAGCTGGGCATCGGTATTGAGCGAGCCTTTAGGGCCCAAGGCCTCGGCCGAGCGCTCATGGAAAAGGCGCTTGGGTTCGCTCGCAGCGAGCCGCAGCTGCACTGGGTGGATCTACGGGTTTTTGCCCACAATACGGGTGCCAGAGCGCTGTATCGAGCGCTGCAGTTCGAAGAGGTCGGCGTGCTGCGCGATCGATTCAGAGTTCAGGGTAGCCACATCGATGATGTGCTGATGTGCCTATCGCTACGTCAAGGTGGTTAACCACTGAGGTCGAGGGTTGATTTCTGCCCGCTCGTCCCCATGTTTCTTCGCGGACAGCCCGAATGAGATCGAAGATGTCGAGCGAACAGCCCGAGCAAGATAAAGATCAGGAAAATCAAGATGTTGGCGGTTCTGAGCCGGGCTCGGAGGCCCAGTCGGAGGCGCCCGAGAGCAATCCCGACGTCACCGAGTCGCTGCAGGCAGAAGTCGCCAGCCTGAAAGATGCCCTCCTGCGTGCCCAGGCGGAGATGGAAAACGTGCGCCGCCGCAGTGCCCGCGACGTTGAAAACGCCCACAAGTTCGCCATCGAGAAGTTCGCGAGCGAGCTATTGCCGGTAGCCGACAGCCTTGAAAAGTCGGTGGAGACGGCGCGCAGCGCCGTGGACGCAGCAGGTGATGAGGCAGAAGCAGCCAAGGCCATCGCTGAGGGCGTCGAGCTGTCGTTGAAGCTGTTCATCGACACCCTGGGCAAAGGCGGCATCGAGCGTATCGATCCCATGGGGCACCCGTTTGATCCGCAGCAGCATGAAGCCATGGCCATGATCGAAAACCCCGATGTAGAGCCGAACTCGGTCATCGACGTAATGCAAAAGGGCTACAGCCTGAATGGCCGGCTAGTGCGGGCCGCGATGGTGGTGGTGGCTAAAGCACCGGGCAGTTGAGTCCAAAACCTTGAACTTTTCGTGCTTGGCCTAATAAAGAGGCTAAGCCAGCGCGAAGCCCTAGGCAAAAAGCGCAACATTATTAGCATTGGAGAATCTGCTCATGGGCAAGATCATCGGCATCGACCTTGGAACCACAAACTCCTGTGTGGCGGTTCTGGAAGGAAAAGATCCCAAAGTCATAGAGAATTCCGAAGGCGATCGGACGACTCCGTCGATCATCGCCTACACGGATGACAACGAAATTCTGGTCGGTCAGAGCGCCAAGCGCCAGGCCGTAACCAATCCAGAAAATACGCTGTTTGCGGTAAAGCGTTTGATCGGTCGCAAGTTCGACAGCGACGTAGTGCAAAAAGACATCAAGATGGTGCCGTACAACATCGTCAAGGCCAACAACGGCGATGCCTGGGTTGAAGTGAAAGGCGAACAGCTGGCGCCGCCGCAGATATCCGCAGAAGTCTTGAAGAAAATGAAGAAGACCGCCGAGGAGTATCTTGGCGAGACTGTCACCGAGGCGGTGATCACCGTTCCCGCGTACTTCGACGACTCCCAGCGCCAGGCTACCAAAGACGCCGGCAAGATCGCTGGCTTGGAAGTGAAGCGCATCATCAATGAGCCCACCGCTGCAGCCTTGGCCTACGGCATGGACAAGCAGCGTGGTGATGCCAAGGTCGTGGTCTACGATTTGGGTGGCGGAACCTTCGACATCTCGGTAATCGAAATTGCCGAAGTCGATGGCGAGCATCAATTCGAAGTGCTGGCGACCAATGGCGATACTTTCCTCGGTGGCGAGGATTTTGACCTGGCGGTGATCGAGTATCTGGCCGATGAGTTTAAGAAAGATACCGGTTTTGATCTGCACAATGACCCACTGGCACTGCAGCGACTGAAGGAAGCCGCAGAAAAGGCCAAGATCGAGCTGTCTTCGAGCCAACAGACCGAGATTAATCTGCCTTACATTACCGCAGACGCCTCGGGCCCCAAGCACTTGGTGCTAAAACTTACCCGAGCCAAACTTGAATCCCTGGTGGAAGCGTTGGTTGAGCGCACCATAGAACCGTGTCGTATTGCTTTGGCTGATGCTGGGTTGAAGAACAGCGACATTAACGATGTGATTCTGGTTGGCGGCCAAACGCGCATGCCGCTAGTGCAGGAAAAAGTGAAAGCCTTCTTCGACAAGGAACCACGCAAGGACGTGAACCCGGACGAAGCAGTAGCCATGGGCGCAGCGATTCAAGCGGCAGTACTGTCCGGCGATGTCAAAGACGTCTTGTTATTGGACGTCACGCCGTTGTCGCTAGGCATCGAGGTACAGGGTGAGATGATGAATGTGTTGATCGAGAAGAACACCACCATCCCCACCAAGAAGCAGCAAGTGTATTCAACGGCTGCAGACAATCAGACCGCAGTAACGATTCACGTTTTGCAGGGCGAGCGTAAGCAGGCCGCGCAGAACAAATCTCTGGGTCGTTTCGATCTGGCAGACATTCCACCGGCGCCACGTGGTATGCCGCAGATTGAAGTCAGCTTCGATATCGATGCTAACGGCATACTCAACGTCTCGGCGAAAGACAAAGCGACGGGCAAAGAGCAGTCGATTGTGATCAAGTCCTCCAGTGGTTTGTCTGAGGAAGACATCGACCAGATGGTGAAAGATGCTGAGGCCAATGCAGCTGAAGATGCCCGCTTCGAAGAGATGGTCACCCTGCGCAATCAAGCTGATAGCCTGATTCATGGCGCTCGCAAAGCAGTGGCCGATGCCGGCGATAAGGCTAGCGACGAAGAAAAAGCGGCGATCGAAGCCGCGGCCAATGAGCTTGAAGAAGCGATCAAAGGCGATGATAAGGATGTGATCCAAGCTAAGACGGAAGCCCTGTCTACGGCCTCTGCTGATCTCGCCCAGAAAATGTACGCCGAAGAAGCCGCTGCCGCTCAGGCTGCTGGTGGCGCTGAAGCGGAGTCTGGGGGCGAATCAGATCCTGCTGACGGTGAAACCGTTGATGCTGAGTTCGAGGAAGTCGACGACGGTAAGAAGTAAGCGGCCTAGCTGCCGCTTCCCTCAGACTTTGAGGTAAAGTGCCTCGCCCTTAAGTAATTGGGGGCGAGGTTTTTTGTTTAGTAGGTAACCGATGTCCAAACGCGACTACTACGAAGTACTCGGGGTCAGCCAGTCGGCAGAGGCCGCCGATATCAAGAAAGCCTATCGACGGCTGGCCATGAAGTTTCATCCGGACCGCAACCCGGACGACAGCGAGGCGGACGCCAAGTTCAAGGAAGCCACTGAAGCCTACGAAATTCTCCAGGACCCGGAGAAGCGCGAGGCCTACGATCGCTTTGGCCATGCGGGTGTCGACCCCAACGGCGCGGGTATGGGCGGCTTCGGCAGCGGCGGCCTGGGCGATATTTTTGGTGATGTGTTCGGCGACATCTTTGGTGGCGGTCGGGGTGGTCGTAGCTCGGTCAGACGTGGATCGGACCTACGCTATGCGCTGGAGTTAGAACTCGAGCAGGCGGTGAGCGGCGATACCGTTGAGGTCCGGGTACCGGTGCTGGCTACCTGCGAAGACTGTGATGGCAGCGGGGCCAAGCCAGGAACCAGCCGCGATACTTGTCCCGACTGTGGTGGCGCCGGGCAGATTCGGGTGGCCCAGGGATTCTTTTCGCTGCAGCAGACCTGCCCTCGTTGCCGCGGCGAAGGCCAAATTGTTGCAGATCCTTGTCGAACTTGCCGTGGTGCGGGCCGGGTGGAGCAGCCTAAGACTCTGTCTGTGCGCATACCAGCAGGGGTCGATACCGGCGATCGCATTCGCCTGACCGGTGAGGGTGAGGCCGGGCCCAACGGTGGGCCGCCCGGAGACTTGTTCGTACAGGTAGAAGTGCGTGAACATCCCATCTTTGTGCGGGACGGTCGTAACCTCTACTGCGAAGTGCCCATCTCATTCGTTGATGCGGCATTGGGTGGTGAGCTTGAGGTGCCGACGCTCGATGGCCGGGTGCGATTGAAAATCCCTGCTGAAACCCAGAGCGGTAAACTCTTCCGATTGCGTGGCAAAGGGGTAACACCTGTACGCGGTGGTGGCGTTGGCGACTTGCTGTGCAAAGTGGCGGTGGAAACCCCAGTGCGTTTGACTGAGACGCAAAAAGATCTATTGCGTCAGTTTAAATCCAGTTTAGACGGCGGTAAGGATAAACATTCACCCCAAGAAACCAGTTGGTTTAAAGGGGTGAAGGATTTTTTTGATAGTCTCAAATCTTAGCTAGGCAGTCCCGGTCGCCGTATTCGGTGCTCCGGAAGCTGCACAACCGCTAACACAACGGAGCTAGCCATGATCCGAGTTGCAATCACTGGGGCCGCGGGGCGCATGGGTCGAACGCTCGTCCAAGCACTGGAAGAAGACCCTGATCTGGCGCTTGGCGCGGCACTGGAGCGCCCAGGCATGACGCTGCTAGGCAGTGACGCTGGTGAGCTTGCCGGTATTGGGCGGCGCGATGTACAGATTGTAGATTCCTTGGCGGCCGTGGTTTCAGACTTCGACACTTTGATCGACTTCAGCGTGCCAGAGTCAACCTTGGCAGCGCTAGCGCTGTGCGTGGAACAGGGCAAAAAGTTAGTCATCGGCACTACGGGATTCGATGACCAGGGCTTGGCAGCCATCAGCGAGGCTGCGAATCACATTGCCATCTTGAAGGCACCAAACATGAGTCCCGGCGTTAATCTGTTATTCAAACTCCTGGAGGTGGCTACCTCGGTGCTGGGTGATGATGCGGACATCGAAGTGATCGAAGCCCACCATCGGCACAAGATCGATGCGCCCTCGGGAACCGCAGTGCGCATGGGCGAGATTGTGGCGAATACCCTAGACCGCAATCTCGCAGAGGTTGCCGTCTACGGCCGCGAAGGCATTACTGGGGAGCGAGACCGCAAGACCATCGGTTTCGAAACGATACGCGCCGGCGACATTGTTGGCGATCATACGGTGCTGTTCGCCGCGGCGGGAGAGCGCATAGAAATCACCCATCGTGCTCATAGCCGCATGAACTTTGCTCAGGGTGCACTGCGTGCGGCGAAATTCCTGGCCGGTAAGAAAACCGGCCTTTACGACATGCAGAACGTGCTGGGTTTGGGCTGAGCTGACTTAGAAGTCGTCCAGGTCGATGCCCAGCTCATCAGCCAGGGCATCGGTATCTTCTTCGTAAGCTGCGCGCTCAGATTCACTTTTGAGAAACTTGTCTTTGGTTTTTTCCAACTCGGCAATGACCTTTGCCCCGCGCGCTTCCTGCTGCGCATTCAGCCGTTGCTCCACGGCATCGGCGCGATCTTCCAACTCCGCGAATCGGTAGTACTGCTCTGCAGACCATAGGTGGCCGTCGGCTTCCAGCACTTCACCGCGTTTGGTGCCGAGGGCAAATAGCGCCGGGCGATTCTCCGGTAGTGCCACGTCTCTAGCTTGTTCCAGGGCTGCCAGGGCGATAGGGGTTTCTGCACTGGTGTTAAAAGGCAGTAGGGCGGCCTTCTGTGCTTCGTTGGTGTTCAGTTCTTTGTGTAGCTTGGCGAAGCGCGGTTCTTCGAGTTTCAGCCAATAGGCGACGTGCTCGGCGCGCACGGCGTTGATCCTCTCGATGATTCCAGGCAATCGCTTCAGGCCGGTCTGTTCGGCTGGAATTAAAGCGAGCGTTCCCTCGGCGTGCGAAGAACGCTTCTGGTAGTCGGTCAGCTGCCAGGTCTTAAATTGAATCGTTCCCAAGGTATCGCTGAACAGTTTCGCAGCTGTGGGATCATTTTTTGCGCTGCGCAAAAAGGCCAACGCCTCTTCCTCGAAAGCGTCGTACAGGTTTGCATGCAGCAACAGGTTGAGTAGCCCGGGCTGCTGGTTGGTCTGCTGCAGCCATTGGTCTGCGCTTAGAAACCAGCGCTTGTCGTGGTAGGTCTTGCGCACTGATTCGACCGCGGTTTGGGCCGCTTGATTGAGCTCTTGGTACAGCTCGGCGGGTCCGCAGCGCTGCGATACCCAGCCGGAATTCCCGGGCATATCGGTGCGTTTTAACCCGTAGAAATTGCGAGCGTAGATACGCAAGGCGGCGATCGGGTCGGAGCTGCTGCGTCCTTCGGCCAGATCTGCGCGCAGAATCGGACCAGCTACAGCAGCATTGGCCGGATAGTGAACCCGTTTCCCGCCCTCTTGGCTGGGCATGTCGAATGGGGTTCGACAATAGTCTCGGGCTACGGCCGGTGTTGCCAGGCAGCTGAGCAGGATCATTGCGACTAACTTGCGAGTCATGGCTTTACTCCAGTAACAGGCTTAGCGCCTGAACAGGCCGCGGATGCCTTTGCGGATACTTTCTCCCCTGGTTGGAGGTGCGTCTTGCGGGTATTCATCTTGCGCAGCGTCACCCATCTGTTCCCCGCCGGGCTCAGGGGCCGGGGGCGGAGTCTCAGAATTCACTTGCTCCGGCATCTGGTTGGCTTGCCCTGTACCGGAAGCCTGTTCCATGTTTCGAAATTGACTCATCGCGGCGCCGATTCCGAACGGCTTTAAACCCGGTGGAATTTCGAAGTAGTTCGGATCCTGGGGCCCGATCTCAATG
>JBPCXR010000091.1:0-29792 GCA_051027215.1 Pseudomonadales bacterium | reverse complement strand
AAATGATATAGCTGAAAGGAAAAGATGGCTCCGCCTGCTGGGTTCAACTGACCGTCACACGGCAGCTGCAATTGAATCTGTTTTTAGCGAGCGCAGGGCGATTAGCCTCGCCAAATAACCTCATTGGCCAATTTTGTTTCATTTACGGCCACGGCCTTGGTTTCAACTTGACCGTTCGCGGCAATAGCAACAGAGTGTTCCAAACACCGCCTGAGGCTACCATGTCAGCAAACACAGAAGACATCTCGGTTGACGACCACATCCACACGCTGAATCCCATCGTCGGCGTCAATATTGAGGACCTTGCCAAGTCTACCGCGCAGGTGCTGCAGGCGGCCCTCACGCAACCCCAGGTCGCAGCCAAACATATTCTGCAATTCAACGCAGAGCTCATCCGTGTAATGTTCGGCAACTCCGATCGTGAACCTGCGCCCCGGGATGCACGATTTTCGGATCCAGACTTTACCGACAATCCCGTTTACGCCGGCATGGCCAAGGGTTGGCTCGCCTGGCAGGCGGTGGTGAATGACTGGGTGGAAGACATCGGTTTCGAGGGCGAAGACCTCGACCGTGCGCGCTTTGTCGCCGCATTGGCAACGGACGCGCTGGCCCCTACCAACTTTCTGCTGGGCAATCCCTCCGCGCTAAAAAAAGCCCGCGAAACCCGTGGCGCGAGCCTGATCAAGGGCGCGCGTAACCTGGTGGACGATCTGCGCAACAACCATGGCATGCCGAGCCAGGTCGACAAATCCGCCTTCAAGGTGGGGGACAACGTTGCCAACACACCAGGTGCGGTCATCCACCGGGATGACATCGTTGAGCTGATTCAGTATCAGCCCGCCACAGATACGCAAAACACCCGGCCCATCCTGGTGGTGCCGTCGCAGATCAACAAGTACTACATCTACGACATGTCGCCGGACAAGAGCATCGTGAAGTATCTGCTCGAGCAGGGCTTTCAGGTTTTTGTCGTGTCCTGGCGCAACCCAACCGCAGAGAACCGCAACTGGGGCCTGGATGACTACGTTAGCTCTTTGGAGTCGGCCATCGACGTCACGAGAGACATCAGCGGCACGGATGCGGTGAACGTGGTCGGGGCCTGCGCCGGCGGCATCACCCTGGCGGTAGCGCTGGGTTATCTCGCAGGTAAAGGCGAGCTTGATAAAGTGGCCTCGTTGACGCTGATGGTCAACGTACTGCAACCGGCCGCGGAAGATTCGGTCATTGGATTGTTCACCAACGAAACCACTATAGAGACCGCGCGCAAGCGCTCCGCGAAGGCTGGGGTGCTGGACGGCAACGATACCGCTCGGGTTTTCAACTGGATGCGCCCCAACGATTTGATCTGGAACTACGTGGTGTCCAACTATCTGCACGGCGAATCACCGCCTGCGTTCGACATCCTATACTGGAACAACGACACCACCCGCCTGCCGGCGCGCCTGCACAGCGACTTTCTCGATGTATTCAAAGACAATATTCTGTCGAAACAAGGCGCGCTGGAGATTAAAGGTGTGCCAATTGATCTGGCCAAAGTGACGGTACCAGCGTTCATTACCGGCGGTACCACAGACCACATCACGCCGTGGCAGGCATGCTACCGCTCAACTCAGATTTTGGGCGGTGAAACCACCTACGTACTAAGCACCGCAGGTCACATTCAGAGTTTGATCAATCCCCCAACATCGTCAAAGCGCAAGTTCTATACTAATGCCGATACCCCGCCCGCGGCGGAGGATTGGCTAGAGCGTGCCGAGGAGCATCCCGGCTCGTGGTGGCCCCACTGGACCGAGTGGCTGAACGCCATGTCCAACAAGCAAGTCACCGCTCCAATGCAATTCGGCAATGACGACCATCCAGAACTGTGCGCCGCACCGGGAACCTACGTCCTGGAGTAGCCGCGGTAAGCCATGATTAACGAGCAGTATCAGACCATAGCGGGCGAGCGCCTTCGCATCGTGGGCAACTTCGACGGCGAGGGCACGCCACTGTTGATCTTCAACGGCATTGGCGCATCCGCTGGCTTGCTGCGCCCGCTGATGCTGCACTTGAATGTGCCGGTCATCACCTTTGACCTACCCGGCGTCGGTGCGTCTAAACCGAGCCTGGTGCCCCGCCGCATGCGCGATCTGGCCCGGCTCGCGACCCTGGTGCTCGACAGCCTGGAGGTTACCCGCTGCCACGTCATGGGCATTTCCTGGGGCGGCGGCCTGGCCCAACAGTTTGCCCGGCAATACCCACTGCGCACCGAGCGGCTCATTCTGGCGGCGACGGCCACCGGCCACATCATGGTGCCACCCAATCCAGTGGTGATCCTGCGCATGGCCACCCCACTGCGGTATCTGAGTGCGGGATACTTCACCAAGATTGCCGGGGACATCTACGGCGGGGATTTCCGTAACAACCCGGCGCGCTCGAAAAAGCACGCCAAGCACATGACGCCACCGTCCATTACCGGGTACCTGAGCCAACTCTATGCGTTGATCGGCTGGACAAGTCTTTTCTGGTTACACGAAATTGAGGCCCCAACACTGGTCATGGCTGGCACAGACGATCCCATCATTCCGTTGGTCAACGCACGCATCCTGGCCAACCGTCTGCCCAACGGCAGCCTGAACACCTACGATTGTGGGCACCTGTTCATGCTCACCCGGGTCGAGCAAGTGGCGCTGGATATCGATGAATTTCTCGGCAACAACCGAGAGAGTCATACCGCCTAGGTTGGAAGCCATCCCCCGCCTACCAATATTCGACCTGTTCATTGGGAGAATTTCCGACGATCCCACATCGACTTTGAGCGGCGACGCATATTGAACCCAAAAACGCTCGGGTATGGCCTGCCGCTAAAAAGCTAAAGCTCGACGATTGTTTTCCCAAAGTTCGCTCCCGCAAACAAGTCACAGAACGCTTGTCCCACGTTGTCGATTCCCTGCAAACGGTGTTCATGCACCACGAGATGACCTTTGTCGATCCAATCTGCGAGTGTACCCCGAGCTTCATCATAGCGATCCAGCTGAAGATGGGTCATGAACCCGTGCATGTGCGCATGCTTAGTGGTCAATTGGAACAAATTATTGGGCCCAGGTTCTGGCTCGACATTGTTGTAGGTGGCTACGGAGCCACACAAAAGGATGCGTGCTTCTTCATTGATGTGATTGAGCACCGTCTCAAGTATTGGCCCACCGACGTTGTCAAAATACACGTCAATGCCGTTTGGGCACGCTGCGGCCATCGCCGCTTCAAGGTCGGGTGCAGTCCGGTCCACAAATGAATCGTAACCTAGCTCTGCAATCAGGCGCTGACACTTCTCCATCCCACTGCTGATACCTACGGTTCTCGCTCCATAGTATTTGGCCCGCAACGCTCCCGACAGCTCCAGCCGCTGCGCTGACCAACACGGTCTCGCCCGGCTCAATCCGACCATAGTCGGTGAGGCCAAAATAGGCTGAGAGACCGGTATCTCCCATCACGCCCAGGTAGTAGTTAAGCGGATATTTGGCATCACCAGCGAACCCCATTCTCTGGCGGTAGAAGCAGAAGACGCGTGGCAGATGAGCATTCCGGTCATCGGTGATCCGCACCATGAAATCAGAGAAGACCTCAAGGAACGTGGTTGGCTTGAGGTGTTTTATAATTCGGACTACGGCCATCTGCGCGAGCGGTCCTGGGCGAGTCATCCCAAGGGTTACTATCAACCTGCTGTGATTGCGATAGACAAAACTGGTCAGGTGCTCTATCGATGGCGTTGTGTACCTAAGTACAACAACATGAGTGGTGCGGGCGCCAGACCTGAAGCCCGATATACGTGGGATCGGGTAAAGGATCGTTTGAAGGGTGCTGGCGACGAAGCGTCATCAACCGGCATGGTGGAGCTCGACCAGAATCCGGTCCTGGGTACAGAAACCCTGACCTGGCTCAAATTCTTATTGCTACTCACCGCTCACGGTTGGTTTCTACGCCCTAAAGCGTTTCCGTTGCTACGCGAAGGAGACAAAGACAACGTTTCGCCGAAGGCAGCCATGCAGCGCTGGAACTACTTTCTCTGTGGTTGGTTGGTGGCACTCGTCGCGTTGCCGCTTTCCTGGGTTGCGATCGGACTCTTAATCTGGATTGTCGCCCTAACGCCGGGGATTATTGAAATCCACCGCCAATTTCAAAATGAGCCAGAAGCGTACTGAGCGTTTGAGTCACGGCGGGACCCATAGGGATACCTGGGGCCAGCGACAAGATATCTATAAGCGACACCGGCCTCCTCCTTCATTTCCTGCACCTGTTGCGCTGAATAGCGCCCACCTATACTGATCCGCAACGCCCAGGAGAATTCCGATGAGTCAGCAGCGAGATGGCACTACCGTTACCGGCCCCTGGCGCCCGCCAGGTTCGCCTGAAATACGTGTGATAGACGTCGACGCACATCTCCACGAACCACTCGACTGGGTCGAGCAGACCGAGCCCGCGCTCGCGGAGGCACTGGGACCCCCGCTACGATTCATGGACGTGGCAAATACCGTGTTCGGCATTTCCAACCCCACCCTTGCCGTGCTGCCAGAGCTACAGCAGCCGACCGGTGGCTACGACACCATCCTGCCCGGCTTCGTCCAACACCTGGAAATAACCGACACGCGCCAACCCGAGCAGCAGTCGGCGACCAATGGAGATCCGTTCTGCGGATCCGAAGCGCGCCTGGCTTTTTGCGATGAACGTGGCATCGACGTGCAGTTCCTGAATCCTACGTTTTTAGTGGGTGCGTTTGTGCAAGCATCGCGCGCCAAGCGTTTTGACCTGATGCCGAAGATTCGGCAGTGCTGGAACCAATGGGCCACGGATCAAGTGCAAGGTCACACCGACCGGCTGATTCCTGTCACGCAGATCGACCTGTCGGACCTCCGTTGGTCTATTGCAGAGATGACGCGCATGCGCGAACGCGGCAGCCGCGCGTTTGCGATCCCGGAATCTCCAGTAGGTGCTCCGCGATTCGCATCAAATGGTCAACCGGCACTCGCCAAGTCGCTCACGCACCCGGATTTCGAACCGCTCTGGTCGGCGGCCGTAGACCTGGGCATGGCAGCCATCGCTCACGTCGGCTTCTCCCGCGAGCGCATCAACCCCGGTTGGGCTAACAACGGCGCCGACGATCTGATGACCTACAGCTTCTTAAACATGGTGGTGAGTCCACAGACCGCACCACAGTTGCTGCTCGCGGCGCTGGCCTTCGACGGTGTGTTCGAGCGACACCCGAAACTCACGGTGATCGTGGAGGAAGTAGGTGTCTCGTGGCTGCCGCATCTGCTCGATGTGCTCGATCACGGTGTCGGTCGCGGCTCCTGGGGAACATTGAACGACAGCGAATATCGGCCTGATTTCGCCGGGTCTGCCTATACCTTGCCCCTGTCGCCATCCGAATATCTACGCCGCCAGGTGCGGGTAACGCCCCTGGTTGCCACACAGCTGCTGCATCCCACCATCGATTCGGCGCCAGAAATGCTGTGCTTTTCTAGCGACTACCCCCACGTTGAAGGCACGGGTGACGCGAAGACGGTGTGCGATCGACAGCTGCAAGACGTAAGCGAAGTAGTGCGCCGGGCGTTTTACGGCGGGGTGGGAGACATGCTCGGGCTCTGATAGGCGTTAACGTGGACGCAACTGCGCTTTCTAATACCTACCAACTCATCTATTTAGGCCCGTCCAAGATCTGAGTGATCAACTAACGCTTTGCGGCTAATGATGTGCGGCGGTGTAAACCGACGTAACGCCGCAACCCCAGCAACGTCAGTAAACCCAATGCGAGCAGAGTCAAAGTCTCCGATTCAGGTTTAGGCGCTGGCGTTGCCGCCGGTGAGGCTGCTGGCACACCTTCGCTGCTCGGCGTCGCAGTTCTGGGCGCTGCCGGGCTAATTGCCTTCAGTGAAACCAGTTCGATTGGCCTTTCGCTGCACATTTCATTCGTACCGCCGCTACGGCTGCAACTGACCGACGACACTGCACCTGGCTCGCAGCGAGCAGCATCGATGCACTGCGCGACGACCCCTTGTGCAGGGAAGGTCGCGCCGAGTGTGGCCACAACCAGCGATGTGATCACGCTGATTTTCACTTTACTGTTCTTGGCAGGCGAGTACTCATCGCAACTTGGATCGACCTTTGAGCGTCTAAGAATCAACCGAATTGCAACTCACGTGCCAACGGAGAATGCCCGTAAAAATGGGCGTTATAGAGAGTGTTGTGGGGGGAAACCCAACACCTAAACTGGCGTTGTTTGGTGGTAGCCGACGCTTGTTACGCTTTTAGTTTGTCAAAAACTAGCGAAAACCAGATCCGCCACAAGTTGCAGGCAGACCCTGACGCCAGACCGCCACCGTCTGGCGATCGACGCCTTCAGACCGTCGCTATAGTGCCGGGTGAGCGCATCAAGCCATCAGCAAAACGATCACCCTCAAGCTTTTTCAAATGTCAGATTGAGTTCCAAAGTGCCAAGCATAATTCCGGGTTGATGCAGGAAGTCGTTATTCTCTGCGTACTCAAAGTGATCTATACGTTCCAGCAAGATTTTCCACGCCGCCATTTGCTCAACTCTCGACAAGCTAGCCCCTGGGCATACCCTGGGACCTTGCGAAAAAGTCAGGTGGCGCGTACCGGCCTTTCGATCCAGCTTGATATCTAGAGGACACTCCCATTCCTTGGGATCGATGTTCGCGGCCGCCCAACGTAGATGAAGATAGGAACCCTTCGGCACTTTGACTCCCTGAAAAACTTCGTCCTGACTGGTAATCCGGGTAGACAGCCCTTGGGTCGGGGAACGCAAACGCATGCCTTCTTCGGTGAATGCGCGAAGTTTGGATCGATCATGCTTCAGAGATTGCCAAACCTCCGGGTTTTCGATCAATAGCTGTACCTGTTCTGCAATGGCGTACTGAGTTGTTTCAAGTCCGCCAATCACCATGGCATAAACAATACCGTTGATCTCTAGATCTACCAGCCTGCGTTTCAAGGGCGAATATTCGACTTGCGTGAGAAACGTGATCATGTCGTCGCTGGGATTGTCGCGCTTCTCCTGAATTAGATTGTTCGTGTAAGTTTTGAATTCTTCCAATACTTTAAACTGAGACTGAACTTCTTCTTCTGGCAGGATGTTGTTGTGCTTGCTGCCATACACGAAGGGTTTAACCGTTCCGTCACCAAAGTACTTTAATAGCTTAAGGTCTTCTATCGGCCACCCCAAAATGTTCGCCATTACCGTTTGTGGTACTGGTTGTGCAAATTCCGAAACCCATTCCACTTCCCCACGATTAATCCATTTATCGATCCATTCGTTAACCACACGATCTACCATCGCCTCGTTTCGAGAAGCGCCTGGGCCCACCCAGGGATCGGTTAGTTCTTGGCGATGGTTCCGCCACATTTCAGGATTAGGACGCAGTGATGACATCGATGCCGCTACAGCGCTGACGTTCGGCATTGAAAATATGTCTTCGCCGGAAGCCATGAGCTGTTTTAGGAAGATACTACCGATAACAGGAAACCGTTCCTCATCACGAACGACAGCCGCGATGTCTTCATGTTTTGACAATATAAACGCGTCCGTACCGGGCTCAAATCCTTCTCCGGGAATGCAGTGAACGGGAGCTTGGTCGTGCAAAATGTCGTAGGCTTCGTACCAGTGTTCCTGAGCGCCGGGTGAGAAAAGATCGACATCGCTTAATTGGTGCGGGCAGTTCATTGCGCTGATATCGTGATTTGGTGTTTTCTCGTCCATTGTTGCCTCCACGGGCACAAAGATTGTTGTTCAGATTGCTATGAATCAGCGGTTGCGGGCGTAGTCATCTGCGGCGCCTATCTCAAAGAACTTCACGATACCGGAGGATTGGGTGTTCACCACATTAGGCCAATACTTAAAGCCTATGGCAAAATTTGTGAGAGTCACTTGTCGTAACGGCAAAGAGGCTGCTTTGACTAGAACAGTAGCAGTTCCGTTTGCCGTAGCATACTGCAAGATCAACGAGCGACGGACTTGAAGTGAGAGATGACATGAGCACAGCAGAAAATCGTCGCCTGGTTGAACGTTGGTACCAAGCATTGGCCGCTGGGGACTTTGAAACCATTTTCGATTTACACCATGACGATGTGGTCTATAACATGGTAGGCAACACCCCCGTTTCGGGTCGCATCTACGGCAAAGAAGCTTGTTGCCATGGCATGATCGCCGAGAAGCTACTGCAGAAACTGGTTCCTGATCAAATTCGGTTTGCCAAGGAGTGGACAATCGTGGCCGCTGAAGGTGATCGGGTTGTGGGTATCATGAAAGGTGGCGGCCCAACCAAAGATGGCAAACGCTACGATCAGACTTACTGTGAAATCTTTACTATCCGCGACGGCAAGATCACAGAGATGCACAATTTTTTCGATACCGTCTTGGTGGAAGAGTGCCTATTCGGCAACTCACTCCAAAGCCCCGAAGCGCCATTGGGCGAGCCTTTTCAACTGAGCTGACCAGAAGCAATCTGTGGGCGAAAAATCCGTACCGAATGAGCTATTTGTGCTCAATCCGCTCTAACGTCTTCTCCAGCAGGCGAGCCATGGTGTTCCAAACGCCCATTGGCCCGAATGTCGAATCCGCTGCTTCTTGCCAAGATTCTGGCGGAGCATCGTTCATGCGATTCAGGAGTTTGGCCAAGGTGTGGCGCTCCTCTTCGAGGGCAGCGAGCAGCGGATCGTCTTTCTCCACCTCGGCATCTTTGCTGAGGCGCTCGAACAGCTCGTCGACGTGTTTGAGCTTGGCGTGATGCTTTATGACCTGCTGTTCGATCAAATGCTCTGTGTTGCTCACTGCGCACCTACCTCTAGGTTTGCAGGAGATGTTCCGCGTCAGGCCATAGAACGGGAATACGGTGATGTACCTAGATTGTCGACAGGCTGCTCGACGATGAAGTCATGGCACGGCTCGAGCACGCCAATGTCTACTGGCCGCGCCATTGGCCAAAACCTTGTTCTTTCGAGTATAAGTATTGGGTCCGTTCAATCGCAGGGAGCAAGACCATGTCCTATCTAGCACGTATTACGGGGCTCATACTTGTCGGGGCACTAGCGTCCTGTACCGGGGAACCGTCGTCAAAGGAAGTTTTCAGCCTGCCCGAGGGGAACGCGGAGCAGGGTAAGCGGCTGTTCGCGGATTTAGGATGCAATGGCTGTCACGTCATTTCAGGCGTTGACCTACCCGAGCCAGAAGGTGCGCGGCAGCTGGAAATCGTGCTCGGTGGCAAAACCACACGGGCGCGGTCTGAAGCCTACCTAGTTACCTCGATAATCAATCCCTCTCACAAGCTGCCGACCAATTACCCCCTTGCAATGGTCTCCAAAGCTGGCGAATCCCGTATGCCCGTCTACAACGATCTACTTACCGTCACCAACCTGGTCGATCTCGTTGCCTTTCTATATCCGACCTTTCAAGTCGTCCGTCCTCGCGTGCGCTACGAACCCTTCGACTACGAGAAGTGGCAGAAGCGTGGCCAGTAGACGTGTTGCATTCAGCAGCTATGGGCATAAGGTAGTCACTGCAACCCGGAATTCTTAAAGAGGTGGTAGTGGCCGTAAACATCGTTCTTCTTTACTGCACTAGCCCCCGGCACCGCCTCGAGTCGCTGCTATGAGCGGCATCCCGGTTTATCAAATGCTCGCCGAAGACCTCAAGGAACTCGGCGTGGACTCGGTCTTCGGCTTAATGAGCGATGACATCTGTCAACTCGTTGCCACCTTAGACGCCATCGGCGTGCGCTTCATCGGCGCGCGCCAGGAGAGTCACGCAGTCATGGCCGCAGCGGGTTATGCCGCGGCTTGCGACAAGCTGGGCGTCGCCCTTATCGGGCGCGGCCCGGCCCTGGCCAACGGATTGCACGGTGCGGTCTCGGCCAGTCGCACCAGTATGCCGGTGCTGATTATCAGTGGCGAAGCGCCGATCATGCGTGGCGCGACCAATCTCATGGGGCCTGATCTAAAGGCCTTCCCCGCTGCAAACGTCCTTCGCGACATCGGTATTGCCACCTTCGTTCCCACCAGCACCACGTCCGCGCGGCAAACACTCGCGGATGCGGTTGCAGAAGCTTCATTGGGTCATGCCGCCGCGCTGCTGCTACCCACCGATGTACAAGTTGGAACAGTAGATGCGCCAAGTGAGCCATCGCCGTCAATGCTGTTAACACGGCCAGAACCGCAGCAAGCACGGCCACTGTCTGTCAACACGGCGCTCGCTACCCTCAAGAACGCTAAGCGGCCGCTCATCGTCGGGGGCATCGGAGTGCATCGCAGCGGCGCGCGGGAGGCAGTGGACGCGCTGGCCGAGAAAATCGGCGCACTGTGCGTCACCACCGTCAAAGCCAAAGACCTGTTTCGCGGCAGCCCCTGGAACCTCGGTATTATCGGCTCCTCCTCACATTCTCTTGCGCGCCGCTACATCGAACAGGCCGATTGCGTCATCGCCATAGGCGCTGCGTTAAATTCACTCACCATGAGCTCGGGCACCGCCCTACCCCCAGCGCCGCTCATTCACATCGACGCAACCCGCAGTAACATTGGCCGCTGGTGGCCCGCAGACATCGCCGTGGTCGGCGATGCCAAGCTGACCGCACAACAACTGGTCGCGGAGTTGCCCGATCGCACTCCCGCAGAAAAGCCGTTCCATGCCGATGACGTGCGCGAGCAGATAGAATCCTTCGAACACACCATGGACTTTCAAACTCAGCACACAGCACGCACGCTGGACCAACGCATTCTCGCTCTCGAGCTCTCTAAAATGCTGCCGGAGAACCGTCACCTGGTCTACGATGGCGGAAATTTCATGGCCAATTGGGCCTACATCACCGTACCTGATCCGGGCCATTTCACCCACACATCGGATTCTGGATCTGTCGGCTTAGGGCTCGGAGCGGCTGTTGGCATCAAGCGTGCCCAGCCGGATCGCACCGTGGTGCTACTCATCGGTGATGGTGGTTTGCTGATGACGTTGGGCGAAATCGAGACGTTCATTCGCGAAGACCTGCCCGTGATTGTGATTTGTATGAATGATGCAGCCTACGGCGCCGAGGTTCACGTCCTCAAAGGTCAAGGCATCTCCCCGGCCAAGGCGACCTTCTTCGATGTGGAATTCGCACCCATGCTGGAACCCCTCGGCTTCGACGCGCATACCATCCGCACTGTGGACGACTTGCACAAACTCGCACCGCTGCTGGCGAACCCCGAAGGTCCGATCTTTATAGACGCGAAGGTCAACGTCGACGTAATCGCGCCGTTTATCACCGAGTTTACGCACAAGGATCCTTAAGACAATGGGCTCATTCGGCGTATCGGGTTATCTCACGCGCTAAGCCAACTCATGAAGTTCAACTACGCCAACATTGACCGAGAACTCCGAGCCGGGCTGGCGAATGAACCTGCGGGCTTGGGCAACCTGACGCGAGACACCGTGCGGCAGGTGCGCGTGGCACGTGCAAGCATGTTCCAACCGGCAGCGACGTCTGCTGTAACGACCAATGAACATCAGGTCGCAACGCCAAGCGGTAGCGTGCGAGTGCTCGTGTATACACCAGCCAAGCAGGCTGCAGCCAGCACTCTCGCACCCGGCGTCCTCTGGGTGCACGGTGGCGGTTACGTCATAGGCACGGCTGAGGATGATCGTGCATTGAAGATTGCCCAAGCGCTCGATGCAGTCGTAGTCTCAGTGGATTATCGGTTGGCACCCGAGCATCCCTATCCAGCCGGGGTGGAAGACTGTCATGCCAGCCTGCTGTGGATGGTCGACGAGGCGCGGTCACTTGGCATCGATCCGCAACGCATCGCCATTGCCGGGCAAAGCGGCGGTGGTGGCATGGCGGCAGGATTGGCTTTGCTGAATCGGGATCGAGCTGGCCCGACCTTGGCGTTGCAACTGCTCCTGTACCCGATGATCGATAACCTGCACGACACGGCATCAGGATCGATCGAAGATCACCCGGTGTGGAACCGCAACACCTCTTTGAGCGCCTGGGAGATGTACCTAGATGGCGTGCCCGGAGCCTCAGCTTCGCCCTATGCCGCCGCAGCTCGAGCGCGGAACCTGGCCGGATTGCCGCCAGCGTACATTTGCGTCGGTACGGAAGATCTGTTTCGCGACGAGTGCATCGACTACGCTCGCCGTCTGATTGCCGCCGAGGTGCCCGTCGAGTTGGCCGTTTTCCCCGGGCTCTACCATGGGGGTGATCTGTTCGCGCCTGAGGCAAAAATCAGCCAGCGTTTGCAGCGTAGCTTCCTAGGCTCGCTAGCGGATGCCTTTGCCTAAATTTCAGCTGAAGACCAGGGACGATTATGGGAACGAAGAAACTACTGGAAAACGACCAGGTCATCGTAACGGAAATCGTGCTTGCCCCCGGCGAGAGCACTGGAGTGCATCGCCATGAATTCGACTACGTCGTTCATGTGATTAGCGGCGCGACCTTAAAGGCGACCGACGGCAACGGCGACAATGCAACAGACGTTCCACTGCGTGCAGGCGACACGTTCCACTTTCAGATTCGCGGTGAGTGCGCCATTTCGGGCGAGCTCGAAACCACGGCGCTGCACAACGCCGAAAACGTTAGCTCGGAAACCTATCGAGAGCTCATGGTGGAGCTGAAGTAGCCAGCCAACTACGGTGTAGTAGCCAGTGCGAGGCAGACGGCGGGTTGCCCCAAAGCCTGACGCCCGCGCCTGGGGATCGATTCGTATATCCTCTTGCATGTTCTCAAATGGCTGCTTACAGGGACGATGTCAGAACCGCCACAGCTCCAGGCTTACCAGGGCAGCGAACCGTTCGTCTTCGTCAGCTATTCCCACGCTGACGAGCAGCAGGTCCACCCCTACCTGCTGCAGCTTAACGCCGCCGGTTTCAACATCTGGTTTGACCAGGGCATCGCACCAGGCCACCGCTGGACCCAGGAGCTGGCGGAGGCCATTGAGCGTTGCTCGGTGTTTCTGCTGCTGGCGACACCGCGGTCCGTGGCCTCGGAGCACTGTGTGAACGAGGTGCATTTCGCGCTCAATCGGCACAAGCCGCTACTGGCCGTGCATCTGGAACCCACTGAGTTACCGGCGCATCTGGAACTGGCGATCGGTCAGCGCCAGGCCATTCTTCAATACCAACACGAGCCGACGGTAGCCGAACAGAAAGTCATTGACGCGCTCACCACCCTGGCCGCAGAGCCCCTCCCCGAACCCGCCGGTGGGTTTGTCGCTCATGCTCAATTCGAGCCAGCGCTTACGCCCCGGCGGCGACGGTGGCTGCCGGTTGGCGCGGGGATACTGGCACTGCTACTGGTTGGTGTTGGCTGGTGGCAGGGGCAGCAACCCAGCGCGTCAAGCAACTCGTTGGCTGTGTTGCCATTCAACAACTACACCCCAACCGCGCAGGCTTACCTCACCGATGGTATCGCCGATGGGCTGATCACCCAGCTGGGCAAACTCGGCAACCTGCGGGTCGCCTCCCGCGCTTCATCCTTTGCACTGAAGCAAGAACTCGGCAGCAGTTCGCTCAACATGGCGCAGATCCAGGAGCGGCTGCAGGTGCGGCACATTCTCGAAGGCAGCATCAGCGAAGGCCGCACCAAAGAGGTGCTGACAGTCTCTGTGCGAATGGTGGACGCCAGCGCCGACGACAGCATCTGGTCTGCACAATGGGACACCGGCGAGACGACTATCGTCGACATTCAGGCAGAAATCGCGTTGCAGGTGGCGCAACTGTTAGACCCGCACTTGAGCCAGGAGAGCCAGGTGATGCTAGGCACTCGCGCCACCGAAAACGAAGCCGCCTACGACAGCTATCTGCTGGGTCGCGATCAGTTGCGGCAGCCGCGTACCCAAAGTGTGATCAATGCCGCCGAAGCACACTTCACTGACGCCGTCGCGCAAGACCCAGACTTCGCTGAAGCGCACGCCGGGCTGTGCGAAACCTATATCGTCCGCTACGCCCAGAACGTCGATCCGATACCTTTCGCGCTGGCGCAAAAGTTCTGCGCGCAAGCCCTGCAATTACATCCGGAGCTCGTGGAAGTGCGGCAGTCACTGGGTATTCTGTACCGCTACTCCGGTGACTATGAGCGTTCGCTCAGCGAATTTGACAGGGCGCTGGCGGCGGCGCCAGATCGCGCAGAGATACACTTAGAACGCGCGCTCACGCTGGACAAGCTTGGCCGCCAAATCCAAGCAGAATCGGAGATTATGCGCGCCATCGAACTCGAGCCAGGTTTTTGGAGCGGCTACTACGATCTGGCGAATTTCTACTACGACCATGTGCAATATGACAAAGCGCTGGCAGTGTATGAACAAGTGCTGGACCTGGTGGCCGATGACACCAAAGTGCGTCACAGCATCGCCGCTGTACAAATGGCGAAAGGTGACTTTGACGCCGCTCTGGCCAACTACCAGATGGTCAGCACCAGGCAGGATTCGCCCAACCGCGCGACATTGAGCAACATCGGCACCACCTACTACCACATGGGTTGTTTTGAGGAAGCGGCGATCTTTCAGAGGAAAGCCGTTGACGTCGCGCCCAATGACCACCGGGTGCTGGGACGACTGGCCGAATCCTGCCGCTTCACGCCGAACGGCGAAGCCCAGGCACGGGCCCTGTGGCAGCGCGCGATCGCGCTGGCCAACACCGACAGAGACAAATCGTCGTGGCAAACCAAAGGTTTGCTCGCGATCTATCATGCGCACTTGGGTGAGCGCGACGCCGCACAGGCCGCGCTGGATTTGATGTGGGCCCGCAATCCCGAAGCCTCCATTGGCCATTTCTTCGCAGGCATCGTGCAATCGCGGGCGGGTGATGAAGGTGCGACCAACTCGAGCGCCGAGCGCAGCCTCGAACTTGGATTTCCGGCAGCGCTGCTGCGCGCAGATCCCGATCTGGGCCAGCCGGAAGCCTGCAATCCGCTCGGCGGTCGTTTGCCTTACACAGCGGCCATCTGCTCAGTTGACAGGTAAGCAGCAAGAGTAAATGCTGAATCTGGGCAATATGCGGATGGGATTGACTATGGACAAGCGTGATTCTTACCAGATGGGCGAACGGCCGGGACCGGCGGAACGCCCAGGACCGGCCGAACGACCCGGACCGGCGGAACGACCTGGACCAGCCGAGCGACCCGGACCGGCGGAACGACCCGGGCCGGCCGAGCGTCCTGGGCCTGCGGAACGACCCGGACCGGCGGAACGCTAACGGGCGCCATTGCCGGTGCAAGTAACCCCAACGTTGGTTACTGCTTATTAGAGAAACTGTCATTCGTCCATTTGGGAGGGCCGCATGCCAAACAAACACGCGTTAATCGTTGGCGTTGATCAGTACAGCAAGCTAGAGGCACGCTACCAACTGGGCGGCTGCGTCAACGACGCCAAGCTCATGCGCTCGGTACTAATCGATCGGTTCGGGTTCGAACCGCAACACATCACCGAACTGCATGATGAGGCGGCTTCGCAAGCGGCCATCCTCGAGGCGATGGCGCAGCTGGCAGACGCCATCGACCAGGATGACGTGGTGGTCTTTCATTTCAGCGGTCATGGCTCACGCCGAACCACCGCCAATCCTGAAAAAGCCAGCGGCAAAGACAGCACCATCATGCCCAGCGACAGCGGCCGTCGACCTGATCCCAACCTAGATATCATCGACGACCAGATCTATGCCTGGCTCGAAAAGCTCGCTGAGAAAACCAACTACATCACGCTGACCTTCGACTGCTGCCATTCCGGCACCATTACGCGCGACGTATTCGCAGGCGCTGTGCGCGGCGTGGAAGAAGACAGCCGATCCCTAGAAGACATGGGCGTCGATCCCGAAGCGTTGCCGAAACGTACCAGCGTCGCCACTCGCTCGACCAGCGCCGGCGGCTGGCTCGGACAAAGCGATTCCTATGTGGTGATCTCCGGATGTCGTGAAGACGAGAAATCCAACGAGTATTCCCGCGACGACGGTGCTGAGCCGAGCCGCAATGGCGCGCTGACCTTCAGCCTCACTCAGGCGCTGCTGCAAGCTCAGCCCGACAGCACTTATCGAGATGTGTTTGAAGTGGCCTATCGCGGGGTCTCAACCCAGTTTTCGAAACAGCATCCGCAAATCGAAGGGCAACTGGATCGCCAGGTATTGGGCATCAAAGACATTGAACCGATGCGTTATGTGTCATTGACTGCACTCGAAGGCAATCAGGCGACACTGGCCGGTGGCGCTGCCCACGGCTTGCGGCCAGGCGGGCGCTGGGCGGTGTACCCGGTAGGGGCTAAGAGCGTGCAAGGTGCTCAGCAACAAGGTCTGATCGAGATCAACAGCGTTGGTGCGCTCACCAGTACCGGTCATCTGCTCGACGACAATGGAGGAATCGAAGTCGGCGCCCGCTGTGTGGAACTGGCTCGACCTGCGGAACAACCGCTGCATGTTGACCTCAGCGCGCTGGACGCCGAAGCGGCACAACAGCTATCTACAGCCTTTGACAACAGCAACTTGCTCCGCCCTGCCCAAAGCGCTGATGCAGCTGACGTTCGGGCATACCTGATCGCGTCAAGAAAGACAGTGACTGAAACCGATCCCGCACCGCAGATGGGCGCGACTACGGAGCCGCTGTGGGTATTCATCGGCGCGGATGGCGAGCAGGTGATGCAGAGTCACCCGGCGATCGGCGAGGCTGCCATGCCGGGCATCTGCGGTGACCTGGAGATCGTCGCTAACTATCGCAACGGTTTGAACATTGAAAATCCACAAAACACTATGGACGTGGTATTCAACATCTACCAGGAATTGCCAAATGGCGAATGGCAGCTGGCCAACGGCGGCACCAGCACCTTTAAACACGGCGACAGCATCGCGATCGAAATCGTCAATCGCATGAAGATTCCGGTCTTTGCCAGCATCTTGCAGTTCAGCATCGACAAAGAAATATCGCTGCTGTACCCACCAAACAAGGACGGCGAACGCATTGAGGCCGAGAAGTCGCTGGTGTTCGGCCGCGAAAAACGGCGCATACGACTGCAGATGCCGCAAAGCGACGAGATAGTTGCGGGGCAGGAAACGCTCAAAGCGTTCATCAGCACCGAGTCAGCCGATTTTACCTGGCTCCTGCAAAGCGGCTCTTACGATCCGAAGAACCGACTGCGGGCGGCAGTGATCGATGAAGAGCCAGAGGAAGACACAGCGGACTGGACCACGATCAGTCGAACCTATGAGCTTGTGAGATAGACCAAACCAGGGGTGGCCACATGAACTACGAAGAACTCACCATCGACTTTCTGGGAAAGTCGGGGGAAAAAGACAGTTACAACGTCAAAGTGGCCAGCAGCCTGGGCTGGAATGCTGATGAGATGATCGTCATTCCCGAGGCTATCCACAGCAATCTGCCAATGCTCGACGGCGTGGTCCGCGGCGGTACGCCAGAAGCAGCAAGCGATGATGAACCGGATCCGCCAGAAACGCGCAAGGCGTCGATCGATGATGACATTATCGTGGTTGAGCCCAGCGTTTACGGCGAGCAATTATTCGAAGCCTTGTTTTCGGGCGATGTTCGCCGGATCTACGACAAAGCGTCCAGCGCATCGACCCAGGGCGAAGGCAACGGTCTGCGGATCAAATTGCAGTTCAGCCTGGAGGATGAGGACGAGGCCAAACTGGCAGAGATCCCCTGGGAGCTGATGCGTGACTCTGCAGAAATGCAGTACCTCAGCTTGAATCATAAAACGCCCATCGTGCGCTACGTGAATGCCCAGCAGCGATTGGATCTGCAGCCTCTGAACGGGCCGTTAAAAGTGCTGGTGGCGATGGCGAGCCCCAAGGGCGAACAGCCATTGAACCTAGAACGAGAACGCGAGTTGATCGAGGAGAGCTGGGGGGCGGATCCGGACGTAGAGGTCACCTATCTGCTGAAAGCGACCCGTAGGGAGTTGCAGGAAAAGATCCGGGGATTTCATGTTTTGCACTACATGGGTCACGGTATGCACTCGGAGCAATATGGCGGCGCCATCGTCCTGGAGGATGAGCAAGGCAATCCTGATCCACTGGACGCCGACCGTCTGGGGCAATGGGTTCGCGGTGAATCGCTACGCCTGGTCGTGCTCAATGCTTGTGATACGGCCAAGAGCGATCAGGGCAAACCTTTCGCCAGTGTTGCACCACGACTGGTAATGGCTGGCGTTCCGGCGGTGATCGCTATGCAGTTTCCAATCTCTGACATCGCAGCCATCGATTTCTCCAAAAGCTTTTATAACCGCCTGGTTGCCGGTGACCCGGTCGACGAAGCAACTGCACGAGGCCGCGGCGCGATCTCGGCCGGTGATGGCGGTCAACTGGAATGGGGCACGCCCGTGCTCTTTATGCGGGCCCCAGATGGGCGGCTGTTTGCTTCCGCCGACTCGGAGCCATCAGAAACCGTCACACCGAACCCAATTCCGGTTACCCCAGTGGACCCTTCGCCCGCGAAACCCCTCGCCGTGCGCATTGGCAAGTGGCTGGTGGGCGGTCTGGTGGCCGCAGCGCTGGCGTTCGGGATCTTTGTGATTATCACGCCGCCCGTCGACTACCGCTTTGAGGCGAATCCTATTGAAACCTATATCGGGGTGCCAACAAAAGTTCGATTCGCGCCTGCCAAAGACGACGTCACGACCGATGATCTGGCATACGATCGAGTCGAAATTACCGCACCGCGTGGTGTAAACGCTCTCGAAATCAGCGAAACCAGCATCACCAACAATGCCTGGCAGGCGACGGTCACGGCACTCGACGCGGGCAGCTTTGATCTGCAAACCAAGGTTGTGAGCGATTTCGATCTGAGCGATCTATCGGATGCAGAGCGTGAAAACGTGATCAAGCGGGCACCGGGTTACACCACCGAGCTAGTCGTTGAAGTGGATCCTGAGGTCGCATCCGAGCACGAAAAGGCAGTGGCGGATCTTGAGAATCCAGGCGTCGCCACCGGCGATCTGAGTTCGCGGCTGGAGGCGCTAATCGCATCGAGACGCCTGAGTTCGGATATGACAGCAAAGGCACAGAGCAGCGTCAGTGCACTGGCGTCTGTGCTATCGGCACGACAATCTGCCGAATCAACCTTCGGCAACGAGGCTGTCTTGCTTCGAGATAAAATTACGGCCTATGAAACCTGGCTTGAGGCCTTGCAAGCCAACCGCCAGATTGCCGCCGCCAGTTTCACTTCCGATGCCGCTTACCAGCAGTATCTAACCCTGCAACAACGACCTTCACTAACCAAGTTCGCGCTATGCAGAACAGATACCTATTGCTCCGGCGACACGAGTTTTGCGACCAAGAAGATCCATATGGCCTTCACCTATCCACAGGGCAACAAGGGGCAGACCCTGACCATTGAGTTCTCTCAAGGCGATCGGTCCATCCGCGACGTGCGTCGAACGTTGAAAGGCAATACCCAGGACCGCAGATGGAACAACATCGATGCCCAGGGCGATGTGACCGCGCGCGTATTTAATGCCGATCGAGATCTGCTGGAAGTCGTTAATTTCAGGATCAATTAGACGACCCATCCGGTCTTTGGAGCTGTTATGTCTCGAGCAATCGTCGTTGCCCCACAGGCCACCTCGGGGGCCAGCACTCGCGGTGGCTTGGATGAGGATGAGTTTACGGCAGCACCCAACGCAGACAGCTATACCGACCGACTGCTCAAATTGATTCCTGGGGAAGTGGTTGCCTTCTATCTATCGTCAACCGCTGCGCTGAAGAGCGCCGTGCCCAATGAAGCCTCAAACGTCAGTGCAGTGTCGGCAAGCGGATCCTTGAGCGTAGCAGCCTCGGCTCCGTGGGTGGTGTTTGCTTTTTGCATCTTGGCCACCTACTTCTACCTTCGAATTGTGCTCAAGGTCGTCTCCAACCGACAGCTGGCCATTACCGTCGGGGCGTTCTGCGTTTGGGCATTCAGCCTGGGCTATCCGTTCGATGGCTTCGCCTGGTATCAGTCCGCTTACGGCGGCATTCTGCTGGCAGCTTACACGCTGGTCGCACCGCACATTCCGCTGGAGTAGGTTGTACATGACATTTTCGCCACCGACTCTTAGAACACAAACGTACCGGTAGCTGCGTTACGGAGCGTCTTACAGATTGAGTACGCTGCGCGCGTATGCCAATACGCCGGGAGCATCGACTCGGGTTTCGTAGGCCTGAACAAAAATTTTGCCGACAATTCTCAAGTCCGGGTCTAAGACGTAAACGCCGGGATGCGGTACACCATAGGCACCATCCCCGGGTTGATGTTCCGTATTCAGAATGTCTAGAGCTTTAACGCTTCGTGCATCTATGTCGGATAAGAACGGATAGGTAATGGCATTTGCTTCAAAAAATTTCTGTTGAAGTTCCGGTGTGTCGTAGGTTAACGCCACCACGGACAAGCCAGCTGCTTCAAACTCTGCCAGGTGTTCTTGCAGTTGCACGAACTGCTTCATGCAATACGGTCACCAACTCGCTGAACGGTTGGCAACAAATATCATTCCCTTGTCGATGGGGAATGATCCAACATCATGGATGACCGCGCCTTGGTGACGGGCTTCAATTTGCGGAAAGCGGGTACCGATGGATAGACCCGGATCAAAGGCATCAGTGTCCTGGCTGACGAACATATCCGCTGTCATGCGCTCGGCAATCAGCTCAAATAGCGGACCACGGAACAGAAAGCCAACCACAGCCAACAATACGAGCACACCGAGAAAACCCAGAGATATCTTCTTCATCGACTTACTTGTAGGTGGCAACGTCGTAAGCGCTACAATAACAGCCTCAAATGCTAACTTGTAGCTCGTCCGCACATCACCACCACAGCCAGGTTAGCCAACAATTCGCCAAGCACAAGTGTTGCATTGAGAAGCCAGAGAAACCAATACGCGATACCAACGAGCAACAACTAGCCGATGGCATACCTAACCCTATCCGAAAACATCGTAGCGGCGCTCATTACGGCCGCAGATGGCGTTCTGACGCTGCAGCTGGGGGACGCGTTGGGTCAACTCGACGCTTGGCAGCAAAAGCACAACTGTCATTTCGGCACTTGCCGCAGCGATGTTAGTACATCTGTTCACTTGCTTTGGTTTGAAGACATCGCGCTATTCAATCTCTGCCCAACATCCAGTGAAAAGGTCGATCAACTGGGACTCTCTGAGGTCCTGCCCGTTCTGCTTAAGTACAAGCACTGGTATGCCAATGACGAAGCGTCTTATTGGGAGAAGGCCTCAACTCGCCACCAGGCTGATAACAAGCCGCCGTTGCAGTCAACTTCCTTTCGATCGTTTAAGTTGAGGCAATATCTGGACGCGAGTACCGATCGAAAGTCCGATCAAACCTTGCAAATTTTAGGCAAATTGGGGCTGGGCGAGAAGCACCTGCAAAGCTGTGCACGTCCTGGCCAAAGCTCATGAGAGTGTTTTGAAGATACCGACAAGTTAAACGCTGCTCTGGCAGCTTGCTGAGATAAGAATCCTGTAGGCGAGATCTGCGCTGATCGAGTGCCCCTGCCAGCCGCCGATGACGCGCACCCTGGCGTTCGTGACATTGGGTGGTATAGTGCGCGGCTCGATTTTCACCCCCTTTTATTTACCCAGATGCGCCGCCAGATGGTGCGCAGTCGCACAGGTGCTCATTGATCACTTCAGCAAACGTTACGATGCAGTTCGGCGCAAAGCCGTTATTCGAGAACATCTCCGTAAAATTTGGGGACGGCAACCGCTATGGGCTGATCGGCGCCAATGGCTGCGGCAAGTCGACCTTCATGAACATCCTGGCCGGCAGCCTCGAACCGAGCGCCGGCAATGTTTCGGTATCCCCAGGAGAGCGTGTCGGTAAGCTCAACCAGGATCAGTTTGCATTCGAGGCGTTCTCGGTGCTCGATACGGTGATCATGGGCCACACGCAAATGTGGGAAGTCAAGCAGGAGCGTGACCGCCTCTACGCCCTGCCTGAGATGAGCGAAGACGACGGCATGCGCGCTGCGGAGCTGGAGATCGCGTTCGCGGAGCTGGACGGCTATTCGGCGGAGAGTCGGGCTGCCGAGTTTTTGAGCGGTGCCGGTATTGAAGAGTCGCTGCACGCCGGGCCGATGAGTGAAGTAGCGCCTGGCTGGAAACTGCGGGTGTTGCTGGCCCAGGCGCTGTTTTCCGAGCCCGATATCCTGTTGTTGGACGAGCCCACCAATAACCTGGACATCAACGCCATCCGCTGGCTGGAAGAAGTGCTCAAGAACCAGAAAGGCACCATGGTGCTGATTTCTCACGACCGCCACTTCCTCAATGAAGTGTGCACCCACATTGCTGACATCGACTACGGCGAGCTGCGCGTGTACCCGGGTAACTACGACGACTTCATGCTTGCCTCTACCCAGGCGCGGGAACTGCTGCAGAACGAAAACGCCAAGAAAAAGACGCAGATCGCTGAACTACAGGCCTTTGTGTCGCGCTTCTCGGCTAATGCCTCAAAGGCCAAGCAGGCAACCTCGCGCGCTCGGCAGATCGACAAAATTAAGCTGGCCGACATCAAGCGCTCCAGCCGCATCAGTCCTTACATCCGCTTTGGCAGTGGCAAGAAGCTACATCGACAGGCACTGACGCTCGAAGGGTTGGCGCACGGATTTGAAGAAGGCCTGCTATTCAAGCGTGGCAACCTGCTGCTGGAGGCAGGCTCACGGGTGGCCGTGATTGGTGAGAACGGTGTTGGCAAGACCACGCTGTTACGAGCCTTAAACGGAGAGATCGCTCCGAACGAGGGGGTGATCAAGTGGTCAGAAAACGCCTCCCTGGGGTACTGCGCGCAGGACAGTACGGCAGAATTCGACAACGAGCTGACGCTGTTTGAGTGGATGAGCCAATGGCGCGAGCCGCGTCACAACGAACAGATGGTGCGGGCAACGCTGGGCCAGATGCTGTTTTCTTCTGATGATTTCCATAAGAAGGCGAAGGTCTGCTCCGGTGGTGAAAAGAATCGGTTGTTGTTTGGCAAGTTGATGATGGCCGCACCCAATGTTCTATTGCTAGATGAGCCCACCAACCACCTGGACATGGAGTCGATTGAGGCATTGAACCTAGCGCTTGAGCACTATGAAGGGACTCTGATATTTGTCAGTCATGACCGCGAGTTCGTGTCGTCACTGGCGAACAAGATCATCGAGATTAAAGACCAGGCGCTAATCGTGTTCGATGGTGGGTATGAGGAGTATCTGTTGGATCAGGGCATGATGATGAAGGCGGGGTGACGCCAGTTTCTGAGCAGGAGGCAAAATCGAACCTCGCGTGCGTTAACTCCTAGCTACGTTGCTCGTGCCACCATTCCGGGACTTCGATCGACATCGTTTCACTGTTCTTTAACATCAGCGGTGTTGCATCCGCTTGAGGTTCCTGCGGATTGGAGGGTACAAGACCCTTGGATCCACGATCCATCGGATCCACCCACTTTACCCAGTGGTCTTCAATGATTTCGCCGAACTTTTCGCCAAAATCTTCGTGGTGATCGCTGCTTTGGTGAATGAGGAATGCCTGAAAATCATCGAACGATAGCAGCGCATAATACTCGCCACGCTCCGGGCACCGAAAGAACTCATAGCGGCGGCAGCCGGGTTCCGTTGCCCAGGTTTCCTGATAGAGCACTGCCTGCATATCCTCATAAGCAGTTTCTTGACCTGCTTTTACCTTTATATAAGAAAGTAGTGTTGCCACGAGTAACTCCGATTTAAGCTGATTGGTATCTCGAAACGTCTGCGTATCTAAGGGATTGCTGCCCTCTCGCTACGCCGACTGATTCGTTGTTCGTTTCGCCGGGTCAGCGCGGTTCGCAACTTGTTGAGCCTGCCAACAGACAACGAGCTGCTGGTAATCGAGGTCGAGTGAACGAGCTACAGCAAGTCTCATAAGTAAACTATCGGCGCGCCTGGCTGCCAGAACCGGTTTTTCTGCATTGCCCTTTGAAAATAAATGTTTGCCAGCATGGTATTTAACCAGTTTCTGACAGCCGAATACTCGCAGCGCTCGAACCAGGCGGGGTCCACACCGGCGAACTGGCGAATGAAAGGAAAAATCGCCACATCGGCAAGTCGACATAAGCCGTCACTCAAGTAAGGGCGACGATTCAACAGCTGGTTCAGTTCACTCAAAAATGTCTCGGCCCGCGTCCGATGTTCAAGCTGACTGCGCTGGGTATGGCGGTCAGCATATTTGTAACAATCCAACAAAGGCTTGAATTCTTCATCGTTTCGCCAAATTAGGTGTTTTGACGCTTCGTCAATATCGAGCCAATGCTGTGGATCGGATTGAGACAGACTCCAAAGCATTACGTCGAGACTTTCGTCAATCACCTGATCGTTACCCAGAACCAAAACCGGGACAGTCGCCTTGGGCGAAAGTCGAAGCATCGAATCAGGCATATCGCTGAGTTTGACTTCGCGAAGCTCTACCTGGATTCCACTATAGATCAGTGCCATACGTGCTCGAATGGCAAAGGGGCAGCGGCGAAACGAGTAAAGGATTGGCGTGGTGTTCACTGAATAGGGCCCATTCATGCCTGCGCTTACAAATAATCGCGGGACACCAATATTGGCATGCGTCCTTAGTATTTTGGCTACAACACGTCGGCGTAGCGATCTAACAGCTCCAGGGATTTTTGCGCGGAATCAGGCGGCACCCACAGGACGGCCCGGTCCACTGGTGTATCCCTGAGCGATTCTACCATCGAAAGCGGCGGTGCAAATGCAGAGACGGAAAGCCTGACCGGGTCTCTGCCCGCATCCTTTGCAAAACCGTGCAACTTGACGATGCTGTCCTGAAGTTTTTTTGCGCTGGATATTCTGGGTAACCAACCGTCCGCGTACTTGGCCACTCGGCGTAAGGTGTGATCCGTTTCCCCGCCGAGGATTAACGGGGGGCGCGGGCTTTGCAGCGGCTTAGGCCAAGACCATACTCGGTCGAAATTTTCGAACTCACCGTGAAAAGTGGCTTCCTCCTGAGTCCAAATTTCGGTGAGCGCTTGCATTTGCTCCTCAAGCCTGCGGAATCTCGTGTCGAATTGGGTGCCATGGTTTTCCATTTCCTCGCGGTTCCAACCCGCACCGAGACCCAATATCACGCGTCCATTCGAAACGTGATCCAGGGTGGCGACAGTTTTGGCCAAGGTCAGCGCCTGATGTTCAATGGCCAGGCAAATACCCGTGCACAGCTTAATCTTTTGCGTAACTCCAGCTGCAATGGCCAAGGCAACAAAAGGATCTAGCGTATGGGAATATTCTTTGGGTAACCCGCCGTCAAATGGGTAGGGGGTTTCTCGGCTGGCAGGAATGTGCGTGTGCTCAGGGACCCAAAGTGACTCAAAGCCACGCTCCTCTACGGCAACGGCCAGTTGATCGACAGGCATAGAATAGTCGGTGCTAAACGAGAATATGCCGATTTCCATGCTTCCCCTCCGTCTTTGTGAATAGGAACTTTAACAGGGATGTTCGGCTAGTTGGCTGAGTATCGAAGTGGCGCGGTATGCCTTGCCGTTGAACTTAAAACGATAACCAGAAGCTATAGAGATCCGGATTGGGACCCGTCAGCCGGTAAAACACTAGCCTGCGTTGGTGAACTTCAGATGTAGCTCCACCGTACCGAGCATGATCCCTGGCCGCCGCGTGATGACCGTGGACGGCTGCCCTTTCAATCGAATAGCTTCCGGGAACTCGCAAAGATCAAATAAAACACCAGCCCGAACACGTACACGCCTGCCGCGGTCTGGAAAACCATAGCCCAGGAACCGGTTGCTTCGAGGATCAAGCCGCTGACGTACACACCAATAATGCCGGGAATGGTCGCTGCTGTATTCGACAAGCCCATGATCACACCGGCGCCCCGTGGCGCGATGTCCAGATGGTTCACACCAAACCCCCCTGCCATTGCGCCGCCGAAGATGTTTCCTAGCGACATCATGGCAATAGCCAGCGGGACACTCTGCACATAGCCAACGAATGCCAGAACGAGCGCCAAGCCACCAAAGCCGACGGTTTGCATGGTCTTACGCACACGTGTGACGTCCATGCCCGCACGTATCATACGGTCTGCTGTCCAGCCGCCAGCATTCAACGCCAGAAAAGCGAACAGGGACGGAATCATTGTGAAGATGCCAACCGATGCAAAATCGACGCCAAGGCCTTTGTTGATGTAAGTGGGCAGCCAGGCCAACAGCACGTAGCCACCCCAGTTGGCACAAAAATGGCAAACGATAATGGCCCACACCGCTGGGGTGCGCAGTAGCACTCGCAGCGCCACCGGCTTGGGAACTGCTGTCTCATCAGCTTCGGGACCGCGGATCAGGGCCAATTCCTCCGGGGTCATCCGTGGATGTTCCTCCGGCACTGACGTTGCACTCCGTTGCCAGAAGATCCACCACACAAAACCGACCGAACCGAACGCATAAAAAGCCGCCTCCCAACCGAAGCGCGCCACAATCCAAGGGGTTGCCAGCAGCGCAAAAACACTGCCTAGAGGAATCAGCGAAAACAGGATACCGACGGCGCGGGAACGCTCAGCTAACGGAACCCAACGGCCAAACAACGCGTAGATTGAAGGAAACGTGACCCCTTCACCGACGCCCATCAGCACCCGCGTAACGAGCAGGGCAACCATGCCCCCCGCGGCAGCAATTGGCGTGAGCAGCGTAAAAAACGACCAAAACACCACGCCAAAACCCAACACGATCTTGCCGCCGTAACGCTCGGCCAGCCACCCACCCGCAACCTGGGTGAGCAGGTACCCAGCGAAAAACGAAGAAAGTACCCGACCCTGTTGTTCCGGACTCCAGTCGTAGTCCGCCGCCATCGGAATGATGGCAACGGAAATAATCACCCGGTCCATGTAACAGATGAACACGGCGATGGCGGCCAGCAGCACCACCGTGTAGCGTGCGGGCCAGCGGCCGGCAGCAGCAGAATTCACAGTCTGAATAAACACCACCTATGCTTCATCAATTAGATCCCAATAGAGATCAGGGGTGTAAGAGGATAGTTGTTTAGAAAGTGCTTTTCGAGGAGTGGCTCGTATGCACGAACACAGTCGATTGGGGCCAGAACGTGCAGAGAGGCAGTCGCTACCGGTTACAATGTGAGCCAAAGGGGAGTACCGCATGACAATTGAACAAGACCGCGCAACCATCTCTCAATTTTTCGCTCTGTTGGGCGATGGTGACATCGACGAGTGGCTGAAGCTGATCGACAAGGACGTGTGCGTGACCACACCTTTCGCCGAAAAAGGCTCGCCGACTCTCTTTCAGGGAATCGAGGAAGTAAATGCTCGTTTCGGCGACGCCCGCAGAGGCCTGGAGGAGCTACTTTTTTACGACATCGACCTGTTGGCGACTGAAGATCCGACCAGATGGGTGGCGACCTGTCGTTCAAAAGGCTTGTTTCCCGGCGGCATCAAATACCAGAACTACTACAGCTGGTATTTCCGCATGAAAGACGGCCTGATTACCGAGTGGGTGGAGTATTTCGACCCACAGGAGACTATGGCTGTGAGCGCTGCGCGCAGGGCGCGTCAGGGAAGCGTCGCGAACCAATCGTCGGGAGGCGGCGCGGCCGGCCCGGCAAGGTCGTCGTAGATGAGGTCACGGCGGGCGAAGCGCCAGCGACCATCCTCAATGCAAAACCAGTCGAAGTACACTCCACTGCGATGCACGCGCAGCTCCGAGGTCGAGAGCACGCCCGTGGCGATTAGGCCGCTGCGCGCCCTAGCCGTTCCAGCCGTTACGTCCAGCACGTCGACATAGGTGTTCGTAGCAAGGTGGCGCACGAAGTGTGGGTGCGGGAACGACCGTAGAATGTCGGCAAAGGCGGCGACGATGGCTTCGCGACCGCGGATCGGCATGCGACTATTCACGGCGAGATCCGGGTACGTGGCAAATGACGCGTCGCTGGCCCACAGCGCGCCAAATCTTTCGTCCCAGCGCGGGTCCGAGTACTCACCAAAACCAGCGTCGAGCAGAAGGCCATAGCCGGCAACGAGTTCCAGGATCGCAAGCCGTGCAGCCGCGGAGCCGATGTCGGCGTTAGCATTGGTGTCGGTAGAGACCATGGTCTATCCCTGTAGTTTGGATTGGCTCAATTCACCTAGTTTCGGCAGCACATCAGTGCCAAACCCGCGAATCGATTCCTGCACCGCAGCGGATGGCGGTCCTGCGGGGCGTCGCGAGCACAACACCACATAATCGACTTCGTAGTCATTCGCGCAGCGTTCGAGGTCCTCCAGGCAGTCCTGTGCTGTGCCGATCGCCATATGTGGCGTCAGATTAGCAACCACCACATCGTCCCGAGACTCGAATCCCGGTACATGGGCGAATAGTCCCCAGTCCCAGTACTGGCGGTATTCCTTGGCAACAACCTCACCGTAAACGCGCTCGGCCTCGGCGCGGTTGTCGGCGAGAAACGCGTCGCGCATTAACACGATCTTGCCGTTCTTGCCGGCCTTCGCGGCAGCCTCGCGGTACATGGATACCCGCCGCTTCCAGCTCTCCGGCTCGATTGGGAACGGATCGACGGCCCATGCGTCGCCAAGTTTGGCGGCTCGCACTATCGCGGCATCTGCGAGCGCACCGATCCAAATAGGGCACGGCTCTTGGACTGGCTGTGGATAGATCGTCGCCGCCTGGTAGTTGAGGCCCCCAGCGGTGGTCGTTACGGGTTCGCCGCGCCAAAAACCCCGAATCGCAGCAACGCCTGCGGCGAAGCGCTCTGTGCGCATGGATGGCTCGAGTCCCGAGCTTCTCAGGATATCTTGTTCCCACGACCCGCCCTGGCCGACCCCTAGCGTTGCCCTGCCACCAGATAACAGGTCGAGCATCGCGAATTCTTCAGCGATCTTGCGCGGATCGTAGTAAGGCAGAACGATTACGTAGGTCCCAAGACGGATACGGGTGGTAACTGAAGAGATTGCCGCAAGGAACGGTAACGGCGATGGCAGAATTGACCCGCCGCGCGCGTGCCTTCCAGGCAAGAACACGCCTTCGAATCCCGCCTTCTCAGCAGCAACGGCCTCGGCCAGCGCATCGAGCGCGAACCGTTGCGCGGCCTGTGTTCCGGGGTACGGCACCGTTGCGAGCCCACAGCTCGTATCGATCATGTAGCCGATCTGCACGGCCATCCCTTTTGCCACTGGGTTGGCTCGACAGTGTAGCGGAATTGCCTAGACACCATCTCACGCTGCCACGCCAGCTCACCCTTCCCGCCATAGCACGCCTTCGACTTGCAGCGCCGCAATCTGCTCGTCGCTGTACCCAAGCGCCGTCAGCAACTCGACATTGTGTTCCCCAGCCATGGGCGCAGGACCCAGGGGTTGCCGCTGGCCATCAAACAGCGCCATCGGCCCGTGCCGCCGGTAACGTCCCCACTGCGCATGATTGGCTTCCGCGTAAAGATCCAGCGCGTCGACCTGCCCGTCCACCAGCCAGAACTCGCTTGGCGCCGGCCCGTCAGCGCGCACGCAGGCAACGCCTACGTCGCCCAATAGGGTTGACCAATAGTCCGCGGGTTGTGATGCGAAGATGTCCTGCAATGTCTGCACCAGCGCTTCTTCACCCGCGTGCGATTGGAGTTCATTTGGCAGCGTGATGCCTTCGCTTCGAAGCGCATCGCGAAATCGTTCCTGTTCTTGCGATGTAACGGCGGCGAGAAATATCCATTGACCATTCGCGCAAAAGTACAAACGATAGGTGGCAGACAAGCCGTGCAAGCCCGCGTCCGGCATTGCGCGCGGCGCTTTACCCGGGTACCGCAGAAAGTCGTCGCTGTTCGCATAGGCGTTAGCGC
>JBPCXR010000090.1:0-31666 GCA_051027215.1 Pseudomonadales bacterium | reverse complement strand
AGCTTGGCTTCTCCACAGCATTCTCATCTATTCTAAGTTGAACCAGATTTTACCAGTTACTGGTCCATTCCATTCACTGGCTCCGCGCAATCTGACATCCTACGTCCACTTCTGCTCAGCTAGCTGCCGAGTCTACGTCGCGCGACCATAAACACGGCAATTCCTTTTTTCCCGTGATGCCACTGTCGCTCGATTGAAAAACCTGCGTCTGTTATTTCGCTGGCCAATTCAGCTTCCGTTAGTACGAAGACATCCGGCATAAGACCAAATGCCTTAACAAGCGGAACAGCCAGCCGAATAAAGCGCAGGTACGAACCGCCAAGGCAAACTGTGCTGTTCACGAACAAGCCACCGGGTTTGAGGATTCTTGCGACCTCAGCGATCACGGCCTGCCGATCCGGTAGCAAGTGAATCACGTTAAGTCCCAATACGGCATCTAAACTGGCGGTTTCCGCCTTGAACTCTTGCAGGGTTCCGCGAGTGAACGAGATGTTCTCAATGCCTGCTTCACTGGCTTTACCACGGCCGATCTCGAGCATGTTCTCGGATATGTCGATTGCGTCAATGTGCTGCACATAGGGAGCGTGGTGAACGGCCGTTGTTCCGGTGCCGCAGCCAAATTCTAGAATGCGCATGTTGGGGGTGAAGAAGCTCTGTGTTTCAGCGAGCTTCTTTTGGTAGGTTGCTTCGTCGGCAACGGGACTTTTTGCGTACTTCGCCGCGACTTTGTCCCAAAATTTGTCAGACCCGGCCATGCCAACCTCTACTGATAGAACTCCGGCGCAAGTTTTAGTGTTTGCGCTTGAGCCAAATTGTGTTCAATCCATAACGTCGCCTTTGTCTTCCTAATTAGGTCTTCGACTTTATCCATGGAGTTAAGTGTCTGTGCTTTATCAGTGTTGAACTCTGGCACAATGCGGAGCCGCCGCGATGCCTCAAAGTGATACAGATCGCCGCTGAGCACCAAGGGCCCTAAGTCGTCGAGCCTTAAAAACAGCACCTGATGACCGGGTGTGTGTCCGGGTGCACTGATCAGCTGCGCGCTGCCGTCGCCAAATACGTCGTGGTCACCCGTGAGGAGCGTTTTTGTGCTCTCGGCCAATTCTCGATAGTGCTCGTACTCGAAAAACGTGTTTTCTTCGTGCCTTTTAAATGCGGCATCGTATTCCGCCTCCTGAATCAGCAGCGTTGAGTCACCGAAGGCATTGGCGCTGCCCACGTGGTCGAAGTGCATGTGCGAGAAGGCTACGAAATCTATGTCGCGAGGTCGGAGTTGCATTCGAGCGAGCTGGTCTACCAGGCTGACTGTGTATTCTTGGCTTGTTCCTTCGCCGAGTGGTTGTTCTCCTTTGCCCGCCAGTGCCGGTGGCAAACCGGCATCCCACAGCAAACGACCTTTTGTGGGATGTTCGATAAGATAACAGGGCACGAACAACTCGCGTACGCTGGTTTCGGCGTTGGTGAGGCCGAACATGCTCACGTCTTCCATGCGCAGTCTGCCGCAGTCGAACACATACAATTTGATGCTTTCTTTTGCAGGTTGTTCTGTCTTCTTGCTTGGCTTTTCCCGATTTTGGCCCTGGCCAATGGTCGTGTTAGCGCCAACATCAATACCGCCGGGCAGGTTGACGCCAGTTCCAACATTGACTCCATCCAGAGCCGTACAGCCGGTAACCCAAAGCGCAAAAGCCAGTGCGAGCGTTGCGATAGAGTGATTGCTGTTGGGTCTTATGCCGTCGCCTGGACTGTTAATTTTCATGGGAACTTGACTCTGCCTAATGGTGGATGGAAGCGAAGCCTGTGAGCTTCGCTGCGGGGATCGTAGTCCCAGGTTTCTGAATGTTACCTAAACGCCATCATCTTGCATGCTATTCGGATGATCGGTGCTGAATTTACGGCTAAAACGATAGCCCCATGGGCAGCATGCTCGATTAGACCGCACTACTCGAAACGAGGCGTATTGGATGGTCTGGATGGGCGAGATTGGCCAGTACGGCGTTGTGATGAGCGATGATGGTGGCCGCTGGAAGTTGAGAATCGCCCGTAGTGTGGGCATCTTCCACCAGATTTACGCTATACCCTCTACCTTGGGCTGCGCGGCAAGTGGCGTCGACGCAGTATTCAGTCTGGAGTCCGGTGATATAGAGCTCCGCCACGTTCATGGCATCCAGTACCTCAGCCAGTTCGGTCTGATAGAAAGAATCTGATGCCGTCTTCTCGATATAGGTGTCGTCGCCGCGGGCATCCAGAGCCGGGTGCAATGCCCAGGAAGCATTGTCTTTCATGAGCGGTTGGTAGGATGCGTGGCAGTGCTGAATAAATACTACATGGCCGCCTTTTGCGCGTACTGCAGTTATAACGCGATTGATGTTCTCAAGCAGCTGGGTTTCGTTGTAGGCGCCGGAGACCAGGCCAACTTGAACATCGATGATGAGGGCCGCGGTATTCATATTTGCGATGCTCCTGGCAACAGTGAAAGAGGCCAAAATGTTCTCCAGAACGCGCGTGGTGCCAAGCTATTGCGACTCTCGCCCGCTGCTCTTGGCCATGCTTAGAGCCTGAGTCACCAGGCTTTCAGCGACCACCCTCGCTTCATCGGTCAGTACGGATTCGACTCTAGCGAAGTTTAGGAAGTACCGTTGGCCCGCCCGATCACGTTTCACAAAATCGAAATCCACCAGATACCGGCGACAGGTGACGTGATCGACGCTGGCCCGAAGCTTGTTAAGCTCAAGTTTCAGGTAGTCGTTAAGTTCCACCTCTGAATAGGCGTAGCGTCTGCGCATTCCAAGGCTAAGAATCCCCAGAATGATGCCCCGATTGTGCGGATTGCGTGGTATTCGTCTCAATCCCCCTTCTCTTAGCAGGCGGGTGAGAACGTCGGAGACAACGTTCGAGGTTGCTTGGGTTATGCCATTCTCGTTCACTCTCGGGTTGCTAATTCCGTTCGTCCTGATCAGCCACCAGATCAGACAACATGTAGGCAACTAATGCCTCACATTCATCCGACGTCGGTACCTCGAAATCCTTCCCGGCTTCGCGGCGTGTGGTCTTTGACATGTGATTCCGAATGGCCTCGATGGAGAAGACGCAGAGGTTGTTGACTCGGTCGCCTAGCAGACCAAGTGAGTCGCAAGTACCATTCTTGTCGCACATCGATTGTAGGTGCACTAATTTTGGCGACTGGCGAAATTCGTCGACGGTTCCTGGCGCGATAACGCGAAACAATCCATGTTCACGCATTAGTGTTGGGTTTTCTTCCAAACCAACGGCGAATATCGGGTGGCTAGTAGGTAGGGCGGCGATGCGCTCAGCGGAAATGCCGAAATTGTCCCCGGGCGCATGGCAGTCTCCACAGCTTCTGCCGTTGCCCCCAAAGGGCGCAGGGTCTCGTTCGCCGTCACAGACAAACATGCCGTTAGCCAACGATGCGCGATCGTCTACTTTGTCTACGCAGCCTGCGAATAGGCGTTGGCCAACGCGTTCCGGGGATGTCGCGCAACCGACAACAACAGTAGCTGCTATTAGGAGGACCATGGCGAGCACTGGGCGTTTCATATTGCGGCTCCGTTTTTACGTTGGCCCATGAGATAGGCGTTCTGTCCTGGTGTTACAAAACTATCATGACGTTGGATCGAAGTCCCTTGATCGTCAAGTCGCCGAACAACGGACCTCAATGGCCACAGGGGAACCTTTTGTTGGTTGGGCGTGAACGCCAAGGTTGCCCATGCGCGCCTAAGGGTCTGTAAAGGTTCGCCAGCCAAGGATCAATGGCAACGCCGCGGCCAAGAAGGCGCATAGAACGAACACGATCTCTCCTGTTACCCCGAACCACCAGGCGATGAGCAGGTCAAGCAACGCCCAGGTCGCGAGGCTTATCCAGAGACATCGGTAAGCCCAAGATTCCCCGCGGCGCAAAGGAATATGAGAGATCATGGTCCAGGCGATTCCCCAGCCGACTACGCCTGCTCCACAAGTAGCTAAAAGCCAGTGAATCAGGTTGGCTTGGCTGGCGGTAATACTATTTGTTACGCCAATGGCGGCCGCAATACTGAGTTCATAGGAGGAAAATAGTCGCGTTCCTGGACCAAAGATTAGTAGAGTACCAACGAGAACGCTGGCGAGACCTACAAGAACCTGTATGTTCGCCAATTGATTTCGATTCATAGTGCAGCCATCTTACGTTGCAGCATAGTGCCGTGCAGTCATATCGAGATGCCGACATGAGGCAGGCTATAGTCAAACGCCTAAGGTAACGATCAGCACGCGATCTTGCACCGTTACGTCCTTTAACAGCAACTTTGCCGCAGACTGTTTAACGTCGGATTCGTTTAGCGTGTAGATGGGTCGGTCCGCGTAGTACTGCGCAATTGCCTTGGTAAGAATGTTATCAACTCGGCCGGAATACTCGGTTGGCACGCCTTGAATGCTCAAGTCCTCGATGACAGGATCATCTAAATAGAACTCACCCATCGTATCGTCATACCTAACGCCACCCGATACATCGACACTTCCACCTAGCGGAAGTGGCTCACTGCCAATTCTTATATTGAGGGTCACGTCCAGCCCAGCTAATACTCTGTCTGAACCGTCTGTCAGTTGTAAGCGAGGATTGTCTAAGACCACTTGAAAGATCAATAAGTACGTTCGCTCCAGAGGTAACTTCTGTGAAAGCTTCTCAAGCAATTCCGGTTCAGTGAATTCAAAAGTGTACTCTCGCCCTTGAACATACACATAGGCTCCGAGAGCACCAATCAGAATCACAAGCCCGACGATGTATCTAGCCATCATGAGTGAGGCCTCCTGGTTGAAATCTCATCACAATGTTTCGCGTGCTGATCAACGTTCTGGGCAATTAGCTGCGCCTGCGTCAGCACCATGCCATGGCCGCCGCCGGCAATCATCGCCAGCCGCGCCCCCACGATGCTGTCAATAAGATGCTGTGCCAAGGCGGGAGGATTGACTTGGTCACTATCGCCGTGAACGATGAGCGCGCAGCCCTGTACTAGCTCTGGTCGATAGGTCTCAAACTCAACGTGGCGCTCGGAATCCTCTCGCTGCCAGTGGCTTGGCACATTAGGAAGAGCCAGAGATGCCAACAATTCACTTATCTCTCGCTCAGGCGGAGTCTCCGGAGACATCAGTATGTCTTCGAGTGCTGTTGCGGCTTGTTCTGCGGTCCAGTTGGTGCCTAACACCCAACGCATGACGAGTGGCGAGGTTAGCGCCCGTTCCAGAGCGCTGGTGGGTCGAACACGACGTTTAGCGACGCTATTTAGGAAGACGAGATCGCCAACAAGGGCGGGAGCCATTCGATTGGCCTCCATCAGCACACCGCCGCCATATGAGTAGCCAACGTACAGAGGATGGGCGATCTCGAGGGCGGTAACGAGGTCGATCAAGTCCTGTGCATGGGCGGTTGGATTCGCGGGTTGATGTGCAGGTCGTTGCCCAGAGTGCCCCCAGCCCATGCGGTCATAGCGAACAACGCGATATCCCAGCGAGTTTAGTGCCTGTGCCAGTGGGCGCATCATTTGGGCTGAGCCAGGGTTGCCGTGGATGAGAATGACCGCGCGCCGAGACCCTTCGTGATCGTGCACGTTGATTGTTCCAGCCGAAACGGCAACCGAACGTCCGGCAGGTTCGGCAAGATCTTGAAAGGATGCGAGCCCGAGCGCTGGTCCGATGAATGGGAGCAGTATGAAAGCGCATACGGCGATCAGCAGCACCATTATGAGTTGCCGCAAAACAGAACCTGCCTAATTCAAAGGAAAGTGAGGATGGCCATCGTCTTCTTCGATCGTGCAATAGTCAACTCATCACCAACGCACTTGCAGGTGCCAATCAACGCCGTAGACTCAGCTAAAGCGACAACCCACCTCGAGATCATCGATTAAGGAGATTAGATGACAGTTCAAATTGAGCAGCGCAATCGAACGACCATCGTTACCATCGATCGCCCCGAGGTGAGAAATGCCGTAGACGGGCCAACCGCGCAGCGGCTAGCGCAAGCGTTCAGAGACTTTGATGAGAACGAAAATAGCGACGTTGCCATCCTCACCGGTTCGAATCAGACGTTTTGTGCTGGCGCTGACTTGAAAGCCGTTGCAGGTGGCGCAGGGAACAAAGTGCGAGAAGAAGGCGACGGGCCAATGGGACCCACGCGAATGCTGCTGTCGAAGCCAGTCATAGCGGCGATTGAGGGCCACGCAGTCGCCGGCGGCTTGGAGCTTGCGGTTTGGACGGATCTTCGCGTAGCAGCTTCAAACGCTGTCTTTGGTGTGTACTGTAGACGCTGGGGCGTTCCTCTGGTTGACGGCGGCACCGTTCGCTTGACCCGGTTAATCGGGCACAGTCATGCCATGGACCTTATTCTTACTGGACGCGGTGTGAGCGGAGACGAAGCGTTGCGCCTGGGCTTGGCCAATCGAATGGCCGAACCAGGACATGCTTTGGCCCAGGCCATCGAGATCGCCGAGCAGATCGCCCAGTTTCCACAATTGTGCCTGCGCAACGATCGGCTGTCCGCGTACAAACAATGGAACTTGGATCTCGAAGAGGCATTGCTGCAAGAAACCCGTCTCGGTCTAGAAGTCATACGCTCAGGGGAAACTCGTGCTGGCGCCAGTCGTTTTGCGAGCGGTAGAGGAAGGCACGGCGACTTTGCAGATATTTGAGCACTCCAGCTATTGATCTAAGTTTTAACGATTAAGGGCCTGGCAAAAAAATGTTCCACGTTTGCGCATTGAGACTAGAACTCGATCGTGCTCCACTTTCCTCTATGCCAGATGGCTGCAAAAGCCAAGGCCGAAAGGATGGAGTAAATTAAGAAAACCCAAAACGCCTCAACCAGGCCATAGCCGAGACGAACGGATAATCCGAGAAGGGGTAAGAACAGCAGCCATTGGAGCAAAGAGCTCCACAGCATCACCGCTCGCGTTGCACCAGCGCCGATCAACGCCGAGCCAAGGATGTTGCTGTACCCGGTGATCACATGAGCTAGCACGCCAATTTGCAGCGGTAGAATCGCCAATCTCAGCGTGTTCTCTTCAACGAAGAAGGCGCCAAGGAATATCTGTGGAAAGACCAGGATGACGAGGCTAAGTAGTGTTAACACGACAAGGCCCATGTTAGAGACTTGCCACCCCCACAATTTGGCATCGTCGACATCCTTTCGACCCAATGCTTCGCCCACCAAAGTGGTAGCCGCGCCACCGATCCCAAGGTGCGGCAGATAAGCGATTAGACAGATGCTTATAACGACATGAAAAGCAGCGAGTTCTCTTGTTCCAATCAAGCCCACCAATATATAGAACAGCACGACGCCGAGAGAAAAAAGCACCTGACGCAAGCTCTCTGGATAGGAGATCCTTAGCAAGGACTTAATCTGTTCGCGCTGGGGTAGTCCCCTTAGAAAATTGTTAGGTAGCGCGAGTTTCAGCGCAAAGTACAGGTTTACCAGCAGCGCCACTAAGGTTGCCAGGGTGCTTCCTAGCCCAGCGCCAGCGGTTTCTAGGCGGGGAAAACCGAAGTTTCCGAAGATCAGAAGGTAGTTGAAGATTACGTTGGTGACAGACAAGGTAACAATTGACACCATTGACCATTTGGCTTGGCTGACGCCGATCCAATAGGAGCGGAACGCGATGTTTATGCCGATGAAGAGCAGCGACGGGAATCTCGTCGTCAAATACGCCAAGCCTTGCTGGACGACCAATGGATCTTCGTTGAGCAATGCAAAGAGCGGGGGCACAAGTGCATAAGCGAGGGCAACCAGTAGGGCGCCTATGCATGCAGAGAGCAGAATGCCGGCGTTGAGCACTTTGCCAGTAAGATCGAGGCGATCCTCACCAACACGCCGTGCAACTGTGGCCTGTACGCCCGCAGCGAGCCCTAGCAGGACCGCTAGCAGCAAGAAAAACAGCTGACCACCTACACCGACGCCTGCAAGTGCAGTGTCTCCTAGTTGCGCAACCATCAAGGTGTCGACTAGGCTCATTACGTTGGTTGCAAGCGCACCGGCAATTATCGGTAGCGCGAGATTTGCTATGCGTAGCAAGCGGGATTTTTTAATAATCACACCCGAACTACGCAACCAGCGGCTACGGTTGTTTGCCGAAAGGCGCATCGGGCCCCGCGATCTGGGGCAGTCCATCGTCGATGTCTACCCAAGGCGCCTTCGATACAGTCATGTAGTGCTGTGCCACTTTTAGGCCTGGATCCTCATCCAAGGTCCCGAGTCGAAAGCCAAGTTCACCAGGCGTGGATTGATCGGTTTTGTAAATGGGTGATCCGCAGCAGGATGCAAAGTAGCGATTGACCCCAGGGCTAGATTCCCAATAGCTGAGCAATTCTTCCCCCGTCTCAAAGGCCAGTGCCTTTTGATCGATTCTGGCAGTGGTGCCAAAACTCGATCCGGAGTGTTTACGACAACGCCAGCAATGACAGTACGTCAGCGGACCCCGCAGATTACCGATGATCTTGTAGGTGATCGAACCGCAAGCACAAGAGCCTCTCATCTACATTGCCCTGCGATAGCCGAATGCTTTTTGCCAGGAATGAAGTTTGAAAGCCTAGCCACAGTTGAATGTTCCATGAGGATTCCTACACTTTGTTAAGCCATCTTGAAACAAGGAGGTGAACTTCACAACGACGATGGCACCATTCAATCATTGACGCTTGGCGATTGCCCGCTAGCAGCCAGTTAGCTGGTGATCTCCGCTGCATCAAAGTTATCCAAAATTGACTGTACCGTTTCCGCTACAGATTGCTCTGAGCTGTCTAGCCACAGTCCCAGCCGAGGGGTTTTCTCCATCGCCTTGTGCAGTTGTTGGATGGTCACGCGGCCATAGCCGGTTTTGGAGCGCGCCTCCTCTCGATGGGCAACAGTGCTAATACTTGGACACAGTACGACGACGGATAGGGGCGCGTTGCTGTACATGTCTACCACATCTGCCAAAATTGGGCCGACGATGGTGTCTTGATAGACGACGTGAAACCCTGCGCGCTGATAGATCTTGGCCGTTTCTGCTGATGCTTTATAGCGTAGCAGCAATTGCTCTAACGCTGGTTGATCGGGTTCCGAAGACATATCAACGCGGCCGTTGACGATCATGCGCCTGAAACTGTCTCCGCGTAGGTGCATGCTTGGATTTAGGCGTTCAGACAATGCTTGGGCGACCGATGACTTGCCTGCGGCCATTACACCGGTAATGAGTATGATGTTGTTACCAGAGTCATTATTCATCCTCACGCTCACCCACGGGAAGCAAGCGTATAACTTTGACTGTTTTTCGTTGCACTGCCTCATCGCTGTATAGCAGAGGGAAAGATGCTTCTTTTGCCCAACCTTCGAGCAGATTGTCATAGAACGGCGACCGAGGGTCCCCAGATTGCCCTGGTGCGTTGGTCATCGTCGCCGCATCCCAGTTGCCGACGTCCAACACCATTCGAAAAGATGCCCCAGAGGTCACCAAAAAATTTTGCGGGTCGAATTTCGTGCTATTGGTGGTGTGCTCACTACCACCTCGAGGGAAGGCAGCCATGCCAAGGGTTTCCTGCAAATTCGGGTGTCTGGATAGCAGCGGATGAGTGAAGCGAATCTGGTGCAGGGTTCCCCATTGCCAAGCGTCGGGGTCATCACCCAGCAAGGTTTTCGCTTCCTGCCAAGCGCTGCTTAACGTCCGTTCAACAAGCTTGGAAATTTCTGAATCGTTCACTGCCGCAATGAGTGAATAAGTATCCAGCGGGCTGATGAGCGCTGCTTTATCCCCGGCGAGGAATTCCGCAACTGCCGGTTCGAAGTGTCGATGCAACCATATAGCGTAAAGCGCGGCGGCGCCGGAATCCGGAGTCATGACCTGAGACCAGCCTCTGAGCATTTCAAGGGCCGGGGAGCTCGCGAGGGATTTCGGCAACCGAGTGACAAGCGCTCGAGCCAATACCGATTCATAGTCCCGCTGCAATACGGTCGAATCGGCCAGGCTGTGCTTCGATTCTTTAGCCAGCACTTCCTTCAAACGGCGGTGCCGCCAAGGCGCTGACCATTCAAGGCTCATAGGATATTTCGCAATGGGGTAACCCTTTGGCAAGTTCATCGCGTTTGCCGTACTCACGTAGCCACGCTCCGGGTTGTACTCCACCGGCAGCACATCCATGTCGAAAAACCCCTGCCATTCGTAGCGGCCATCGCCGGGCACTGGCAACAGACCATCCCAATTGCCGCGATTGGGGAATAACCCTGCCGGTTTATAGCCGATGTTGCCGTCGATGTCGGCGTATACCTGGTTCTCTGAGGGCGCGCCCCAGCGGTTTAGCGATTCGCGAAACCTGCGCCAGTTTTCCGCGCGCATGTATTCGACGCTGCCGAAGTAAGGCGCCATGCCGGGCTCGAGCCAGGCAGCGCGTATGGCAAACAGGTGTTTGGCGGTCTCGAACACGACAGGACCGTGGCGAGTAAAGCGCAGTTCGACGCGTTGTTCCGGGCGGTTGCGAACGCCGATGAGTTCTTCTTCGATTCGGACCTCTTCGGGTTGTCCGTTGTAGAAGTAGCCGCCCCGGTTTTTCACGTACACGTACAGATCTTCTTGGTCAATGCGGAAGATGGTCAATCCAAAGCCGATGCGCTCGTTGTGACCAATGGAGATGCCTGGAAGGGCGGGTTCGCCAGCACCGATCACATTCAGTCCTGGTGCTTTGAGGTGGGCGATGTAGCGCAGTGACGGCACCGCATGACCGCGGTGTGGATCGTCGGCGAGAATTGGGCGACCCGTGGTCGTACGCGAGGGCGCTACTGCCCAGTTGTTGCTACCAAACTGCTGGATATCAGCATCCGCTTCAGCCAGCGATGTGGTGAGCTTTCCGGCGGCTTCGTCAAAGCGTACTGGCGCTTTAGCTAACAAATAGGTGTCCAGTACGTCATCTGGAACTGTGCAGGGGTCAAAACCAACTGGCAGGCGGGTGCGCCAACGCGGTTCTAACACCTTCCATACACGGGTGGCTTCCGCGCCGAGTTGGCAATGGATCCGTGCCCGGCGGACTTCGGTCACGACGTTGCGCCACAGGCCATGGCTGCGAATCCGCACGACGTCTTCGGCGGACCAACGCGCAGGCTGGTAGTCCAACAAGCCAAACTCTAGCGGCAGTAGATCCGGGTTCTGTTTGATCTGTTCGATGTAGGCGTTAATGCCGGCGACGAACGCGGTGGCAATTCGCTTCGCGTCGTTGCCGTAGGCCAGCCACTCACGGTACATATCGCCGCGGTAGAGGAAGGTTCGGGTAGCCTGGTCTTGTTCTAGGTAGCGTTCACCGAAGACTTCGGAGAGTTGACCAAGGCCACGCCGGCGCCACAGGTCTATTTGCCAGAGTCGATCACGGGCGGCGTTAAAACCTTGCACGAAGAACGCATCGTAGTGGGTGTTGGCGTAGATGTGAGGTACGCCCCACTCGTCGATCTGAATACGGGCTGGTTTTTCGAGACCGTTAACGCTGTAGCGCTGTTCCTTGTCACTGGGAAATGCATCGGCCAAGACTTGGCTTGGCAGTGCGATAAAGAGCAGAGTGGAGAGTGCGAGGAAAACTCTTACAAACTCTGACCTGGGTAAGGCACAGTGATCCGGATGTCCCATAGCTGACCTACTGTTGGAGTGAATGAACGGTTCCTGACATTTTGTGTTGTGTGGCCTCACTCGGCAACCGTCTTTGACCGCTGAGTATATGCTTCACATCAACTACCATGCAGCTCATACTAATCGTACGCCGCCATCACAGCGGTACCGTAAATTGGGAGGGTATATGAGAAATCGACTATGGATCGCCATGGTGGCGGTGCTGTTTGCCGCGAACGCCACTGCAGAACTCGAAGTCTACAAAGACTACGACTTAGGCGAGTCGGTATTTTCCATGACGACAGTTAAAGTAGACGCAAACATGGCAGACGTTTACCTAGCAGGCTTAAAGCAAACCTGGGTTGAGTCGAACAACATTGCGAAGGATCTCGGCCACATCGAGGATTTCCACATCTACGCCAGTGATCTGCCGCAAAGCGGTGAATTCAATTTGGTGCTGACCATCGAATACAAGAGTGGCGCGGACTTGGAGCCATCGAAAAAGCGCTACCAGGCCTTCATGAAAAAGTGGGGAGAGAAGCGCCAAGAAGAGAGCAGTGAGATCTCTAAGAGCTATCCGAATGTGCGTACCATTACCGGTCAGTATCGAATGCGCGAAATCATTATGAAGTAGTCCGAGGCGCGGTTACAGGTAGCTGCTTTAGCCCTGGCCGCGAATAACACAACGAAAAAGACCGCTAGCAACATCTCGTTGCCAGCGGCCCGACTCTCGACCCCCTCGAGTTCTTTTTATCTGATGTCTACGCCTAGTCCCAACTGAGCGCTCCGCCGGTTTGGTATTCCGTTACCCGAGTTTCGAAGAAATTCTTTTCCTTCTTCAAATCCATCATTTCGCTCATCCAGGGGAAGGCGTTCTTCATGCCTGGGTGGGCTTCCGGTAAGCCGATCTGTGCCAGTCGCCGATTGGCGATGAAGCGCAGGTAGTCGGCCATCATGTTGGCGTTCATGCCCAATATACCGCGTGGCATGGTGTCTTGGGCATAGGCAATCTCCAGTTCCATGCCCTCTAAGATCATGTCACGGCAATCGGTCTTCATCTGCTCGTCCCACAGGTGCGGGTTTTCCAGTTTGATCTGGTTGATGACGTCGATGCCAAAATTCACGTGCATGGACTCATCCCGCAGGATGTACTGGAACTGCTCAGAGGTGCCCGTCATTTTATTGCGGCGACCCATAGACAGGATCTGCGTAAAACCGCAGTAGAAGAATACGCCTTCGAGCACGCAGTAGTAGGCCACCAGGTTCTTCAGCAGCATCTTGTCGGTCTCTACCGTACCAGTGGTGAACTGCGGATCGGCAATGGCTTTGGTGTACTTCAGCGCCCAGCTAGCCTTCTTCGCCACTGCTGGGACTTCGTGGTACATGTTGAAGATCTCGCCTTCGTCCATACCCAATGACTCAATACAGTATTGGTAGGCGTGGGTGTGGATGGCTTCTTCGAACGCCTGACGCAGCAGGTACTGGCGGCACTCGGGGTTGGTGATCAGTCGATACACCGACAACACCAAGTTATTGGCCACCAGCGAGTCTGCGGTAGAGAAGAACCCGAGGCTGCGTTTAATTACCGTACGCTCGTCGTCAGTAAGACCATCTTCGGACTTCCACAGGGCAATGTCCGCGGTCATGTTGACCTCTTGGGGCATCCAGTGATTGGCGCAACCGTCTAAGTATTTCTGCCAGGCCCACTCGTACTTGAACGGCACGAGTTGGTTCAGATCGGCGCGACAGTTGATCATGGCTTTTTGATCTACCGTGACGCGTTCACCGCTGGCTTCGCCAATGGAAGCAGCAATGCCTGCAGCGACCTCGGTACTGGCCGGCGCTTGGGCAACGGCTGCCGCAGGTTCGGTAACCGGTTCAATCACTGCAGCAACGGGCTTTGTTGGTGCGGCCACTTCTACCACCGGGGTGGTGGGTACGGCAGCAACTTCGGCCTGGGGCGCGATGTCGCGCAGCTCAATCTCTTCGTCATCGTCGTCATCAATGTCGACGCTGATCTCTAGCGCTGGCGCAGATGCCAAACTTTGCTTGCGCTGCTGTTCTTCTTTGTAATCGTCCCAACTTAACATGTGAATATCCTCTTATTGGCACGCTTCGCAATCGGGGTTGTCAATGGAGCAGGCTTGGGGCACTTCGGCCGCTGCGCCCAACTCCAGTTCCAAATCGCTACTGGCAACCGTACTTGCAGTGGCTTCTGCGCTCGCAGCCGGTGCAGCTTCAACGCTGGCATTGCTTGCCGTTGCTGTTGAGCCGCTCACTGCATTCAATGAGCTACGGTCCAGGGTCGATTTCTCGGCGCTGGTGGCGCCCAGAGCACGCAAGTAGTAGGTGGTCTTGAGTCCGCGCAGCCAAGCCATGCGGTAGGTCACGTCGAGTTTCTTACCGTTAGCGCCGGCCATATACAGGTTCAGGGACTGAGCCTGGTCGATCCACTTCTGTCGGCGGCTGGCGGCGTCTACCAGCCAACGCGGCTCGACTTCGAACGCCGTGGCGTACAGGTCTTTTAGCTCGTCGGGAATGCGATCAATGGCGGCGAGGCTGCCGTCGAAGTACTTGAGGTCGTTGACCATGACGCTGTCCCACAGGCCACGCTCTTTAAGATCGCGCACCATGAACGGATTCACTACCGTGAACTCGCCGGACAGGTTCGATTTAACGTACAAGTTTTGGTAGGTGGGCTCGATCGATTGAGAGACGCCGGTAATGTTGGCAATGGTCGCTGTCGGTGCGATGGCCATGACGTTGGAATTACGCATGCCATTGCGTTTAACCCGCTCGCGCAGCTTGTTCCAATCCAGGCGCTCATCGAGATTTGCATCCAGGTAGTCATTACCGCGCTCGGCCTTGAGCTTCTTCAGCGAATCGATGGGCAATATGCCCTGGCTCCATAGCGAGCCAGGGAACGATTGGTAGCTGCCCCGTTCTTTGGCGAGTTTGCTGGACGCATCGATGGCGTAGTAGCTGATCACTTCCATAGAGCGATCAGCAAACTCCACGGCAGCCTCTGAGGCGTAGGGTAGGCGCAGCTGATACAACGCGTCCTGGAAGCCCATGATACCCATGCCCACCGGTCGATGACGCATGTTGGAAGTTCGTGCCTGTTCAACCGAGTAGTAGTTTATGTCGATGACATTGTCGAGCATGCGTACGGCAGTGCGAATGGTCTTCTTTAACTTCTTGGTGTTGAGTTTGCCGTCTTCGATGTGCTGCACCATGTTGATGGAGCCGAGGTTGCATACGGCAATCTCTTCTTCCGAGGTGTTCAGCGTGATCTCGGTGCACAAGTTCGATGAGTGCACAACGCCCACATGTTGCTGTGGCGAGCGGACGTTGCAACTGTCTTTGAAGGTGATCCAGGGGTGGCCTGTTTCAAACAGCATAGAGAGCATTTTGCGCCACAGGTCTTTGGCTGGCAGGCGTTTGAACAGCTTCAGCTCACCGGTCTGGGTCATAGCTTCGTATTCGCCGTAACGCTTCTCGAATGCTTTGCCGTACAAGTCATGCAGATCGGTGCAGTCACTGGGAGAGAACAGGGTCCAATCTTGATCGTCGGTGACCCGCTTCATGAACAGGTCCGGGATCCAGTTGGCGGTGTTCATGTCGTGAGTGCGACGGCGGTCATCGCCAGTGTTCTTACGCAGCTCCAGGAACTCTTCGATGTCTAGGTGCCAACTCTCTAAATAAGCGCAGACTGCGCCCTTGCGTTTGCCGCCTTGGTTTACCGCGACCGCAGTGTCGTTCACCACCTTCAAGAAGGGCACAACGCCCTGGGACTTGCCGTTGGTGCCTTTGATGTAAGAGCCAAGTGCCCGTACAGGTGTCCAATCGTTGCCTAACCCGCCGGCCCATTTGCTGAGCATGGCGTTGTCTTTAATGGCGCCGTAAATGCCATCCAACTTGTCGGGCACCGTGGTCAAGAAACAGGAAGACAACTGCGGACGTAGCGTGCCGGCGTTGAACAGCGTGGGTGTCGAGCTCATGTAGTCAAACGAAGACAGCAAGTTGTAGAACTCGATGGCCCGCTCGTTCGGGTGATCTTCCCGGGCAGCAAGACCCATAGACACGCGCATGAAGAAAATCTGTGGTAGCTCGAAGCGCACGTCGTCGCAGTGAATGAAGTAGCGGTCGTACAGGGTCTGCAGCCCCAGGTAGCCAAACTGCTGATCCTGCTCGGGTTTCAATGCCGCCCCTAACTGGGTCAGGTCAAAAGTCTTCAGTACGGGGTCCAACAATTCCAAAGCGACGCCACGATCTACAAAGGCGCTGAGCGCTTGGGGGTAGAGCATCGCCATGTCGGTGTAAGTGGCGCGTTGGCCCTGGGGTAGCACGCCGAGGAAGGTCAGCGCTTCGGCGCGCAGCTCATCTTGCAGCAAGCGGGCAGTGACGTAGCTGTAGTTCGGCTCTTCTTCGATCAACGTGCGAGCCGTCATCATGAGTGAAGTGGCAACATCGCGAATGCTGATGCCGTCGTACATGTTATGCATGGCTTCACTGATGATGCGCTCTGCGCTGACGTCCGCCAGATCGGCGCAGGCATCCAGTACCACTTGGTTTAGTCGGTCCAGGTCCAGCGGCACGTTTTGACCGTCGGCAAGGGTGACAGAGATCGCGGGTGCGGCGTCGGTACTGGGCGCGGCTTCTTCTCGTAGCCGGGCACGTTCCGCTCGGTAGAGTACGTAGGAGCGAGCGACCTTATGTTCCCCCGAGCGCATGAGCGCTAATTCAACCTGGTCCTGAATTTCTTCGATGTCCATGGTGCCGCCAGTAGCTAGGCGGCGTCGGAACGTGTTGCTGACCTGTTGGGTAAGCGTGGCAACCAACTCGCGGATGCGCGGTGACGCGGCAGCCGTGCCGCCCTCTACTGCTAGGAAGGCTTTGGTGAGCGCAACGGCGATCTTGTCGTCGGTGTAGGGCACCACAGTGCCGTTGCGTTTGATGACTTTGAGTTGCCCCGGAGCAGTGGCGCTGATCGCCGCCGAAAGAGTGGGGCGAGCATTTTCCGTACTGCTGGTAAGTCCATTCGCGCTGCCGGAAGGCACTGCTGGTGGCGCTGAATCAATTTGCATAAGGCGATAAATCTCCCGCAGGAGGGCTCCCGGCACTGGGCCGTTCCCCTCCCTCTTGTTATAAGAGCTCTTGTTTAAAGAGTCGTTTAAAGAGTCATTTGTGACTGGGGTGCCAGGCCTGTTGAAGAGGCCGCCCCGGTTTATAGTGAAAGCGCTCTCCGTAGCGCTCTCTGGTCAAGATACTTGACCCGGATCTCGTTGTATTTTTGAAGCCGTTTAGCTGCTTAAGTACCGCTCATTCGGGTCTTCTTTCGAAGCCTCTATTTTCAAAGATTCTCTTTTCAAAGGATCTCTTTTCAAAGGATCTTTGAACGTCAAGAGGAGGCGCCAGACAAGGACATGACTCTGGGAGGCATATCCTTATGCCGAAACTGCAACTTGATCAGTGCACCCTAGGACAACTGAAGACAAGTAAACGGCTGAAAAGCGTCTTAAACCCTATATGTGGGGGTAATTCCTCGGAGAAAGCACAAGATAATGCGGTCGAGGAGGCTTTGCAAGCAGTCTGAGAGGCCATTTTAAGGGCGTCTTTTGGGGATAACTTTGGCGCAAAATCGACAACATCTGTGAATAAGCGGTGGACAAGCTGTGGATAACTTTGGGTCGTAACAAGCCTATGAACAAGGTTGGGCACGACCTGTGGAAAACCTGTAAACACTCCGGAACAGGCTGTTGATGCAGCAAAATTGGGGAATCTATGACCGAGAAGTACTTTTTAGCCATTGATCAGGGCACATCTAGTTCCCGGGCCATTGTTTTTGATAGCAATGGCCAGATCCGGGGCCTTGGACAGCAACAGTTTGATATGCATTTTCCGGCCGACGGATGGGTTGAGCAGGACCCCGAAGTGCTATGGCAGACCACGCTTTTTGCTGGCCGGGAGGGCCTAAAACAAGCCAGTCTACGGGCCGCCGACATTGCTGCCATAGGGATTACCAATCAACGTGAAACCACCCTACTGTGGGATGCTGCGTCTGCTGACACGTTACACAACGCGATTGTTTGGCAAGATCGGCGCACGGCTGAAGTCTGCGCCAAGCTCGAAGCGGCTGGGCATCAGGAGCAGGTCGCAGCGCTAACCGGGCTGCGCCTTGATCCGTACTTTTCTGGCACGAAGCTGGCTTGGTTGTTGGATCATGTGCCAGATGCGCGCACCCGGGCAGAAGCAGGCAAGCTTCAAGCGGGAACGGTAGACACCTTTCTGATTCACCGCCTGACCAAAGGCGCACGGCACGTGACCGATGCCACCAATGCCAGTCGCACCTTGCTGTTCGATATCGGTCGACAACAGTGGAGTGAGGCAATGGCCGCTCTGCTGCGGGTGCCACTGGGCCTTATGCCCCAGGTACTCGACAGCGCAGCAGATTTTGGGATTGCCCATAAGCACTGGTTTGGCGCGCCCATACCCATCTGTGGCGTTGCCGGTGACCAACAAGCGGCCTTGGTAGGGCAGGGATGCTTAACCCCTGGCATGAGCAAATGCACCTTTGGCACTGGCTGTTTTGCCATGACCAATACCGGTTCCAGCTGGCATCCGTCCACTCAAGGCCTGCTCGCCACAGTCGCCTACCGCCTGGGCGGCCAACCTACGTACGCATTGGAAGGCAGCGTGTTCGCGGCTGGCATTGCCATCAAGTGGCTACAGGATCAGTTGGGGCTAATCGATGCGGCGGCCGATACCGAGGCTGCGGCAGCGCGCACCGGTGGCGATAGTGGTGGGGTAACTGTGGTACCGGCGTTTACTGGCCTGGGTGCCCCTTACTGGGATCCCGATGCTCGCGGATTGATCACTGGCCTAACACTCGACAGCACAGCGGATCAGATCATCACAGCCACGGTAGATGCGGTCGCCCTGCAAGCGGCTGATTTGAACAGTGCGATGGTCACAGACGGGGCAACACCGGGCCCATTGCGTGTTGATGGTGGCATGGTGGTGAACGATTGGTTCTGTCAGCGCGTCGCTGATCTACTAGAGCGCTCGGTCGCGCGCCCGGCGGTCACCGAAACCACCGCACTTGGGGCAGCGATGCTGGCTGCGGTAGGTAGTGGTGCGTTATCGTCCCTGACAGACATGGCGAATATGTGGCGCCAGGAAAAAGCCTTCGAACCGGCCATTTCTCGGGGTCAGCGCGAGCAGGAATTGGCTCGCTGGGCAGCAGCGGTGGCACGGGCCCGCAGCCAGCAGTGACTGCCGCCCAGTGTGCGTTGGTTCACAAGCCGGCCTCGAAGTGGGTCTTGCTGCCAGACCTAGGGATCAAGACCCTACAGGGTTCACGGTTTGCCGGATGCGCGGTTGTAGCAGATCAGGTATGTTGCCGCCATCACGCCAGACAGAAAGGACCCTGTAGCGTTGGAACGTCGACGGTTTTATCGTCAGCCGATTTCCCTATCGGCCCTAATGCACCCCCCCGAGGGGCGTTCCTGGCTGTGTCATGTCCGCGATTTCTGTCAAGAGGGCATGCTACTAACAGGTAGCCGTGGCCATTCCATCGACGCAGACTCGGTAAATCCCGGGGATGTGGTTTCTCTACACTTCTCAGTAGCCTCGAAAGAGGGCCACCGCCATTTCCGCACCCAGGCTACGGTTGCTCGGGTGTTGGATGGAGGTACAGGTATTGGCGTGCAGTTTCCTACGGGAATTCCGCCGGACGCCTACAACACTCTGCACGCGTTTTCCGTAGCCACGGGTCTCGCGATTGATCCTGATGCCGAAGAAGAAGACGACGATGCCGAAGCCGCCTACGAAGAGGCGAGCACTGCAGACAACGGTGGGCGTGGGGTAACCACTTCGATGGATCCCGCTGAAGCAGCAGACGACGACATTGAGCTGTTCGAAGCAGAGCCACCTGGGCAGACTTCCAGCTCCGCGGCAAAACCGCCAGCGCAAGCAGCCGGCGACAAACCCGCAGCGAAGAAGCAACCTGCAGGCAAGAAGGCGAGCAAAGCTTCCGCGAAGAAAACCGCAGGCGGAGATCTACGGGATCGCCGGTTGACGGCCACCCAGGCTGCAGGCATACGAAAGAAAGTCTATGCCATTACCCAGCGTGCTTTGCAGCGCCTGGGCAATCAGTTTTTTGCGAGCGCCCAAGAGCAACTGTTGGTGAAGGCTCGAGATGCTGGCACCAATGCCATGCAGATGATGTATTTTGAAGGTCTGGACGCGTTGGAAAAATCCGAGCAAAGCGTGCGCGAGACCTTTTCGCAATCGGTGCTCAGTCAGATCGAAACCGTGTCGGACTTCGAAACTGTGGTAGAGCGCCGACGCAAGCGTGAAACCGGCAGCACCACTAAACTTGAATTGGTCGACACCGACGAGTTTGAAGAATGGTTGGGCGTCGCCGAGATGATATCGAAAGCAGAAAATCGCTTTACCGATTTGCTGCTGGATCTGCGGGCTCAGCTGGGCTTGATCGCCAAGCCGTGGACCCACAAAGACGTTGTGCCCGTTGGACCCGCGTCAATCGCTTGGGCATTCGATGATGCAATCAAGCCGTTAAACTTACGCCGCCAAGTGCGAGAGGACGTTTTCGATTGCTTCAGCATGGTTATGCAGAAAGCTCTGGGCAACCTCTACAGCGCCCTGAATCAGGTGCTTGAAGAAAGCGGTGCGTTCCCTTCCCTCGAGCAACTGCGTGACAATCTTACCCGCGGCCAGATCAGACGCACGACTTCTGGGGTAAAGGTCGACCCAGCGGCCTACGAGCAGATGGATGGCGCGGTGCGCGAAGCGGCTATGGCTGCTGACGGTGTGCTGACGTCGCGCGTTGACTTCAATCCCTTTGCAGAGCCGGCGGGCCACCCGCGTGCGTACAGCACCGCACGCAACATGCTCGGCATAAACCGCCAAGCTCGCGAGCTGCTAGGCCGACCGCGGGAAGAGATGCTGGCCCCCATGGGCACACCCGAGCACGAGCTGTTCGACAGTCAAGAAATCTTAGAAGCGTTAGCGGCGCTGGAATCCGAGCTCGGTGACAGCCAACTGTCTGATACACGTCTCAAGCCGCGCTTGATGGAAGTGCTGCGTCATCGTCACGGCAACAAAGCATTCTCTGAAGAATCCTTCGATACCCTGGATGTCATGGAAAATCTGGTCGACTCCATCGAGAGCGACCGACTCATCACCGAAGGCATTCGCGAATGGGTGAAGCGCCTAGAGCTAACGTTGCACAAGCTCGCTACCCGAGATCCCGCATTCTTAGAATCCGATCCCAGCTCACCCCACGGCGCGGTGCGCATGCTTAACCAGTTGGCGCGGCTCGGCAACAGTCGAGACGCTAAGGTCGGCATCGATCGCGAAGTTGGCAAACGCGTTGACGAACTGCTAGAGCGCGTCGTTCATGAATATGACGACAATCCCGAAGTATTCGATGAGGTGGTGGATGAGCTGAACCCGCTCATCGACCGCCAGACTAAGGCCTACCGCGGCAACATCGAACGTACAGTTCGAGCCAGCGAAGGTCAGCAAAAGCTGGCGCGTGCCCGCAAACAGGTGGTTAACGAGCTTGCCGACAAAATCGAAGGCCAGGATGTGCCGGAGCTCCTTACCGAATTGCTGAATCCAGGTTGGCGCAATCTGCTGGTGCACACGCATCTACGCCATGGCAAAGACAGCAACGAATGGCGCGATGCCCTGTCTCTGGTTGACCAGCTCAAGGGCCAGCTGAATGGCGACATCGATGTTGCCGACGATGCTTATGTGCCGGCGGAGACGCTCCTCAAGCGGACAGTTGATGGCCTTAACAGCATTTCTTTCGATCCGAGCAAGCGCACGCCGCTGATCATGAAGCTGTCTTCGGCTTTAGTGGGCGATGCTTCCGGCGAGAAGACAGAGGTTACCAAACACCACATTCCAGAAGGTGCCGCCGCCCAAGTGCTGGGCCTGGATGGCCTGTTGCCCGATGTGGATCTCGATGAAGACATTTCCGACCCTGCAGCGAAGGAGACCTTCGCTGAGGCAGTGAACCGCGCGCGCCGCATCCAAGTAGGTGAGTGGCTCGCCACCAGCGATAAACAAGGCCGGCCGTTGATTCTCTCGGTGGCGTTTGTGGGTGACGAGAACAGTTCTTTCGTCTTGGTGAATCGCAAAGGCGTGAAGAGCAAGGAGCTCGCACTTAAAGAAATGGCCAGTGGTCTACACGAAGGGCAGATTACCCTGCTAGACGACTACGATTTGCCGCTCATGGAGCGCGCTAACCAGCGCATGCTCGAAAACATGCATACCCAGTTGGCCTACCAGGCCAGCCACGACGAGCTTACCGAGCTGCTCAATCGCAAAGAGTTCGAGCGGGTGATGGAGGCCTCACTCAATCACACTCGCACGACCGAAGATCAGCACGCGTTGCTGTACATCGATTTAGACCAGTTCAAGATCATCAACAACACCAGTGGGCACACCGCTGGTGATGAGCTGCTCAAGCAAATAGGCACAACGATTACCCAGGCGCTGAGTGAAGAGAGCGAGGTACAGGTTTCGCGTCTAGGCGGCGATGAGTTCGGCGTGTTGGTTGAAAATGTTGAGACCGCGCATGCTCGGGAACTGAGTGAGCAGTTACTAGCCGACATTCGTTCACAGCGCTTCGAGTGGGAAGGTAAGACGTATACTCTCTCGGCCAGTATGGGCCTGGTGTTTTTGGATGCGTCCACCGAGAGTGTGGACACGGCCATGCGCCACGCCGACGAAGCCTGTTACTCCGCCAAGGACGCGGGTCGTAATCGGCTGCAGGAGTACGAGCTCAACGATTCCCGCATGATGCAGCGCCACGGCATCATGGAATGGGTTACCCAGTTGGATAAAGCCCTGGACGATGAGCGCCTGGTGCTCAACTGTCAGCGCATTGCGCCGCTAGAAGGCCGCACCGATGGTGGTGACCACTATGAAATCCTCCTAACCATGCGCGATGAGTTGGGTGACATGATGCCGCCCACGGACTTCATTCTTGCTGCAGAAACTTACAATCGTATGGCTACCGTTGACCGCTGGGTGATTGAACGCACGCTCACCTGGATGTCGGACCATCGGGCTCGACTGGATCACTGTGCCGGCTTCTCGATCAACGTATCGGGTCACTCCGTGAACGATGAAACGTTCCCGGACTTCGTTTTGGAAATGTTTGCGAAGACTCAAGCGCCGACCGGCAAGGTCTGCTTTGAGATTACGGAAACAGCAGCCATTGCCAACCTCGACAACGCCATCGACTTTATGAATCGCATGAAGATCATTGGCTGTCAATTCTCTCTGGATGACTTCGGCACTGGCCTGTCGTCCTACTCCTACCTGCGTAATCTGCCCGTGGATTACGTCAAGATCGACGGGGTGTTTGTGCGCGGCATCGCCGAGAACCCAGGTGATTTTGCCGTGGTTAAGTCGATCAACGAGATCGGCCATTACATGGGCAAGAAAACTATTGCTGAGTTTGTAGAGAACAAAGCAGTGTTGGACAAACTCGACGAGATCGGCGTGGACTACGCTCAGGGCTGGGAAATCGACCGGCCGATGCTGCTGGAAGACCTGCGCCTCTAGACGTCTGCAGCGGCAAACTCCGGTGAGTACTGCGCCACAGCATCCACACCGCTTAAGCAGTTGGTCGCAAGCTCCAACGCCATGAAGGCAGCGGTGGCGCCATATTCATTGCCGATGTGGGTCGCCTGAAAGCCAAAGCGCTGGTAATAGGCCGGATCGCCCAACAGAAATAGGGCATCGATACCCTCAGCACGAGCTCGATCAATCACAAACCGCATTAACTCAGTGCCAACGCCCTGACGTTGGTGCGCGATCGCCACCGCCAATGGGGCGATGCCGAGACATCGAAGCGCTTGCTCGGGTTCCAGGCGAATGGGTGAGGCCAATACGTAACCGATGATGTTGCCCTGGGCAAGCGCCACCGTAGCGAGCCGATCGTTGCCGTTGGCTTTGAGCGACTGCACCAGCTGCGCCTCTGCTGGACGATCACCGAACGCTTCGGTGACGATTGCTTGGACACCAGGCTGATCGCTGTCTTGATCGGGCCGTAGTGTCAGCGATTCAATCATTGAGGCGGTTGCCGTCGACGTTTAGCCGAGGTCGACACCCAGTAGGTAACACAGCAGTGCCTTTTGGGTGTGCATGCGATTCCCCGCTTCTTGCCAGACGGCGCTGCGTGGATCGTCGAACAGGGTTTCGCTGATTTCTTCGCCGCGATGGGCTGGCAGGCAATGCATGAACAACACATCGCTACTCGCCTGATCCAACAGCCCCTCGTTGACCTGGTAGCTGGCGAATGCGGCCAGGCGTTTGGCCTGCTCGGCTTCGTGACCCATGGAGGACCAAACGTCAGTGACCACTAGGTCGGCGTCCGTCACGGCTTCGCTGGGGCTGTCTACCAGCGTCGCGCCGTTAGCAGCAGCAAGAATGTCGGGGTCTGGTTCGAAGCCTTTGGGGCAGGCGATCTTGAGCTGGAACCCCCACTGCCGCGCGGCGTTGATGTAGGAGTGACACATATTGTAGCCATCGCCCACGAAGGCCACGTTGGCCCCGCTAATAGGGCCGCGCAATTCTTCAAAAGTCTGTACGTCGGCCAGCAGTTGCAGCGGATGGTATTTGCCCGTCATGGCGTTGATGACCGGCACCGACGCATACTCGGCAAGCTCGGTGACGGTGCTCTGGGCCAGGGTGCGAATGATGATTGCATCTAGCATTTCCGATAGCACCCGGGCGGTGTCGGCAATCGGCTCACCACGACCCAGCTGGCTGGTTTTGCTGTCCAGCAGCACGGTGTGCCCACCCAGTTGATGCATGCCGGCTTCGAATCCCACCCGCGTGCGGGTGGAGTTCAGTTCCAGAATCAGACCCGCAGTGCGGCCAATTAGCGGTTGATGCAGTTGCGTTGCTGTATGTCGCACTCGACTACGCTTTGCCGCTTCGACAATCTGTTGCAAGGCTTCGGCCGGCAGATCCAGCAGCGTTAGAAAGTCCTGCTTGCTGCTGGGTGGGTTGCTGTCGTTGCTTTGCGAGTGAGCGTGGGCAGCCATGTTACTGACCTTCGACGAGCGCCGCGATGTGATCGCACAGCGTATCAGCTTCGTCGTTGCTGAGTATTAGCGGGGGCAGCAGGCGGATAACGTTGTCGCGAGCGACGTTCAACAACACGCCGCGATCCAGGCCAGCTTGAACCAGGGCGCCGCAGGCGTCGCCGAGCTCGATTCCGATCATTAAGCCGTGGCCGCGAATGTCTTTCACACGGTTGTTGCCTTTTAATCGTGCGGCGATGCCTGCACGAATGCGCTCGCCCAGCTCTGTGGCTCGAGCCATGAGGGTGCCGTCCTCTAAGGCGTCCAGCACGGCGTTGCCCGCGGCGCAGACCAGCGGGTTACCGCCGAAAGTTGAGCCGTGGCTGCCAGGGGTGAGCACTTGGGCCGCGTTTCCCTGGGCTAAACAGGCGCCGATGGGTACGCCATTGCCCAAGCCTTTGGCTGTGGTCACCACGTCTGGCATCACGCCGGTGTGCTGGTAGGCGAACAGTTTGCCGGTGCGGCCCATGCCGGTTTGAATTTCGTCGAGCATCAGCAACCAACCGTTGTCGTCACAGATGCGGCGCAAGTTCTTCAGGTAGTCCGTTGCTGGTACGACGATACCGCCTTCACCCAGGACCGGCTCTACCATAATGGCTACAACGTCGTTGTTGTTCTTCGCGATTCGTTCGATGGCCGCTACATCGTTGTAGGGGGCACGCACGAAACCGCTGAGCAGCGGTTCAAACCCTGCCTGAACTTTGCGGTTGCCGGTGGCTGTGAGGGTGGCCATGGTACGACCGTGAAAGCTGCCTTCCATGACGATGATGGTGTGCTTGGGATCGGACTGCTTGTTACCCCACAGCCGGGCGATCTTGATCGCTGCTTCATTAGCCTCGGCGCCGGAATTGCCAAAAAACACGCGATCCATGCCGGACATGGCGCAGAGGCGATCCGCGAGCCGCGTTTGCCCGGGTATCTCGTAGAGGTTCGAGGTATGCAGCAAGGCCCCGGCTTGCTCGCTTAACGCTTGAGTTACGCCTGGGTGAGCGTGGCCGAGCCCGGTAACGGCTAGCCCGCACAGTCCATCTAGGTAGCGCTTGCCCTGGTCGTCTTCCACAAAGGCACCTGCGCCGCGGACAAAGGTCACCGGCAGGCGACCGTAGGTTTGCATTACGTGTGACATGACTTCATCTCGAGGCTCGCTGTGTTCTCTGGCTGGGCACGCTGGTTGGGAAGTTACGCCAAGGTGTTCAGTGTGCGGTAGCCGAAAAGCAAAAAGGCAGCGATCGAAATGCGCTGCCCCAAAGGCGAGATACTACTAAAGCAGAATTACCGGATCAAACGGTGATTGCGGCCAATGCTCTGGCCAAGCGCTCAAGTCCCTGCTCCAGCTGAGGCCGGGGACAGGCGAAGTTAAAGCGCACGAATCCGGGTGCGCCAAAGGCAGCACCGTCGGACAAACCCAGGCCGTGGGATTCGAAAAATCGTGCTGGGTCGACCTCAGCCAGATCCCTGACGTCCAGCCAGCCCAGATAGGTCGCCTGCAAGGGTGTCAGCCGGGAGCCGGCAACGCTGGCTAAGCGCTGGTAGTTTCCGCGTAAGTAGTCACGCAGCTGCATGATCCATTGTTGGTCCTGCTGGTAGGCGGCGATGCCTGCTGCATAGCCCAACACGGTAATGCCAGAGACTGTGCCGCGGCGGGCAGAGCGGAATGCCTGGCGCAACTTAGGATTGGGAATAATCGCCACTGCGCAGCCCAACCCGGGCATGTTGTAGGTCTTGGTAGGCGCCATTAGGGTGATGCTGCGATCCGCCAAATCCGCGTTCAGACTGGCAATGGGGATGTGTCGGACCTTCTCGTCCAGCAGCAGGTCGCAGTGAATTTCGTCGCTGCAGATCACCAAATTGTGGCGTTCGCAGCGATCGCCAAGGGCGCGTAGCTCCGCTTCGCTGTAGGCACGGCCGGTCGGGTTTTGAGGATTGCACAGCAGCAACAGCCGCTGGCGCGCTGGGTCGGTTTCGCTGGCCCTTTGCTCCAGCGCATCAAGATCCATGCGCCAGCCAGCTTCCAATAGGGGCACGTCAACCCGTTGTGCCCGGGCGTTGTTAGCAATGTCCAAAAACGGAAAGTAGACCGGTGGCATGGCATAGATCGGATCGTTCGCTTGAGCCACGGCTTGGGCGGCCAGATTAAGTCCGACAACCACCCCAGGGATCCACACCAACCAGCTGGGGTGTACCGCCCAGTCGTAGCGCTGTGCCATGCAGTCGATGAACGCCTGGTTTAGTTGGTCAGGCACGTTGGTATAGCCCAGAATCGGGTGTTCCAGCCGTTGCCGAACAGCCTGCAAAATAAAGTCCGGGGTGGGTAAATCCATGTCGGCAACCCAGAACGGCAGCACAGCCTCGTCGTACTTTTCCCACTTGGTGGCGCTGGTGCCGCGGCGATCGATCGGAGTGTCCCAAGGATTCATCGAGCTGTTCACGGCACCGCTGTATGGATGGCTGCATAGTGCCAGCCACTGGCGATGGGGTACACTCGCCCCAGCAACATCTTTTGGAGTGCGCAGCATGAGCGACACAGTGTTAGACCAGATTAAAGAGCAAATCGGCGACAATCCGATTCTGCTGTATATGAAGGGGTCCCCGCAGGCGCCGCAATGTGGATTTTCGGCGCAGACAGTGCATCACCTGATTCAGTGCGGTGAGCGATTCGCGTATGTCGATATTCTCAGCAATCCTGAAATCCGCGCGGAGCTTCCCGGATATGCCAATTGGCCCACGTTTCCACAGCTGTACGTAGACGGCGAGCTGGTGGGTGGCTGCGACATTGTCACTGAGATGCACGAAAGCGGTGAGCTGCAGACGTTGATCAAAGACTGCGCTGCGCGTCACGCTGACCCGGCTGAAGCTGCCGAGGACTAAGCAGCAGACTTATTCGTCGACAGCGGGCTCAGGTTCCGGAGCGCTGTAGGGCCAGCGATTGACGATTTCGCAAAACAGATCCGCTGTGCGTTCGGCATCATAGAGCGCGTTGTGCGCTTGTTGGTTGTCGAAGGCGATGTTGGCACGTTCACAAGCTTTGCTGAGAACCGTATGCCCGTAGGCCACGGCTGCGAGGGATGCGGTATCTATACTGCTGAACGGATGAAAGGGGCTGCGCTTTAATTCGTTGCGAACAATGGCCTGATTTAGAAACGCCTGATCGAAAGCGGCGTTGTGGGCAACCATAATGGCGCGTTGGCAGCTTTCTGCCTTTACAACTTTGCGCACCTTTTGGAACAGCTGGGCGAGCGCTTCGTGTTCAGCGATGGCCGCTCGATTCGGATCGTCAGGATCGATGCCGGTGACTTTAAGGGAGGCTGGGTCGAGTAGCGAGCCGGCGAACGGTTTCACGCTCTGCTCAAAATGCTCGCCGCGCACTAGCTGTTCGCCGTTGAAGCGGACAAAGACGCAAGCAATCTCCAACAGTGCATGGCGCGTTGGGTCGAAGCCACCCGTTTCAAAATCAATGACCACGGGTAAAAAGCCGCGGAACCGTTGTGCCATCTGCATGCTAGGACCATAGCACAGTCGATCTGCGCACAGTCTGCACCCTAGCCCCTCAAGTTCGGTAGCAAGTTGCCGATAGCCTGGCCATGAGAACCCCGAACTTCTTGCGCTATGGCGCCGGGCTGCTGCTGGCGTGGAGCGCTGTGACGGCCGTGGCAGCAACCGAACCGGAGCACCCTCAGGAGGCACGCTTCAGCTCCCGTTGGGACGGTCGTTGGCAGGCTAAAGAAAGCGAAGGCCTGTGTTTGCTGGAAGTACCGGTCGCAGATTACGGCATGGCTCGCTTTGTTGCCGGGCCGGGGTTGCCGTTGCGCTTCGAATTGGTAGGGCGCCGAGACTTGCTCGCCAACCACGGCGTCAGTGCCAGAACCGTAGCGCCGAGTTGGCATCCTCGCTACCCCCATACCGGCGACTGGCAACGAGTCGATCACGTGCCAGGTTACGGCGTGGGGGTAGACAACCCCGAGGCCAGCCGGCTGTTGATGGACTTCTACGAGGGTTTCGAGCAGCAGCTGGCGGCGAACGGCGTCTATGGCACAGCGCCGAGTTTGTTGCTAACCCTGTCGGTCTTAAAATTTCGGGCTGCCTACGATGACTTCATGCGCTGCCAGCAGGGCAGCCGTCCGAGCAGCTTGTTGGCTTTGCATCGCAGCCGGGTGCAGTTTGCCACCGGCAAACACGCCATCCTGCGCAAGGCCGGGCGACGCTTGCGAGAAGTAGCGCGCTACGTGCAGCAGGATCCGCGAGTAGCCCAGGTCTACGTTGACGGCTATACCGACGATGTTGGCACCGATCGAGCCAACGTCGCTTTGTCCAAGCGTCGCGCCCACGCTGTGGCCGATGCCTTGGCAGCAGCGGGTGTCGATAGGGCATTGCTGCGAGTTCGATATCATGGCGAACGCTACCCAGTGGCCGCCGACGCATCGGCCGCTTCCAGAGCCCGAAACCGCCGTACCACAGTTCGGGTCGAACTGTCGGGCAACGAGGTCGCCGGCCGTTCGGCGGATTAAGGCGCGCAGACAGGCAATATTGCGCAACGGCTCTAGCTTCGCTGGCAGCGACGCCTATGATTCCTTACCATTGCGGGCCTTTTTGCGCCGTCTAAGCGATGCTCGCCATGAGCCGTTCGAGTAGCGCCGCGCACCGACCTTCGTTGAGGAATCGCTATGAGTCGCAAGATCGTTCTTTCTTACAGCGGCGGACTAGACACTTCGGTGATCTGCCGCTGGTTGCAGGAGACCTACGACGCTGAAGTTATTACCTTCACCGCCGACATCGGGCAGGGTGAAGAAGTAGAGCCGGCGCGCGCCAAAGCCCAGGCGATGGGCGTCAAGCAGATCTACATCGAAGACCAAACCGAAGAGTTTGTCAGCGACTTCGTGTTCCCCATGTTTCGGGCAAACACCGTTTACGAAGGTGAGTACCTGCTCGGTACCAGCATTGCCCGTCCTTTGATCACTAAGCGCTTGGTAGAAATTGCCGAGGAAACCGGGGCCGATGCCATTGCCCACGGCGCAACCGGCAAAGGCAATGACCAGGTGCGCTTCGAGCTGGGTGCTTATGCGCTGAATCCTGACATCCAGGTCATTGCGCCTTGGCGGGACTGGGATCTGACCTCCCGTGAGGCTCTCATGGACTTCTGCGAGAAGCACCAGATTCCCGTGGACTATCAACGCGGGGAAAAGTCGCCGTATTCCATGGATGCCAACCTGTTGCACATCTCCTACGAAGGCGGTGGTTTGGAAGATCCGGATCAATCGCCGGACGCTGCCATGTGGCGCTGGACGGTGGCGCCAGAAGCAGCGCCGAACGAGGCTGCAGAGATCGAGCTGACCTACCGCCAAGGCGACCCTGTGGCCTTGAATGGCGAGACTCTTTCAGCGGCAGCGCTGCTGGCCGCGCTCAACAAGATTGGCGGTGCCCATGGCGTCGGTCGAGACGACATCGTCGAGAATCGCTACGTCGGCATGAAGTCTCGGGGCTGCTACGAAACGCCCGGAGGCACCATCTTGCTCAAAGGCCACCGAGCCATGGAGTCAATCACCCTGGACCGGGAGGTGACCCATTTGAAAGACGAGCTCATGCCGCGCTATGCCAAGATGATTTACAACGGCTACTGGTGGTCTCCTGAGCGCTTGGCGCTGCAGGCCTTGATTGACCAGACTCAAGCCGTGGTCAACGGCACGGTGCGCCTCAAGCTGTTCAAAGGCGCTGTCAGCGTGCTTGGCAGAAGCTCCGAGGCTGACAGCCTTTACGATGCCAACGTGGTCACGTTTGAAGACGATGCGGGAGCGTATGATCAGGCGGACGCCAGCGGTTTCATTCGTTTGAACGCTCTACGGCTGCGATTGGCAGCCAAGCGCGGCAGACGGCTGCGATAAGGACAGTCCTGACTTAGCGCGCGGGACCTGCTGGACGTTGTAGCGGAGAGCAAGATGGCGAGCTATCAGGTGTTGTTTAGTGGCGAGTTAGTCGAAGGTGCGGTGCAGGAAGCCGTACAGGCCAACCTTGCCCGGGAATTGGGCGTTGATGCGCGCAAGAGCCAAGCATTGTTCAGCGGTCGCACGGTTGTGCTGAAGAGCCAGCTGAGTGAAGAAGACGCTATGTCGATGCAGACTCGCATGAGCGATCTCGGCGCTCTCTGTCGGATCAAAAACCTCGAAGCCAAAACTGCCGACAAAGCACTTGCCACCTACAAGAAAGATCTCGGTGCGACAGACCACACCCTGCGTGACATTACCGCTGCGCATCTAGAGTGCCCACGCTGTAGTCATCTGCAGCTAGATAGCAGCCACTGCGCCCGTTGCGGCGTCGATATGGCCGCAGCCTTCAAGCAGAAGCGCAAAGAAGACCTGATCATCGAAAAGAAGATCAAAGCGCTGCGCACTAATCAGTCGCAGACCATGCCGGTGGTAGACATCCCCGAAAAACCCATTCAATTTGGGCAGCATGCGACCGAAGCCGCCAACGACGACAATCAAAAGGGTCGGCTCGGCAAAATGGTGAACTGGCTGCGCCGTAGCGGCAGTTGATTGCACTGGCTTTGCACTGACGAGACAGACCCATGCGGTTCATAATCGCGCCCCTATGAATGATCCAACAGCGCCCATCGGGGTGTTTGATTCCGGTGTCGGCGGACTGACCGTGCTACGGGCGTTACGCACGCTGTTGCCCAACGAAACGTTTCTCTACCTTGGCGACACCGCCCGCCTGCCCTATGGCACCAAGAGTCCCGCTACGGTGCAGCGCTATGCGCTCCAGGCCGGCCAGGTGTTGATCGATCGTGGCATAAAAACTTTGGTGGTGGCTTGTAACACCGCGTCTGCGGCAGCATTGCCACTGCTGCAAGGTGCGTATGCCCCGGTGCCCGTGGTGGGCGTGGTGGTGCCTGGCGCTGCTGCGGTGGCGCCCCAGGCCGACCGAGGAGTGCTGGTG
>JBPCXR010000089.1:0-65196 GCA_051027215.1 Pseudomonadales bacterium | reverse complement strand
GAGCTCAATCGACACAACAAGAAGTATGGCGTTGTGACCGTGTGCATCGGGGGCGGCCAAGGCGCCGCTGGCTTGTTCGAAGCGGTCGAAGACCTGGCCAAAAGTTGGCCGAGTGCCAGGCGTTCGCCGGGCACGCTCCAAGGTAGGCGATGCAGCTTATGTCGGCCTTGGCGCACTCCGATCGGTTGTCCGACCGATCGAGTTACAAAATGAAACTACTATGAAATGGTGTTGAAACAGCCCATCATGACAATGTGGCCCCAACATCTCCCAACCAGCGTATTCCACTGCTTTTGCTCAGTTCTCCAACACCATTTGCCGGAACCCGGTCGACCCTTCAGCGCTTCAGTCGTGAGCGCTTGGGCGTGTTGTTGTGCGCTTGTTTGTTGGCCTGTGTTTTTGCGCAGCAGGCGCAAGCTGAGGCCCAAGGGTTAGATATGAGCCAGCACAGTGACCAGGCGCTGACGACGCTGGCTGCTGAGTGGGATACCTTGTCACCGGCCACCCGCCGAGTCTTGCTCAAGGAAATGCAACAGCGTATGTCGCGCCAACCCCAGGGTCGAACCCGGGCCTCTGGCAGCTTGCAAATTCGTTCAGAGCGGCGCTTTGGTCGCCGAGTGCGACAAGCCGATGGCAGTGTTGTGACCATCGAAACTCGAGTTGTGCGTCTGCGATCAAGGCCCGAGGCACCGTTGCAAGGTTTACCCGCAGCAAAATCAAAGTCAAAGCCGCGTTCAGATGCCGTGCAGGTCGCCAGCGGACCGTTCGGGGTTGGCTTTGAACAGCGCTCAGCTCGGCGCCGGATCATTCTGGTGCCGCGGAATCTTCAGCCTGCAGCAGACGCCGTCGATGCGTCTGATGCGGCGCAACCTCAGTAACTTTCTGTGACAGATGCCGTTGAAGTAGAAGGCGGTGCCTTGCTCGTTGTTGACGATGATCAAGAGTTGCGAGAGCTGACTGTTGCCTACTTGCAAAAGCAGGGCTTTGATGTTGCCGCTGTGGATTCCGGTGAGGCGATGGACGCCTACTTAAGTGAGCACACGGCAGATCTGGTGGTGCTAGATCTAATGTTGCCTGGTGAACATGGCCTGTCGATTGCTCGTCGCCTGAAAAGCGAACGCAATATTCCCATCATCATCGTCTCCGCTCAGGGCGATGACATCGATCGAATCGTTGGCTTGGAAGTCGGCGCTGACGATTATCTCGGTAAGCCATTTAATCCCCGAGAGCTACTGGCTCGCATCCGCGCAGTGTTGCGCCGCGTTCGAGGCCAGAGCGCCGAAACTGGCGAGCCGGCGCAACAGTTCGTTTTTGGAGAATTCGTTCTCGATCTTGCAGCGCACCAACTCAGCCAGGATGGCAAAGTCGTTGCGTTGACCTCTGGCGAATTCGACCTATTGACGATTTTAGTAAACCACCCGAACAAAGTGCTGGATCGCGACCGCATTCTTGATCTATTGACGGGCGCCGAGCGCTCGCCGTTCGATCGGAGCATTGATGTGCGAGTGACCCGACTGCGCGGCAAGATTGAGGTCGATCCGGCGCAGCCTGTGTACATCAAAACGATCTGGGGCAAAGGCTATATGTTCTGTCCCGACGGCAACGGATAAGTTGCGATGAGCCTACACAGGGGCAGCTCCTCGCTCCTGGCACGGACCAACCTAACGCTGGCGATTAGCGCAGCGCTCATTGTATTGATCGCGATCTTGGCGTTGTTTTATTTCGTGATTGAGCCCATCGCCCAGCGCTCTGCGGATGACGAAGCCGCGCTGGTGGTACTCGCGGCGCAGACCTGGGTTGAGTTGCCGCCGGATGCGCGACCTTCTTTTGAGCTGGAGATGGCCCAGAGCCATGATCTAATTCTCAGTGAAGATGTGCGCTCGCTGCCGCTGTTCGAAGAATCCAATCTATATGTAGACCTGTTAGCCATTAGGTTATCTGAACGATTGGATGAGCCGGTTGCTTTGCTGCAATCCGATGAGTTGCTATGGGTCAATGTGCCCATGGGTGGGCAGCAACTACAGATCGGATTGTCGCCGCGATTTCAGGAAATTCAGCCGCTGTACTCGGCGATGTTCATCATTGGGCTGGGCGGAGCGGTAGTCTTCGTAACTTCGCTGTTCATTGTGACCCGAGTGACGCGGCCTTTGGTACTGGCTGCTGAACGGGCGGAGAGTTTTCGCGGGGCGCAGGATTTCGAGCCCTTACCCGAGCAGGGGCCGAAGGAGCTGGTTTCTCTGGCGCGGAACTTCAACACCATGGCGCGGGATATCTCCCAACTGCTGACTAACCGGACGACACTGCTGGCAGGTATCTCCCACGACTTGCGAACACCCCTGGCGCGGATGCGCTTAGCGCTCGAGCTACTTCCGGATGACACCGACCCAACCCTCGTTGCACGCATGGCGCGCAACCTCACTGCGATGGACGAACTAATCGGCGATGCGCTGCAATTCGCCAGAGGTACCCAAGAGTCACCACAGCCGGTGGACTTGCCACTGTTCTTGGAAGATCTGCTCGACAGCTACGACAGCGACGTTGCTCTGACGATCGAAGTGGCACCGCCCCGAGGATTGCTGGCAGCACCCGGAGCTCTGCGACGCGTGCTGTCGAATCTGTTGGAAAACGCCATGCAGCATGGTGGCCACACGGATTCTGAGGCCGCAGCGCCGGTGGCCATTCACGTCCGGGCTACGAATATTATGATCGCGGACCGTGGACCGGGCATTCCCGAGGAACATCTCGAAGCCGTATTCCAACCGTTTTTTCGCCTGGACGGTTCCAGGGGAACTTCCACCGGTGGCAGCGGGCTTGGTTTGGCAATTGTTTCCCAGCTGTGTCAGACCCACGGATGGCAGATTGCTTTGCAATCATCGCCCCGGGGCACCGTTGCAGTCCTGGAACTTCAGCCTGCCTTGGTCGCAGAGCCTGCAACCTACTAATTCTGAAGTAAAATGCGAGAAATGCGGCTTATTCTGGTCGATCTGGGACAAATTCAGTGTTCCTCAAGTTTCTCTCAAGCAGACGGAAACAGACGGAAACAAAACTTTTGTTGCAGGAAATCTGGGCGAAACAGCTTTGGAGGATAGTGGGCACCGTAGCCGAGAGGTTACGTGCCTTTAACAAGGCAATCTCTATCCCCTTGAGACCTCTTTGAGGTCGACTCCAACCGCCGACCACCTCTCCAGGTCGGCGGTTTTCTATGCGCCAGATTTAGGTTGTACATCTCCACAGCCATGGCCTACCCTAGCCGCCGTTATAAGAGGGGCACGTGGTTCAATCGGGCCACGACACAGTGCCGATGCTGCATGGACACCGCTTGGTACGCATTCGTGAACACTGAAACCCCCACCGCGAACGGTTTTACGCGATAGAGATACAAGGAGATATCTAATGAAATCTATCCAACTGTGGCGCCATGCCACCGTTGTCGGTGTGGTTCTGGCAATGCTTGGCGTAAGTACTAGCGCCTGGTCTGAAGGAAGCTATCAAGGCCCAAATGAAGGCCAGGTCTACATCACCCCGGGTGTCGGTTACATGTCGGCCCCTGACGGTCTGGGCATAGACGATGAAGAGGCTGGGCTGACGGGCATCGTCGGTTTTCCGATCACAGATCGTTTCATAGTCGAAGTGCTCTATGGTTCATACGAGTTTGACTACGACATTGGCGGTCAGACGGGTAGTGACGATTCCAGTGCTTTCTGGGGCAATGTCCTCTTTAAGCCGACCGAAGCCAAAGGCTTCTGGCAACCCTTCTTGCTGTTAGGTGCCGGCCGCAGCGAGTTCAACTTCGATTCCTTTGACGATGTAAATGACACCCAGGCCAATCTCGGTGTCGGCGTCTTCGGCCAGCTGTCATCACGCTTCATGCTGCGTGGCGATATACGCGGGGTCTACAGCGACGAAGAGGGTGGTTTTGAGCCCTATGCGTTCTTGGGCTTAACCACGATTCTTGGCAGCGTCGACAGTGCAGCGCCCACCGATACCGATGGCGACGGCGTGCCTGATCGCAAAGACAAATGTCCCAACACTCGACCCGGCCGCACGGTGAACGCCGATGGCTGTGAGCTGGATAGCGATGGTGACGGCGTAGTCGATGGCGATGATGCTTGCCCGGATACACCGGCGGGTACCCAAGTGGATGAGCGTGGATGCCCTCCAGATGCCGATAGCGACGGCGACGGCGTGATCGACACCGAAGATCAATGCCCCGACACCCCAGCCGGTGTTTCGGTAGACAGCAACGGTTGTCCACTCGATGGTGACGGTGACGGCGTGCCAGACTATATGGACGATTGCCCAGACACCGAAGCAGGTGCGATTGTGGATGAAAAAGGCTGCTACGTGCTGCTGGAAGAGTCTGTGACCATCGACATGACCATTGAGTTCGATCTGAATTCCGACAAGATTCGCTCTTCGGAAATTCCAGAGATTCGCGATGCGGTCAAATTCCTGACTCAGTACCCAACGACCAATGCTGTGGTTGAAGGCCATACCGACAGTTCCGGTGCGGAAAGCTACAACCAGCAGCTGTCTGAACGCCGAGCCCGAGCGGTTTACAACTACATGGTCAATGACGCGGGCATTGCCGCGAATCGCCTGACTTTCGTCGGTTATGGTGAATCACGACCGATCTCAGAAAACGACACCTCAGAAGGCCGTCAGCGCAATCGTCGAGTATCGGCGGTGGTTTCTGCCAGTCGCAAGGTGCGCGCAACCCAGTAACGTTGGGATAGCAGGGCTGCATCTGCAGCCCTGAGTTGCGATAATGGGCCGCCGGTATACCGGCGGCTTTTTATTGCTGACTTTTCGTGTGCATGCGAGCGCGCGCCAACGACTGGAGCTAGATTACTGATGACGATTCGACACCTTTCCCTGCGCAGTCGCTGCGTTGCGCTGTTGGCGCTGATTGGTCTGGTAGCCGGTTGTGAGAGCACCTACTACAGCGCTTGGGAAAAGGTCGGCGTATACAAGCGCGACCTGCTGGTGGATCGGGTGGAGGATGCCCAGGAGGCACAAGAAGAAGCCAAAGAGGAGTTCGCGACCGCGCTCGAGCACTTCAGCAGCGTGGTCAATGTGGGTCCCAGCGAACTAAAGGACACCTACGAGAAGCTCAATGACTCATTCGAAGATGCCGAGGAGCGCGCAGAAGAAGTCAGCGAACGCATCGACGAAGTAGAAGACGTATCCGACGATCTGTTCAGCGAGTGGCGTAAAGAACTCGACCAAATCAGTAATACGAACTTGCGCAGTGCCAGTGCTCGGCAGCTCAAAGCTTCCGAGGCGAAATACGCCGATCTGATCCGCGCCATGCGCAGGGCGGAATCACGAATGGATCCGGTGCTTACCGCCTTTCGCGATAATGTGTTGTTTCTCAAGCACAACTTGAATGCCCAGGCTATCGCTTCGCTGAAGACTGAGCTGAACTCCATCGAGGCGAATGTGGGCACGCTGATTAGGGAAATGGAAGCATCCATCGCAGAATCTCAGGAGTTTATCCGCGAAATGGAACTGATCGAAGGCTAAGAGCAGGAAAATGAGCGTGGCGTACGAACACATCCTCTACGATGTCCAGGGCCCGATGGCGCTGATCACCATCAATCGTGCTGACAAGCACAACGCCATTTCTTTGGCGACTCTGGATGAACTGCGTCACAGCGTAGCTGTGGCTGCAGAAGATGAAGCGATTCGCGTCATCACGATTACAGGTGCTGGAGATCGCGCCTTTGCTTCCGGATCTGACCTGTCGGAGGTGTTGCACCGGGATTTGCAAAAAGCGCTAGAGCCAATCGTGCAGGGCTTGGCAGATCAGTTGGAGCGCACACCCAAACCTACGATTGCGGCGATCAACGGCATCTGTATGGGCGGGGGGCTGGAAGTCGCCCTCGGCTGTGATTTACGCATATGCACACCGAAGGCTCGCTTTGCCACGCCCGAAGGCAAGCTCGGCATCATCCCCGGCGGCGGTGCGACCGCACGCTTGCCACGCATCGTCGGTCGTGGCTGGGGCATGGAAATGCTGCTCATGGGAGAGCCCATGGATGCAGAGCAAGCGCTGCGCATGGGTTTGGTAACTCGCATAGTCGCCCAGGACGAGCTGCTCGCAGAAGCTACACGAATGGCGGAACACTTGGCCAGCTTCGCGCCCTTTGTACCAAGAACCATGAAGGCCATGGTGCATTTCGGCATGGAAGCCAGCCTGGCCGGCGCTTTAGCCTTCGAAAAGTACGCCCAAGGGGCGTTGGTACAAACCGAAGACAAAATCGAAGGCATTACCGCGTTCCTCGACAAGCGCCCGCCAGAGTTTAAGGGCCGCTAAGCCATCCTGTTGAACGCAAGGGAGCCATCGCTGATACTCGGCAGTTCTTTGGCCGCCGGTGTCTGCGCTGCGGTAGGCGAAGAACTGACCAACTGAATTCAAAAACTAGGGGGACACCATGGCCATCGACAAATTCCCGGTGGAGGCGAGCCACATCTTGATGTTTGCGCGCTCGGTAGGGGACGACAATCCAATTTATGCAGACGCTGACCATGCGGCGAAAACAGAGCCGGGCAAAGTTATCGCCCCGCCAACCTTTGCTCAGTCGAGCGCTCAGTTTGACCCCGACTATTTTCTTCGTCCCAAAGTTGGTCAGGCTTGGTTTGGTAGTGGCAAAGAAGCCACAGGGATCAAGCGCGAGGGTAAATCGGGCGGCGGTGGCGGTGGCGGCGGCGGTGGTCTCCACGCCGAGCAACACTTCGAGTACCACCGTCATATCTCTCCTGGTGATGTGTTGACTGCAGAAGTGAAACCCGGCAAAACCTGGGAAAAAGAAGGCAAGCGTTCAGGTAAATTGGTTTTTTCAGAAACTGTGACCGAGTATCGTGACCAAAACGGTGAACTTGCGATTACCGCTCGTGGCGTTGGCGTGCGTACCGAACGCCCAGTGGATCAGTAGGAGAACAGCATGGCACTTTCTGCAAATAGTCTAAAAGTTGGTGACACCTACAGCGAATGCATCGTTGAGGACTTGAAGCGTACTCAAATCGTTCAATATGCGGGCTCTTCAGGAGACTATAACCCGTTGCACACCGACGAAGTCTTCACCACTCAAGTTGCTGGCTACCCTTCGGTATTCGCCCACGGAATGCTCACCATGGGAATGACCGGCCGCATGTTGACCAACTACGTTGGCGACGGACGCCTAACTAAGTATGGCGTGCGTTTTACCAAGCAGGTCTGGCCCGGCGATACGCTCAATGCCACAGCGACGGTGGAAAGCGTTGAAGATGTTGACGGCCAAAAAGTCGTGAACCTCGCAGTAGAAACTAAGAACGAAGCTGACGAGGTCGTGTTGTCTGGCTACGCTGCGGCTCGAGTTGATTAAATCCTAGCCGATCGGTTCGCTAGAGATATTCGGCTTCAAGCGTTGAGTTGTGCTTGCTCGGTGTTGTGCCAGGTAAGCGCACCGATGCGAACGACACTATCATGACCCGTTTGCTACATCTGTCTGATCCACACTTTGGCGCTGAGCGCCCAGAGGTAGTGGCCGCGCTGCTCGGGCTGCATAAAAAGCTGCAACCAGATCTAGTCGTGCTCTCCGGTGATCTGACCCAGCGAGCGTGGCCTTACCAGTTCAAGCGTGCGGGCGCGTTTCTAGAGGCGCTAAACCCTCGGGCTCGGTTACTGATACCGGGCAATCACGATCTCCCCATCATAAATCTGCTGGCTCGAGTGACGCGGCCTTACGCGCTGTACCAACAGACTTTTGGAGGCGAGCTGGAACCCGTTTTCGAGAGCGATTCAGTATTGGTCATCGGGGTAGATACCAGCACCCCGAGCCGCAGGATAGACGGTGAAGTGACAGCCGCTCAGGTGCAGCGAGTCTGTGCATTGTTGCGCTCTGCAACAGCACAGCAATTGCGACTAGTGGTTGTGCACCAACCAGTCGCGGTGCCCGCCCACTCGGAGCGGCAACGGCTCCTGCATGGTGCAGCGGACGCAGTGCCGGCTTGGGTTGCGGCGGGCGCGGATGCGGTATTGGGTGGACACATTCATCTGCCCTTCGTGCTGCCGTTAGAAGTGAACTATCCGCAACTGCAACGCCGGGCCTGGGTGATCCATGCCGGTACCGCGGTCTCCGATCGCTTACGCATGGCCCAGCCCAACTCCGTGAACGAACTGCAGTTCCAGCCCACGCCGAAACCGAAATTGGTGGTCGTGCGTTGGGACTTTGGCGAACAGGATGCGAGCTTCGCCATCACCGACACCCACGAGCTGGTGCTCGACCGGGCGCGCCAGCAGTCTAGTTCAGGTGCGCTTTAAGCCGCTCGCAGGCTAGCTCCAGCCCAGGCCGCGATGCCTTAAACATTTGCGCAGTGGCAAAGAAGTCATGAACCAAGCCCTCGTAGCAGCAGTACTCGGCCTTGCTACCCGCTGCGTTCAGCGCATCGGCGTAGCTACTACCTTCATCTCGTAGAGGATCGAACTCGGCAGTCAGCACTAGCGCCGCAGGCAGATTCGACAGATCGGCAGCGTTTAGCGGTGTGGCTTTGGCTTCGCCCCGTTGCTGTAGATCTGGGCAGTAGTGATCCCAGAACCAGTGCATGGTGGCCCGCTCCAACAAGTAGCCCTCACAGTTGTCCTGATAAGAAGTAGTGCTGAAGTCAGCGTCCACCACCGGATAGAGCAAGAGTTGGAAATCTATGTCGGGTCCCTGTTTGTCTCGCGCGTGCTGCGCCACGACTGCTGCCAAGTTGCCACCAGCGCTTTCACCGCCGACGGCGAGCTTGCCATTGCCGCCGAGCAGGGCTGCGTTGTCGGCACACCAGGCAGTTGCGGCAATGCAATCGTCGACGGCGGCCGGGTAGGGATGCTCGGGCGCCAACCGATAGTCGACCGAAACCACCACGCAGCCGGCGGTTTCGCAGATGTCACGACAGACGGCGTCGGCGCAATCTAGATCACCGATGACCCAGCCGCCGCCATGGTAGTAGACCAGAATACCGAAGGGGCCGCTGCCAGATGGGGTATAGACCCGCAGCGGGATAGTATTCCCCTGAGGGCCCGGGCAGCTTTGCTCTGCCACGTTGGCCACGGGCAGCTCCGGGTTGAGGGGGCGCATGGCTCGATACATCTCCCGAGCCTCCCCAGGAGTCATCTCAGAAATGGCAGGCCCAGGTGCCTCGGCCAGCTGCGCGAACATGGCTGCGTATTCTGGTGCTAGCGGCATGCTACCTCCTTCACGTTTCTACCCCCTATCCAAGCTACAATTGCGGTTAGAATGCGCGACCCCAACGCGTTTTGCCAATTTGTCAGTTTAGGAGCCTTCATGTCCGGAGCCCCCGTCTCGTTCGACGCCAACCCCGCCACAGTATTAGCCCGCAGCCGTTCCGAGGGTGAGGGCGAGATTGCCGATGCGGCCAAGCAGTTCAACATGCTTGAAAGCACGATGTTCAAGAACCGCACGTTGTCACTTTTTGGTGAGGTGAATCATGAGGTCGTGCGACGCCTGGCGGAAAAACTGCTGGCGCTGTCATACGAGTCAGACGACCCGATTACTCTGTGGATTAGCTCACCCGGTGGCCATGTGGAATCCGGCGATACGATTTATGACCTGATTCAGTTCATCAAACCCGTCGTTCGGGTTGTGGGTACCGGCTGGGTTGGCAGCATCGCTAACCACATTTACTTGGCCCCAGAGCGCGAAAACCGTCTGTGCCTGCCAAACACCCGCTTTCTAATTCACCAGCCATCCGGAGGCTTCGGTGGCGACGCCACTGACATCGAAATTCATGCGCGCGAGATTTTGAAAACTCGAGAGCGTTTAAACCAGGTGATCGCGGATCGCACAGGGCAGCCGTTAGAGCGCGTCGCCGAAGATACCGGTCGGGATTTCTGGATGAGCGCCGAAGAGTCGATCGAGTACGGCATTGTCGGTCGCATCATCAACAGCGCTGACGATTTGAAGTAATCGCCAGCGCACTCGATTGAGCATTTGCCGCCGCCTGGCGCGGCGATTACTTCTTACTAAAGGCCGCGAGACGCTGTTCCATGTCCGGACCGCGGCCTGGGCTTTCATTGCGCTCGAACGCGAGGCCGTCAGCCAGGGTGTGGTTGAGCCCTCGATTGACCAGCATTTTGTCTGCTCGCAGAGTGAACCAGCTGTTCTGTAGAAAACTACGCGCCATCTCTTCAGCGACGGTATTGAGCTGATCATCGGCAACACAACGGTTTGCTAAGCCAATCTGAGCGGCTTCGGCACCAGTGACGACCCGTCCGCTGTACATCAGTTCTTTGGCCGTGAGCAAACCAACCCGCCTCGGCAAACGTTGGCTCATGCCCCAGGTGGGGGACATACCAAACTTGCCATGGGTGTCTGCGAACTTTGCTGATTCAGCCGCAACCAGCAGGTCGCCGGCTATCGCGAGCTCTAAGGATCCGGTATAGCAATGCCCCTGGACGACCACAATGATCGGTTGTGGCAACGCCTCCATGGCGTCCAAGGTTTCGGCCTGGAAGTGAGGGCTGGGCGCGCGCTCACCGGCGGAGATCGCCTTTAGATCGTTGCCGGCAGAAAATGATTTGCCAGCACCTCGGAGGATCACACAACCAATCTCATCGATCTGGCTTGCGAGATCGTCCAAGTGCCCGCGTAGCTCAACGAACAAGCTGGGTGACAAGGCGTTCAACGCGTCCGGGCGGTTCAACGTAAGCGTGCAGAGTCCGTCGTTGTCCTGTCGTTCTACTAATGCCATGTTGGTCTCCTGAAGATGTTTAGAGGCCAAGCACTAACTTGGCAATGATGTTTTTTTGCACCTCGTTGGTGCCGCCGGCAATAGACGATGCTCGTAGATTAAAGTAGCGGGCAAACACGCTCGCGCCGTTTTCCGGGCCGATGATTGGCGTGTTGCTGCCGACTTGCCGGGCATTGGGTTGATACACGGCGGCTGCATGATCGATGGCTTCCACCGCGAGCTCGGTCAGCCTTTGGCCCATGTTGGCACCCAGATTTTTCATCATGGATGACTCTGGACCCGGATTTTCACCGCTGGACAGTGCTGCCATGATGCGAAACTCGCTGTACTGGATAGCCTGCAGTTGCACATCCGTGGCATCGAGTTTGCGTTTGAAGTCTGTATCTTCCAGCAGGCTGGAGCCGCTGCCGCTCGGGGCTTCGGCAGCTAGGTGCCGCACTTTCGCTAAGCCCGTTCTGTAGGCGGCAGCACCACCGCCGCCACGCTCGAACTCGAGCAGGTATTTGGCCACGGACCAACCCTGGTGCTCCTCACCGACGATGTTGGCCTTGGGAACAACGACGTTATCGAAGAACACCTGATTGACTTCATGAGTGCCGGAGGCGAATAGGATCGGCTCTACCTGAATGCCCGCTGTGTCCATGTCCAGTAACACGAAGGTAATGCCCTGTTGCGGTTTGCCGGAGTCGTTGGTGCGAACCAGTGCAAACATGCGGTTGGCATAGTGGGCATGAGTCGTCCAGATTTTAGTGCCGTTTAGAATCAAGGTGTCGCCATCCGTCACGGCCTTGAGGCTCAACGATGCCAGATCCGAGCCGGAGCCGGGTTCGCTATAGCCCTGACACCAATAGTCCTCGCCAGAGAGGATGCGTGGTAGGTAGCGCTCTTGCTGCGCTTTGCTGCCGCAGCCGATGAGCATTGGCCCGCACATGCCAAGCCCCATCGGGGCGAGGCTCGGAGCACCCGCCAGGGTAGTTTCAGTCGACCAAATATAACGTTGGGTTAGGTCCCAGCCGGTCCCCCCGAACGCTTTCGGCCATGCAGGTGCCACCCAGCCTTGACGGTAGAGAATGCGGTGCCACTGGATGTTGTGCTCGTAGTCCAAAAAGATACCCGGGCAAAAGCGTTGGGCACTACGTAGGTCATCCGTCAAATGGCTGTCTAAAAATGCTTTAACCTGATCGCGAAAGGCTTCGTGCTCAGGGCTGAAGGCGATGTCCAAAAGGCTCTCCTTGATGGTCTAGAGCGCGAACGGCCGCTTCTAACTCAAACACGTGTGGATCGCAGATCGAAAGATCGCGCAGCACTCTAGCCAAGTCAAAGAGGTAGTCACGATTGTGGCCGCTAGGGCCGCAGCTACGGTGAATCTGGCCAGCGATTTGGGCGGTCGGCGCTGGTCCAAGGAAAGCGAAATTTTCGGGAGTGGCCAAGTAGACGAGAGCCGAGACCTCTTGCTGGTGGCGATCGAGTAAGCGCAATGACAGCTGCAGCCGTTGGTAACCATTCTTTTCGCGATAATCGAGTGCGGTCAACACCGAGTCGGCTGTATCGGCATCGATTCGATAGGCCATGCCTTCGCAATGGCTACCGGGGTCTGCGACCAGTGTCACCACGCGCCCAGGTGCATCGGGTAGGCCGCGGTGATCGTGGGAACCTTGCCAGAAGCGTCGCGCGTAACCCTGTAGACGCGCGGGCCTAGCTTCCAGATAGCTGAACTCTGGCCGCCAAATCAGCGAACCGTAGCCAAACAGCCAAACACTCACACAAGGCCTTTAGAGATCTCGAAAGCGCGTCGACTAGCGTTTTGCAGCGTTGTGTCCAACAAAAAGTCAGCGGCAGTCAGCGCCAGGGTTTTGGCGCCGTCCAATGCGGCTTGATCGCCCATCTCAGATCCTGCCCAGGTGGCGAAATCAGGATGGTGAATGACAACGTTTGGGGGTGCACATGCGAGCATAGGATGAATCGAGGGCACTCGATGGCTGACGTTACCCATGTCGGTGCTGCCACTGCCGCCAAAGCTCTCGGTAGATTCGAAATGTCGACCTAGAGCTTCGCCGTGGTGTTGAAAGCGGGCGGCCAGCGGGCCGTTGGTGTTTAGGTCTAAGTAGTCCACTCCAGCCCAATTCACTTCAACCTCACAGCCACTGGCCTTCGCCCCGGCTTCAAAACAAGCCTGTACACGGGGTTTAAGCTTGGCTAACGCGCGCTCGTCTCGGGCGCGTACGTAAAACTCCGCTGCGCTGCGATCGGGAACGATGTTGGGCGCTTGCCCGCCGTCAGTGATCACGCCATGGATGCGTTCCGTGTCGCGAATATGTTGGCGTAGATTGGAGATGGCCTGGTAGGCGATGAGCATGCCGTCTAGCGCATTTACGCCTTTGTGCGGCATGGCCGATGCGTGAGCTGAGCGTCCGTGATAGACGACTTCAACTTCGGCGACGCAAATGCAAGGCATGGTAGTCAGATTCACGCCTGCAGGATGAATCATCATGGCAGCGTCAACGCCGGTAAAAGCGCCGGCTCTGGCCATCAGCTCTTTGCCTCCACCTTTCTCTTCTGCTGGGGTTCCAATTAGGCGGACTTGGCCCGGCAACGATTCTCTGACTGCTGCCAATCCCAAAGCCGCACCGAGTGCTGCGGTGGCAATCAAGTTGTGGCCGCAGGCGTGACCGATTCCCGGCAATGCATCGTACTCCGCCAGCACGGCTACCGTTGGCCCACTGCTTGCCTCACCGAAGCGGCTCTCAAAGGCCGTTTCCAGGGTGAATACTCCCCGTTCAGCCGGCATGCCTTGTGCCTCAAGCGCTTGGCACAGGGTGTTTTGAGCTCGATGTTCGACGAACGCCAGCTCGGGGTGTGCATGGATGTCCCGGGAAACTTCGATCAGCATGTCGCTGAGCTGGTCGATGGACTGACAGATCCGTTGGTGCACGGACGCGCGCTGGGTATCTTCGGCCATGAGGGTCAATTTACGCCTGTGGTTGCCATTGCTGATGACCATACCTGCCCTGGATTCCGCTGACCAGCAGCCCTTGGGCCTGTGTCCTGGCAGCTGCGCTGGTACCATCGGTGCGCGAGAACTGACATTCAACAGGGGAGGGGCACCTGCAATGGCGTATGACTACGAGCTGCTAACGGTCGAGATCGAAGGTCGGTTGGCGACTGTGACGATTAACAATCCGCCGATCAATTTGATCACCATGCCGCTTGCGGCCGAACTGGCCAGCTTGTCTGAAGAGCTGAAGGCCGATGAGGCATTAACGGTGGTGGTCATGAAGAGCGCCAATCCGGACTTTTTCCTCGCGCACTTCGACGTGGCCGCGATCTTGGAGTTTCCCACAGACAACGATGCCGAGCGGGACATGGAGCTGAGTTGGTATCACCAGATGTGCGAGCGTTACCGCACCATGAATAAAGTCACCATCGCGCAAATCGAAGGGCGCGTAGGGGGTGGTGGCAGTGAGCTGGTGTCCAGCTTCGACATGCGCTTTGGCGTGCAGAACAAAACAGTGGTCTGCCAAATGGAAGTGCCATTGGGAATTCTCCCGGGCGGCACTGGTACTCAGCGCTTGCCGCGCCTGGTTGGTCGAGGTCGAGCAATGGAAATCGTGCTTGCAGGCGATGATCTCGACGCTGAGACCGCGGAACGTTGGGGCTATCTAAACCGTATCTATCCTGCAGGTCAGATCGATGCTGCCGTAGCTAAGCTCGCCCGGCGCATCGCCTCGTTTCCACCCGAAGCGGTGCGACTGGCGAAAGAGTCAGTCAACGGCGCTGATCAGGCTTCGTTGGAAGATGGACTGCGCGATGAGTCCTACCTGTTCCAGCGACTGGTGCGCACAGAATCAGCCCAGCGCAATATGCGCAAGTTCCTGGAAATCGGCGGCCAAACCCGGGAAGGAGAGCTTAAAGTGGGCGCTTTGGGTGGCGAGCTTGGGGATCCGCAGTAGGGCCTCGAATGGCGCGGCCAGGAAGAACGCCTGGTTGTAGCTTGCCAGCGTCGATTACCGGCACACCGTTCACGATTACGTATTCGATGCCGACGCTAGCCTGTGCGGGCTGCAGATAAGTCGCCCGATCGCTAACTCGATCGGGATCGAAAAGCGTCAGATCGGCGTCGGCACCGGTTTGCACGCGGCCCTTGCGAGCCATATCTGGGGCCAGTGATTGCAATCGTTTGGCGGGTAGTAAGGTCATGCTGCGCAGAGCATCCATCAGCGACAGTGCTTTTTCCTCACGCGCGTAGTGGCCCAGTACCCGTGCAAACGTACCGGCGCTGCGCGGATGAGAAAAACCGTCCATGAAAGGGATGCCATCGCTGGCTACCATGACATCTGGCTGGGCAACCAGGTAGGCGTTAGTGCGCTCTGAGCGTCCGTGAATGATGATCCAGCCGCCTTCCGCGCGGTAGCGCTCGAAGCTCTCCTGAGTCAGACGCTCCCCAGTAGCCACCCACTGCAGGTCGTTGTAGTCACCCTGATAATCATCGAACAGCGCGCTTTCCAAGCGGGTGGAGCCGGCGGTGTAGGGATACGATTCCGTTGTCACGTCGATGCCATTGCCTACTGCGCCACGAATCATGTCCAGTGCGGCGGGTGCAAGCTCATCGGTCGAGGAGTTCAAGTGCACAATGTGCAGTGCAGAGCTGCTGGCGGCGGCATTGGCCAACGCTTCTTGAACTGGTAGCAACAAATCACCCGACGTAGACCTGCCCTGGCGTAGGTGGATGAACACGATACCTTTGTGTTGTGCGCTCAGCTCGAACACTCGATAGATCTCTTCTGCGCTTGCACCGGGAACATAGGCGAGTCCAATACCAATTCCCAAAGCACCGTCGTCTAGACCTTCAGCCAGATAGTTTTGCAGCTGCTGCAGTTGTTCGGCGGAGAGCTTGGTGTTGGCGTAATCCGCGCCTGCGCCTCCAGCAATGTTGCCAGCGTACACCGGGTTACCGATGCGCTGCCCACTGAGTACCGCAAGCCGTGCCGCTAAGTGGCTAACCGTCGCGCCATAGTTGATAGGCGCCTTGCCCTCACGTGAGGCGTACCAAGGATTGAGTGGGAAAACACCGATCTCGAGTTCCAGCGCGGTCGTGACGCCATCTGCTACCTGGAACTCATTGCTGTGCGGGTCCTGCCCGTGGGCGTGCAGGTCGATGAAGCCCGGTGCCACTACCAAACCCTTTGCATCGATGGTGCGGGTTGCTTTGCGTTTGCGCCGGGAGATTTCGGTGATCTTGCCGTCGCTGATGCTGATGTGTCGAATGGCGTCCAGACCGGTTTCCGGATCCATAACCCGGCCATTGTGAATGGCTAAATCAGCAGCGTTGGCGAGGGTGCTCCAACACAGCAGAAAAAGGCAGCAGATTGTCTTGCGATAGTCTGATATTCGCGCCACGACCAGGGCCTCCGGCTAAACGATTCTCGAATCGGTCTTGCCCCAATAGCGGTCCTTAATCAAACGCTTGTAGAGCTTACCGGTGGGTAAGCGCGGCAACTCTTCCATGTAGTCGATGCTTTTGGGGCACTTGTAGTGAGCAATGTGTTCTCTAGCATATGCCATCAACTCCGCGGTTATTGAGTTGTCGGGCGCGGTTCCCTCGGCGAGTTGGACAACGGCCTTAACCGCTTCACCCATTTCTTCATCGGGCACACCGACTACGGCAACGTCGGCAATTTTTGAATGCATGATTAGAGTGTCTTCAATTTCTTGGGGGTAAATGTTGACACCACCGGAGATAATCATGAACGACGCTCGGTCTGTTAGAAACAGAAAGCCGTCTTCGTCAACGTAGCCCACATCGCCCAACGCCGACCAGTTGGGATGATTCGGATGCTGTGAACCCTTGGTCTTCTCCGTATCGTTGTGATAGGCAAACGGCATCTCGGGTAATTCGAAGTAGATGATTCCGGGCTCGCCGATTGCTAGCTCTTTACCGTCTTCAGCACAAACGTGGATCGTGCCGAGCACGGGTTTGCCAACGGTGCCCGGGTGCTCGAGCCAATCTTGAGGGCCGGTGTGGGTTAGGCCGTTTAGCTCGGTACCACCGTAGTACTCATAGATGATCGGCCCCCACCAGTCGAACATTTGCTCTTTGATCCCCCGAGGGCAGGGTGCAGCCGCGTGAATGGCGACTTTGTGCGACGATAGGTCGTAACCCTGGCGTTCTTCCGGCGGTAACTTGAGCATGCGCGTGAACATGGTTGGCACCCATTGGCTATGGGTAACGCCATACTGCTCGATGGCGCCCAACGCGGCTGCTTCGTTAAAGCGCGGCAACATGATCACCGTGCCGCCAAGCGCTGTGGCGGCAGTGCAAAAGCCAATAGGCGCTGAGTGATACAGGGGCGCAGGAGACAGGTAGATGGTCTGCTCATCGAAGCCCCACAGGCCTCGTTGCAATGCCCCCACGGGGCCCGCATCTTCATGAATTTTGTTGGGCAGGGGTGGTCGAATGATGCCCTTTGGTCTACCAGTGGTGCCGGAGCTGTAGAGCATGTACTGCCCAGCCGGTTCGTCCGGCAAATGTTCCGTGGGCTGCGCGGCAATGGTGGTCTCGAAAGACTCATAGCCATCTATGATGCCGTCGGTCATCAGCCAATTGCTGCAGTTCGGTGCAAAGGGTCGCAGGTCTGCTGCAACATCTGCCAGGTGTTTGGAGGTAACTAGAACTTGTGCTTCGCAGTTATCAACAATGTATCCGGCTTCTTCGGCAGTGAGGTATCGATTGACGGTGGTCACGTACAGACCTGAGCGCAATCCGGCCCACACCACCTCGAAGAACCGCAAATTGTTCTCCATGAAGATGGCCATGTGGTCACCGGGCCGCAGCCCTCGTTCCCACATGAGCTGTGCGAACTGGTTGGAGCGGTCGTCTAACTCGCGGTAACTGAGTGCTTCACCGCTGCTGGCATTGATGACTGCCGCTTTGTCGGGAAACTGCTTCGCCCAAAAACCTGGGTACATGCTGGCCTCCTGGGTCTGCTCCTAGGCGTTCGGTGGGGTATTTAGGCGCGCGACCTCAGCCATGGTTCGAATGGCTTCGGAATCGCCAGCAATCGTTAGTCCGGTAACACCCGCCGACTCCCAGTCGGCGAATCGCCGAGCAATGCGGTCCTTTGGTCCCAGTAGTGCGCCTTCGTCGACAAACTCGTCTGGCACTGCGGCGATGGCTTCGGCTTTGTGCTTGGCCAGATACAATTCCTGGATGCGCTCCGCCGCTTCTCCATAGCCTCGGCGAACCATCATTTCTTTATGGAAGTTGGTGTTCTTGTGCCCCATACCTCCAACGTAGAGGGCGATGCCTGGCTTTAAGCGATCCATCGCACCCCTCACATCGCTGGTGACCTGTACTTGGGTCATGGCTTGGCGTTCAAACGACTCTGGGCTTTTCCCGGCTTTTTCCAGACCTTGGCTAATCCAGTCCTGATAGTAGTGAGCAGACTCGGGTACGTAACCTAAAGGAAGCCAACCATCAGCGATCTCGGCCGTCAGGCGTACGGTAGATTCCATGCCGGTGCCGAGAAAAACCGGTATGTCCGGGTTCATGTGCAAAATGGATTTAAGCGGCTTACCGACCCCCATGGCACCCGGTCCAGTATAGGGCAGCGAAATTTCCTTGCCCTCATGAGTGACCGGCTCTTCCCGAGCCCATATCTTCTTCATGATGGCAACGTAATCTTTGATTCGATAGTACGGCTTGCCCCAAGGCTGACCGTACCAGCCTTCGACGATTTGCGGCCCAGAGACACCGAGGCCGCAGATGGCGCGGTTACCACCGGCGAGTTGGTCTAAAGTCGCCATAGCCATAGCCGCGTTCGCCGGAGTGCGGCCGGCCAGCTGCAGCACTGCGGTGCCGAGGCGAATTCGTTCGGTATGTGCAGCGATGTAAGCCAAAGGGGTGATGGCGTCCGAGCCGTAGGCCTCGGCGGTCCACACAGAATCGTAGCCGAGTTGCTCGGCTAGCTTGACGTCATCCAGCGGAATCTTCAGTTCCGCGCCGCTATAACCGAGCATCAGTCCCAATTTCATTCCAGTGCTCCCCCTCTATGGCAACTCTTGCGAGCTTACTACAGGCCAAGCGTAGGGTAGAGGGTTCAAGGATAGCTCGGCGCCGTAGTTGGGCCGAGTGGGCTGAGACCCTCAGTCGGCATTCACCGCCGACGTTGAAAAAGCTGGGGCACTACGTCCGATTTCGACCCAGAGCTGCCGGTACGGGTTCGGAAGGTCAATTGTCGGCGGGTAGCTGGATTTGCCTGTAGGCGCCCTTTCTCAGAAGGTCAGCGCTAACCTTTCTTGTTGGCCGATTCGTTAGCACTAATACTCGATGAGGCTTCACGCCAATTGACCAGGCTACTATCTTCGCTTTCGTTTAGCCGCCTGATGATCTGATCGCAGTGTTCGCGGAAGGCAGCGCCGTAGAGCGCTCTTGAATAGTCCCACCAGCGCTGAACATACTGTCCTTCAAGGTAATCAATCAGAATCTTCTCATACGACTCATTCACCGAAGCATCAAATACCCCTCGGGTGTTGTGTTGCAAACGGGCTTGAAAATTCATGAAGGTCGCTTGCAAATAGGCAGTCAGTAGCTCAAATTCATCCCGATTCAGTTTCTCATCATCGCGAGCTTTGCGTAGAACGGCTCGAATATCTGCGTGCTCAGCGCGAAATAGCAAAACCCGCTGTGTGGCGTCCACGGAGGCCTGTACGGTCTGCGCTGTCATCATGGCCGTATTCTGGCGGATCTGCGCCGCCAGATAGACGAGTGTCAGGATGACGCCGACGGCACCGAGGACCTCACCGACCGCGCCAATAGCTTCCCAATTCATAATCGTTCTTCCGTAAAACTGACCATTCTACAGAACGCCAGATGACTGCTCTTGACCGCTCAGCGACCCTCGTTTCGGCTAAGCGAACAACTGCTTTTGAGGGCCTCAGCCGGCATGCGAACTGATTTGGCTGTCTACTGTGAGGAAGCTAAGCATTCAATGGAGCGCGCAGCCGCGTATCGCACGGTAGATTTTTCGCGAAGAGAGAAAAGGGAATCGGGGAGAAGTCGCCGGATTCTATGATCCAGTTGACACCAGAACACATGCGAGATGAACTTTTTGGTCTGCTGAAGCACTAGTCGAGTAAGACATCTGATATTTCAGATTCTGTACAGTGGATGACACAGTCGTCGGCGGCATTTCGCTAACCTTTCCTAAGTCTAGAACGGTCTGACGACGCGAGGGACATGGCCAATGACGATCAAACTGGATGAACTTGACGATAGTAAGGATCTTACTGACGCTGAGAAGTTGGCGCTGAAAGGAGGCATGTTTCCAACAAAGGCAAAGTCTACAAGCATAGTGGACATCTGCAAGACGCCTCCGGGTAGCGGGGGGCCGATACCCATCCCTTACCCCAATGTCGTCGACACGGCAGGAGCGACGACAAACAAGTCGACGTTGAATGCCACCAAGCGCGAGAACAGTCTTACCGAATCGTGGAAGTTACCGGGTTATCAACTTTAGCTAGACCTCCGCCTATTCTCTTCGGGCTCCGTCTGGCGAAATCGAATAGAACGATCACCGCTAAGCCCGCTCAGACAGGTCGCGGATGGCTTGGTCGGTAGTGAAGTAAATGCTGCCTGAAAGTGCTTTGGTGAACTGAGTCTTGTGCAGTTTTGCCAGCGGAGCGCCTTTGACGTCCGACAAATGCAGCTTAATTCCGCGACCATCAAGGTGGTCGTTGATCCGGTAGAGCATTTCCAATCCGCTAATGTCGATGGTGTTAATGGAACTGCAGACCAGCAGCAGGTGCTTGGTGCCCAATCGTCGCTCGATGATTTTCAGCAGTTTGTTTTCAATTCGGTCGGCGTTGGCGAAGTAGAGGTTTTCGTCGATCCGCACCGCAGCAGTGTGGCCTAGAGTTTCAACATCGTAGCGGTTGATTGCCTTGAACTGCTCGGTTCCCGGCATGCGCCCAACCAGAACAATGTGCGGGCGGCTGGATTCGCGAACAAAGAACGCGATCGACAGAAGAACCCCAGTAATAAGACCCGCTTCGACGCTGAAAAACAGCACGGTTACTAAAGTTACCCCTTGGGTGATCACGTCTTCGCGGTAAAAGCGCCACTGTTCTGGCAGGTGCTTCACGTCTATCAGGCCGATCACAGAGACCATGATGATTGCGGCCAACGCGGCATGGGGTAGATGCGCAAAGGCGGGCGTGATGAACAGCAGCACCAGCACGATGACGACCATGCAGATCAGCGCGCTGATTTGGGTTCGGGCGCCGGTTTGGTAGTTCACGCTGGATCGGGTAAAGCTCCCAGCGACCGGATAGGCACCAGTAAAGGCAGCGCCGACGTTAGCCGCGCCCAGTGCAATCAACTCTTGGTGGCTATTCACCCGAGTCTTCTCTCGAGTTGCTAGGGTCGCGCCGACGGAGTAACTCTCGATGTAAGCGACGAACGCGATCAACGCCGATACTGGCGCTAGATCCAACCACAAAGCGAGATCAAAGGGTGGCACCGTCAGCTCTGGTAAACCCCGCGGTACGTCACCAACGGTAGCGACCTGCATGGTTTCACCCAGGTTGCCGGCCCAGACGCTCAATCCAGCAAGCAGGACCACCACGATGGGTCCGGCTTTAGAGATCGGATGCTCAGCCGTGATCGCCGGAAAGACTTTGCGAACGATGGGTACAGCAGCGTACTGCACGACGAACATGCAGAAGATGCTGGCCACACCCAAGCCCACACTGGCGGGATTGAGTTGATCCAAATTGTTGTACAGATCGTTTAAGCGCAGCAGTGGTGCGGCATTACTCGCTGGCGCTGAGATGCCGAAGAAAGCATGCAGCTGGCTGATGACGATTAATATTGCTGCCGCGTTGACGAAGCCAGTGATCACGGCGTGGCTGATCAGGTTGGCGATGCCTCCCATCTGCGAGAGGCGCAAGATCCACAGGAACAGCCCAGCTTGTAACGACAGCACAGTGGTGATGCCGAGATAGGCGTCGCTGTAGAGCGGCGCGTACTGGCCGACTGCGCTGGCAACCATCAGCGCCGCAATGGCGACGGGACCGACGATCAAGTGTCGCGACGAACCCAGCATGGCGTAGATCACCATGGGGACCAGGCAGGCGTACAACCCTGCTTGGGCTGGCAGGCCTGCGAGAAATGCATAGGCGATGGCCTGGGGAACCGTAATCACGCCCAGAATCAGGCCGGCGATGAGGTCGTGATCGAAGTCCTCGCGCCGATAGCGCGCGAGCGTCCCCCATATCGGTAGATAGCTGCGCCAATTTTTGACCTTGAACTCGAAACGCACGGTCCAGTTGCGCTCCTATCTGGGATAACGTGTGACGGGGTTAGTCGGGCTATTGTATCTTCTGCATTGTCACAACGGGGTTGCACTTGAGGGAAATGTGATGCGAGACGACTGGTTGGCGCTGACTGTAGAAGAAATTTTGGAGCCAGAGCGACGCATCTGTGATCCTCACCATCACCTCTGGGATCATCCAGACTCTCGCTATCTGCTCGACGAATTATTGGACGACACTGGCAGTGGCCATAATGTGGTCAGTACGGTCTTCGTCGAATGTTCCAGCATGTATCGTGCAGGCGGACCGGAGCCTTTGCGACCCGTTGGGGAGACTGAGTTCGTCAACGGTGTCGCCGCCATGTCCGCCAGTGGTGGTTACGGTGCCACGCGAGCTTGTGCGGGCATTGTTTCCTTTGCCGATCTCACGTTGGGCGCTGATGTGGCTGAGGTGCTGGATGCGCACCTGGCGGCATCGCCCAGATTCCGCGGTATTCGCCATGCCAGCAGTTGGGATTCAAGCCCAGATGTCCGCAACGCCCACACGCACCCGATTCAGCATCTGCTGGCTGATCCGAGCTTTCGTACTGGTTTTGCCGAGCTTGGTAAGCGTCAACTGTCGTTCGATGCTTGGCTGTATCATCACCAGATTCCAGAGCTAACGGCGCTGGCGCGGACCTTTCCGGACACCACCATCGTCTTCGACCATTTCGGCGGGCCGCTGGGCATTGGACCCTACGCACAGCGCCAGGTAGAGCTGTTTCCCCAGTGGCGCGAGGATGTTAGCGAGTTGGCACGCTGCGAAAACGTGGTGGCGAAACTGGGCGGCATTGTTATGGCGATTAACGGCTTTGGTTTTCATAAGCTGGAGCGACCACCTTCATCGGCACAGATCGCCGAGGTCACCGGTCCTTACCATCGTCATGCCATCGAAGCCTTTGGGGCCGAGCGCTGCATGTTCGAGAGCAACTTTCCGGTCGACAAAGTGAGTAGCTCATACGCTGTGCTTTGGAATGCGTTCAAGCGCATTGCGGCGGATGCCTCCGAAAGTGAGAAGGCGACACTGTTTCACGACACCGCCACCCGGGTTTACCGATTAGACGACCACTGAGGGCAATGTTGATGAAAGCGATTGCGCAATTGGCTCTATTGCTCGTCTGCGCTGCTACGGCGCAAGCTCGTGAGATAGGTAGTGTGGACACTAAGTTTAATCTGCTCAGTCCCGACGACACGATCAACCTCGAAGCCTTTGAAGATCCCAAAGTCAGTGGCGTGGTGTGCTATCTGAGCCGAGCGCAGAAGGGCGGCTATCTCGGTGCGGTGGGGCTGGCCGAGGATACGTCCGATGCGTCTATTGATTGTCGTCAGGTTGCTCCTGTCGCCATTGTTGAACCTTTGGAAGAGGGCGAGAGCGTGTTCCGGGAACGACGCTCATTAATATTCAAGTCCCTTAAAGTCGTACGATTTTGCGATGTGACCAGCAACGCCTTGGTATATCTGGCTTACAGTGAGCGAGTGATAGAAGGCTCACCGAAAAACTCGCTGAGCGCCGTGCCAATCTTGCCTTGGCCGGGGCAAACGAGTTCTTCGGTGGTCTGCGGGTATGGCTCTTAGGAGTTGGTGCTCACGACGCGGGCGATTTCCGCTATTCTTCTCGCCGGCTCCCGTCCGAATCGAAGCAAGGAGATGTTTGTGAACAGTAGCCTTAGAGTGCAAAGCGGATTGCTGGTTTCGATCTTGTGCTGGGTCGCATTATGCACCCAGGCGAGCGCGGAAGGCTTGTCCTCTCCGGCACCAGCCGATGCCGAGGTCTACTTCATTGAGCCCGTGGCTGGCGCCTCTGTGCCTGAAACTTTCGTAGTCAAGTTTGGCTTGCGAGGTATGGGCGTTGCGCCTGCAGGGGTGGATCTTGAGAATACCGGTCATCATCATCTTTTGATTAATGCCCCCGATATCGATCCATCATTGCCGCTTCCTAGCAGCGAGCAAGTTCGCCACTTTGGCAAGGGTCAGACCGAAACCCTAGTCACTCTGCCCCCCGGTGAGCATTTGCTGCAGTTGGTGCTGGGCAATCACCTGCATGTGCCGCACACGCCGCCGGTGACTTCAGAGGTCATTCGCGTGCAGGTACGGGTAGATTCCAAGTAGCTCTGCCTAAGAAAAAACCACGTATAAGCCCAGCTGTACGGCAATCAGCACCACGGCCCAAATGCGAATGTCTCGCCAGCCTGCTTGATCAGGTGCCGTGCGCATGATCGACGCGCGTCGGATCAGAAATACCGCAGCGGCGATGCACAAAAACATCAGCACCGTAATGGCATTGGCCCACCAGCGTGGCCATAACTCAACCACGGCCATAGACCAGATTGCTGAGTGCTTGCTTGGAGTGGCCTGGGGTCACGTAACTAAGCAGCCACAACGCCAGCAAGGCGTAGCAAAACGTGGAGAACGCCACGTACAGCATGTTCATATCGCGCCACATCAGTAGCGCCGCTAAACCCACGCCGGTAAGCAACGTTATCAGTCCTGCAGCGGGCGTTACGTGATGGGTAAACGCCCCAAGCACTAGTAGGGCCAGCATCGGTCCCTGGAAAAGGCTGAGCATGGTCTGGAGAAACACATAGATGCCACCGAACTCGCCAATGTAAGGCGCGCAAAGCATAGCGCTGAGCAACACGATCAACGTCAGCCAGCGGCCGATGATGAGGTCTTTGGAGCGATCGGCATTTTTTAGTAGTACGCCGCGGATGTCTCGGGTCACCATCAGTGCTGTCGAGTTGATGCCGGAATCTACGGACGATTGTAATGCGGCGATGATGGCGATGAACATTAAGCCCGATAGACCCGGCGGTAAAACGTTTTTGACCACCCAGGGTAAGGCCATGTCTGGATATTCAATCTGGGCATGCAGCACCAGCGCCAGCATGCCTGGAAACACAATCAGCAATGGCACCAGGGTTTTGCCGAAAGCCGCAAACATCATGGAAGCACTAGCGTCCCATTCGCTGCGAGCACCCAGCGTACGCTGCAATATCGCTTGGCTGCCGCACCAATAGGCAGGAGATAAGACGATGGCTAGGCCGAGAATCACTCCGGGCCAAGGAAACTCGCCGTGATCGGAGGGCAGAAACAAGCTGAGATGGTCGGGGTTTTCTTGAGTCAATGTTTCGGCAAAGGCACCGGCGCCGCCTGCTTCTTGAATACCGAGGCCGACGATCACCAAACCGCCGAAAAACATGATGGTCACCTGCAAGGCATCGGTAAACGCCACCGCGCGTAGGCCACCGGCGATGCTGTAGAGACCAACCACTGTACCGGTCACCATGATCCCGACCCAGATCGGCCAACCCAGGTAGCTCTGTAGGGTGAGTGCCAGGGCCCAGAGTGAGACTGCAATGGCAAAGACACTGAACACGCTGTTGATTGCCGCGGAAATGACCCGTACCGATGGGCTATAGCGTTTGCCGAGATATTCGGGAATGGAGTAAACGCCAGAGCGCCAGTACAGCGGAATGAAGACCAGAGAGGCCAGGATCATGGCGGGAATCGCCCCGATCCACTCGAAGTTCGCTTGCGCAATGCCGACGTTGTAGGCGCCACCGGCAGCGCCAACATAGCCGTTAGCGCTAACGTTGGTGCCGATGATGGAAAGGCCGATGATCCAGAAAGTTAAAGAACGTCCAGCGAGAAAATAATCCTTAGCATCGGCGACTTTGCCAGCCAGAGAAATTCCCATCGCGACGATCAGCAATAGATAGCCGATCACAATACTCAGATCGAGCCAATGCACCGAGATTAGTTACCGAGCAGGCTTGGGTCTGCCTGATTTAAATACTCAGCAAACGGATCAGCATCGGCGTCGCGATGCCATTGATATTCGGTATAACGCGCCACCATTTCAGCGCGCTCTTCGCCGTAGAGCTTGGCGATGACCGCCAGGGCCATGTCTGTTCCTGCGGATACGCCTGAGGAGGTAACGAACGGATCGTCGTCTACCCAGCGAGCAGATTCCACCCATTCGACCTGATTGCTTTGGCTGCGAGCCAGATCGAAAAACATTTTGTTGGAGGTGGCCCTTCGCCCGTCCAACAAGCCAGCTTTCGCTAATAGCGCTGAGCCCGAGCAAACGGACATGATCTGGCGTGCGCCTGCAGATGCGTGGCGTAAATAAGCGAGCAGGGCCTCGTTGCCGAGCTCGGCCATGGTGCCAAGTCCCCCAGGCAACAACAGCAACTCGCACTTTGGCGCACTGTCGAAGCCCACCATCGCTTGCGCTTGTGGACCTTGGTAGGAGCTGACCAAGCCGGGCTGTTCGGCGACCATCACGATTTCAATTTCATCCCGTAGAGTGCCGAACATTTCTAGCGGTCCGAAGAGGTCCAGCAGTTCGAAGTCGTTGTAAAGGATTGCAGCCAAGCGCATCCGGCTTCCCCTCGCCTGATTTGGGGAATCATCCTACACTGCAGCGATCAGTCGCGGGAGTGAAGCATGGGATTGGAAGTCATTGGTGCCGGATTCGGAAGAACCGGCACTTTGTCGCTTAAAGGCGCATTGGAGACGCTTGGTGTTGGGCCCTGTTATCACATGATGGAAGTGCAGAAAAACCCGGAGCACAGACAGATGTGGGTAGACCTGCACCGGGGGCAGGGGCCGGCTTGGGAGACAGTATTCGCCAACTACCGCTCTGCGGTGGATTGGCCGAGCTGCAATTTCTGGCAATCGCAGTTGCAAGCGTTTCCCGATGCCAAAGTACTATTGTCGCTCAGGGACGGCGAGTCCTGGCATCGCAGCGTAATGAACACCATTTATCCGTCGTCAATGGCCGGTGTAGAAAGTGACAACGAGATGGCCAGGGCTGGCGCAGCGATGGCCATAGAGATGATTTGGGACGGGGTGTTTAAAGGCCGAGTCGAGGACAAAGATTTCGCCATCAGCGTATTCGATGCCCACAATCAGGCGGTGATCGATGCCGTACCGGCCGAGCAGCTTTTGCTGTACCGGCCCGGTGATGGTTGGGAACCCTTGTGCACCTTTCTGGATTGTCCAGTGCCTACAGAGCCGTTTCCCAAAGTCAACACGACTGAGGACTTTAGTAAGATCTGGAAGCGTTCCGATTAGCGGCGAGACGGCTGGCCAGGCGCTCAACGGCGTCGACCTCGTAGCTGGCGTGGAGCAACCCGTCTTGGCTAAGCTTGGTGATTTGTGTTTGGTTGAACCAGCGCACGTCCAACAGCTCTTGTTTGTCGAAGGTATCGATGTCGCGATCCCAGGGCGCGCAGATTACTTTGTGCATTGAACGTTTATAGCTGTAGTCGCCCAGTACCGAAAACTCACTGATGTCGATTTCCAACTCCTCTTGTAGCTCGCGTAGGGCAGCCTGTACCGGGTCTTCCCGCCACTCCACACGACCGCCGGGTAAACCCCAGCGCTGAATTTTCTTAGCCCAAAAGCTGCTGTGAATCGCCAGTAGGTATTCGAAGGCATCAGCAGTGGAGTTGGATTCTCGGCTGGGCCGGTAAAGCACGCAGCGAGCGGTTTTGTATCGTATTCTTGGCATTGTGTGCATGTTCGGGCAGCCTGGGCCCTGTTACAAGGGAGAATCGCACGTGGCTCAGCTCAATCATCACTCGGTGCAAACCAACGGCATCAACATGCACTACGTCGAGGCGGGCAGCGGGCCACTAGTGGTGTTGTGCCACGGTTTCCCGGAATCCTGGTATTCCTGGCGGCACCAGCTTGAAGCCATTGCCGATGCCGGTTTCCGAGTGGTAGCGCCAGATCAGCGGGGCTACGGTCAAACGGATAAACCAGAAGCCATAGATGCTTACACCCAACAACACCTGGTGGGAGACATTGTTGGCTTGGTGCATGGGCTTGGCGAACAGACGGCGGTGATCGTTGGTCATGACTGGGGAGCTCCGGTGGCTTGGAATGCAGCGCTTTGGCGACCGGACGTATTTCGCGCTGTTGCTGCGCTGTCTGTGCCACTGTCGGATCGTGCTGAGGTCGCACCGACGGCCACCATGCGCGCGATGTTCGGCGATCGTTTCTTTTACATGCTCTATTTTCAAACTCCGGGGGTGGCCGAGCACGAGCTGCAGCACGATGTGCGAGCGTCCATGCGACGTTTTCTATTCGCCGCCTCGGGTGATGCGCCGGATGCTGGCCTGGAATTGATGCAGAGCCCGCCTCCCAATAGCGCATTTTTCCTCGAGCAGATGCCAGACACCGATAGCTTGCCGGCCTGGCTTAGCGAAGCGGATCTGGATTTCTTCGTCGCAGAATTTGAGCGCTCGGGATTTCGTGGCCCGCTCAACTGGTATCGCAACATCGACCGCAGCTGGGAGTTGTCTGCGGCGTTTCAAGGCAAGACCATTGAGCAACCAGCACTATTTATTAGCGGTGATAGAGATTTGATTCGCATGAACCCAGGTTTTGAGGCGCCAATGCGCGAAGTTGCGGTGAACTTGCGTGATTTGGTGATCCTGCCGGGCATCGGCCATTGGACGCAGCAAGAGGCGCCGGCCCCGGTCAATGCGGCGCTGATTGAGTTCCTGCAGAGTCTTTAGCAGCCGGTTTGGGCAGCACCAGGCGTAAATACCCATAGCCCAGTATCGCGGCTAGCAACGATCCGACGAGGATGCCGAGACGCTCATCAAATAGCAGATTGACCTTGGTCGACTCGAACGCCAGCGAGCCGATGAACAAACTCATCGTGAAACCGATTCCACAAAGAAGTGCAGCGCCGTAAAGGTCGCGCAGACGTACGCCTTCAGGCAGTCGTGCGATGCCGCAGCGTAAGGCCAGCCAGGCAAAGCTGAATACGCCGAGCTGTTTACCGATCACCAGCCCGGCAGCAATTCCTAACGGCACTGGATGCAGTAGCACGTCGGCGCTGACGTCGGTCAGGTTCAGCCCGGCATTGACGAAAGCGAACAGTGGCAACACCCCGAAAGCCACCGCGGTGTGCAGATCGTGCTCCAGATTTCGCAAAGGTGAGTGCCCAGGATCTTGCGGGTTGCGTAAGGGAATGAATTGGGCCAGTACGACTCCGGCAACGGTTGCGTGAACACCTGACTTTAGCAGTGCGACCCACATGACCAGGCCCAGCATTAAGTAAGGAGCAAGTTCCGTGGTGCCGCGGCGGTTGAGCCAGAGAAGCAGCGGCAAGCAGGCCGATGCGGTGAGCAGAGCCGCAAGCGACAGATCTGCAGTGTAAAACACTGCGATAATGATGATGGCGCCAAGATCATCAAATATTGCGACGGTGACCAGAAACACCTTCAATCCGAGCGGTACCCGCGGACCGAGGATAGCCATTATTGCCAAGGCAAAGGCGATGTCCGTGGCTGCCGGAATTGCCCAGCCTTGCAAGGCTACCGGGTCATTCTGATTAAACCAGTAGTAGATCAGTGCTGGTAGGACGATCCCGCCAACTGCAGCGAAACCGGGTAGCGCGACAGTCCGTGGATCGTTGAGCTCGCCGTCCAGGACCTCGCGCTTGATCTCTAGTCCAACGAGAAAAAAGAATACGGCCATCAGGCCATCGTTCACCCACAACAAAAGCGGTTTGTCGACTCCGAAATCACCGACGCTGACTACAACCGGCACATTGATGAGGAGTTCGTAGTACTGCGCCAAGGGGGAGTTGGCAATGATCATCGCCAGTGCCGCAGCGCCAATGAGAGTCAGCCCACTGGCCGACTCCAGTCGCAGAAAGTCCTTGATCGAGTCGAGCATAGATTAGCGATCAGCGTTCGGATTTCGGCGGATCGGAATCTTCCTCTGAAGCGCTGGGTTCGTTCGACGTAGCTTGACGATCGCCGGGGTTACCGACCGTAGTTTCGAAGGCTTGGCGCATCAGGTTCAAGGGATTTAGATCGTTGAGCTTCTTCATGCGTGCACGAAATTGATCCTGATGGTCCAGAAAAGTCAAAATGCTCTGTTCGATGTAGCGCGAGACAATGCCGCCCATGCGATCGCCGTAGAAGCGAATGATCTGTTCGATGGCCCGATTGGTCAGTATCGGCTCGTGCCCCTGGGACTCTTGTTCGGAGAGGATCTGCAGCAACACGCTGCGGGTTAAGTCGCTGCCATCCTTAGAATCTTCGACTTTAATGCTCTCGCCGCTAACGATGAGTTTGCGCACGTCGTCCACGGTCACGTAGCGGCTTTCATTTGTGTTGTAAAGCCGGCGGTTCGGGTATTTCTTAAGTCTTTGCATTAGCCTGGTGCGTAGGTGGGTTTAGGGTATACCCAAGTTCGCAGCCCAACGTTGCGATCGAATTTCTGCCACTGTTGTTCGGGCTGCGCTAGGCGGTCTGCGATGGCGTGCAGTATTGCTGGGTGCAGGGCCATGCCAATATGGCTAGCAACCACTTCGATGTTGCTGGTGTTGGGGCGTTCTCGTTCCATACAGGTCTGCCAAGACACGACCCCATCAAAGCGGCTATAGATCGCTGTGCAAGGAACGGGTGGAGCTTCTCCCGGCCCAAAATCGTTGGCCCCGCGGCGAGTTACCTCGGCCTGGCGTCGCGCAAAGGGGCTACCGAGGGTAATCACCTGCCGCACGCGCTCAGGAAAACGGCGCGCCAGCTCCCGAGAAAAAACGCCGCCCAGGCTCTGGCCGATCAGAGTAATGGGCTTGCCTGCCTGCTCTGAGCGGTTCAGGAACTGCGTAACCAGCTGGGTCTGTAAGGAGACACGGCCGGTGTTGCGCCCGAGTGCCCAGCCATAGGAGCGGTAGTTGAGCCCAGTGAGGTAGCGCCGCAACAACGTTGTCGACCAATCGCTGGCGCTGAAGCCGGGTAGCACCATGATGTTGTGACCATCACCAACAGGCGCTCGCAGCAACCAGGGGAACAGCGTGGCCAGGCTGGCTGCCTCCACCGCACCACGGGCCGGCTCGGTGGCTGAATAGACCCAATGGGGCGGCGAGGGCTGGCGGTTGTCGACGTGATTTTCTGGCTGAAGCATGAGTTCAGTGTGGCCAAAGGGTATGGGTGGGTCAATGCAACCCGAAGAAATATCGTTGCAGCGCACAATATGCCCACTTTCAGTCGAGAAGGGGGGTTCTTGCGCCAGAATCGTTGTCTGCGCTCAACAGATTTCACGAGGGTGCCGGACGAAACGGCGGAAACAGTGTCTAGTATGGCGACCAGGTGGCTGCCTTCCTCGACTATGCAGCCAATGTGGGAAGTAGTTGTGGAGCCCAGCCTGAGAGATCGTCAGGCTATGAGGCCTGTGTTGATGACGAGTAAAAGACAATTAAATTGGCTAAATAGTCGTTAATCTGGCTCAAATCGTCGATTGACCACAGATTAACGAAAAAAAATCCTTTCGAGTGTTGCAATGCACAATGATGCAATGCACAATTCTGGTTGTGCGCTGCAGCAAGCGGCCAAACACCTCATCTACACGTTCAGGAGAACACCATGAGCATCATCGAACGCCAAATGAAGCTTGGCCGAGAACTATTCGAAGTCAACACCACGACCATGCGCCGACTTGTTGAGCTGCAGAGCGAAGGCGTACGTCAGTACTTTGAAACCAATCAAGAATTTGCCAAGCGCTTGCCAGAAGTTCGGGACGTTTCCAGCTTTGTTGAGCTGCAGCGTGACTACGGTCAAACCCTGTGGAACGAAGCTCAAAGCAACCTCCGCAACACCGGTGGTCTGATCAAAGAAGCGGCTGAGCATACCGGTTCTGCACTGCGCGAAGCGTTCAGCGGTACCGCCGATGACGCTGAAGACGCGAAGGCTGCTGCATAAATACCAGCCCTGCCGGCCAATGGTCGGTACCGGCGGATGCGTCGGTACCGGTTTGTGAAGGGCGGCGTGCGCTTGCACGCATAGCCTACAAACCGGTTCATAGCTAAGGGCGCTGCCTAACAGCGTGTCCTTGACATCGGCGTCTTCGGACGCCGATCTTGTATCTGGGGGAAAGCAAATGATCAAACAACTGTCCGCACAAGATGCCTCTTTCGTGTTTATGGAGACCAAAGCGTCGCCCATGCACATCGGTTCGGTGTATGTCTACGATCGGGGCACCGCCAAGGACCCGCGGATCGATGAACAGCAGATCATGCGCTTCTATGAAGAGCGGTTACACCTGTGGACCTTTGCCCGCCAGCGTCTAGCCCGGGTGCCCTTTGATCTCGACTATCCCTATTGGGTTGAAGACGCAGACTTCGATCTTGAATACCACATTCGTCGGATTGCTCTGCCAAGCCCTGGAGACTGGGAGACACTAAAGCAAATCACAGCGCGAATATTTTCCCGGCCTTTGGATTTTTCCCGCCCCTTGTGGGAGGTGTACATCATTGAGGGTGTGCATCTAGCTGGCGAAGTGGAAGATGGTTTTGCGGTGCTAACCAAGACCCATCACGCAGCCGTAGATGGCACATCGGGCATGCACCTCATGGCGACCTTGCATGACTTAGATCCAGAACCGACGCCGGTGCCGCGCCCTGAGCGACCTTGGCGCCCGGACCCAGCGCCCAGCGATGCCGAGCTCATGATGCGTACGGGTTATAACAACCTGGTGCAGCCATTCCGTTTTGCCCAGACTCTGGCTCGCAGCGCCAGCAATTTCAATATGCCCTTGAGTGATCTGGCTCGGGCAGGTGAAAAGTTTGGTGGACAGAACGTTAGGACCGTGCCCAAAACTCGCTTTAACGGCGAGGTCAGTGGGCACCGTGTCGTTGGCGGCCACGAGTTCGCTTTTGATGAACTGAAGGTGGTGCGCGCCGCTGTGCCAGGGGCAACAGTCAACGATGTGGTACTGGCAATCTGTGGCGGCGCGTTCCGCCGCTATTTGTCGGCGAAAATGGAACTGCCTGGTGATTCCCTGGTCGCCATGGCGCCGGTAAACGTACGCAAAGAGGGGGATGTGTCTGCAGGCAACCAAGTATCCGCTCTGTTCGTACCGGTCGGTAGCGAGATTGAACACCCACTTGAGCGTTTGGCCGCTGTGAACGCTGCAACCACCGCCAGCAAAGAGCTGAACAATGCGGTTGGTGCACGTCTGCTCACGGACTATTCGCGCTTTGTACCGGCTGTTACCGCAGCCCAGGCTGGGCGTTTATCGTCAACCATGGCGCAAATGCCGAACCCTCCGTTTAACATCAGCATTACCAACGTGCCTGGGCCACAACAGCCGCTATACAGCATGGGTTGCGAACTTAAAACGCAACTGGGGCTGGGCCCGATCAGCCACGGTATGGGTATGATCATGCCAGTGACCAGCTACTGCGGTCGGATGATGTTGGGCTTTACCTCCTGTCGCGAGATGCTGCCGGATCCGGAGTTTTTTACCGAGTGCATCGCTGAGAGCCTGAACGAGATAGTGGCCGTCAGCAAAGCGAGCCTGGAAGCAGAGGTTGCTCAATGAGTAGGCCCATTGCGCTGGTAACAGGGGCTTCTTCGGGTATCGGGCGGGAGCTGGCCCTGGTGTTTGCCGACAACGGCTACGATCTGATCGTAGCAGCGCGCCGGCACAAGGAGCTTAAGAAGCTCACCGCCGAAGTAGCGGCGCTGGAAGGCCCAAGCTGCAAAGTACACGTGTTGCCGGTGGACTTGGCGAAGGTCAAAGGCCCGAGAAAACTCGCTGCAGCGGTTGCCGAACTTGGCCTCACGGTTGATGTGCTGATTAACAATGCGGGCGTAGCAGACTCGGGTTCGTTTACCCAGATGAAGCGAGCTCGGGCCATAGATATTGTTAACGTCAACGTGCGCGCGCTCACGGAGCTGACACTGCTTTTTGCAAAAGCCATGGCGCAGCGTGGCAGCGGTCGGATTTTAAATGTGGCATCGGTGGTAGCGTTTCAGCCCATTCCTTCAATGGCTGTCTACAGCGCCAGCAAAGCGTTTGTGCTGTCGCTTACCGAGAGCCTGTCAGAGGAGCTGCAGGGTTCGGGGGTTTCGCTCTCGGCTCTCTGCCCTGGTCTGACCAAGACCGAAATGGTGACGCGGATGGAGACTGCCGAGCTAATGCCGGAAGTGCTAATGTCGGATGCTCGGGAAGTGGCGGAGCAGGGCTACCGTGCCTGCATGCGAGGCGAAGTCATCTGCATACCGGGACTGCTAAATCAGGCCTTTGTGGGCTGGACACAAACTCAGCCACGCTGGGCCTATCGCCTCCTGTCAGGCCTCGCCGCACGTAGCACACTCCTAAGGGGAGCTTGACCATGACAGCTGATGCAAACAAACCCACGGGCGGCACCGCAGCAGATGCGTTTAACCAGAGCGATGAACCAGCGCACAAAGGCTATACCGAACGTTCCCAGGGAGTAGCGCTGAATGCCGCGATGGGGATCGATCGACAGTCCTTCGCCGACACCTGGCGCGAGCTGCTGAATACGGCAGCCAACCAACCCGGGGCGTTGTTAGAGAGCGGCGTGAAGCTGCAGCGTGATCTGCTTGATGTGCTGCTCGGCAACAGCGACTTGGAGCCGGATCCGAAAGATGGTCGATTTCACGATGAGGCCTGGAGCAGCAGCCCGCTATATCGTCGTTTGGCCCAGGCCTACTTGGCCTGGTCAAATTCGATGGATGCCTGGTTAGAAAAAAGCGGCATGACAGGCATGGAACGCTCTCGAGCGCGGTTCGTATTAGATGCAACCAAAGAAGTGTTTGCGCCCATGAACGCCTTGCCAGGCAACCCGAGTGCCATGCGTCATCTAGCCGAGACGCGCGGCCGCAGCTTGGTCGATGGCATCAAGAATTTCATTGATGATCAGCGCAACAACTATGGCTATCCTGCAGTTGCCGACCGCGATAGCTTCATTATCGGTAAAGAAGTAGCTGCCAGCGAAGGTGCCGTGGTTTTTCGCAATGAGCTGTTCGAGCTAATGCAGTATCGGCCGTTAACGCCGGAGGTCCAGGCGGAGCCGCTGCTGTATGTCTTTAGTCAGGTTAATCGTTTCTACCTTGGTGACCTGACCCCCGACCGTAGCTTGTTCCAACAACTGATGACCCGCGGCGTGCCGATATTTGCCATTAGCTGGCGCAATCCTACCGCTGAACAACGGGACTGGAATCTGGGAACCTATGCCGAGGGCGTCATTGAAGCCATCGCTGTAATGCGTGAGATCACCGGTGTAGACAAGGTCAATCTGATGGGCGTGTGCGCCGGTGGATTAACAGCAGCAGTTGCCGCGGGAGTACTTAAGAAGCGCGACCATGACTGGGTCAACTCCTTGTCGCTGTTCATCAACGTGCTGGATCAACGGCCTGAAGACAGCGATTTCGGCCTGTTTGTCAGCGAACGCTCTATTGCAGCGCAAAAAGATCGGGTCCGTGCAAAAGGCTTGTACGACGAAAAGGACGTCTTTGAGATGTTCGCGTTGTTGCGTTGGGAAGAGAACATCATGTCCTTTCTGCGTCGTAACTACCTAATGGGCGAAGCGCCGCTGCAGCATCCGCTATTGTTCTGGTCAATGGATTACACTCGAGTGCCCGCGGGTCTGCATTCCGACTTTCTCGATTTATCGTTAGATAACAAGCTGGCGAAGAAGGAATTCAAAGCGATGGGCAAGCGGGTTAATCTCTCGAAGATTCGCTACCCAACCTACCTGATGGCTGGGTCCACAGACCACATTACCCCGTGGAAGGCCTGTTACCGCAGTACTCAACTGTTTGGTGGCGACATTCGCTTTGTGCTCACCAATCAAAACCACACCCAGACGATTTGCGCACGCACCGACAATCGTCATCTCAAATACTGGGTGGGCGAAGAGTTGCCGCCATCGCCGGACGCCTGGGCAGAAACTGCGCAAGAACATGCTGGTTCCTGGGTTTACGACTGGATCGACTGGTTGGACGAGCAGTCTCCTGAACGAATCAAGGCGGGGTCTGAGCTGGGTAGTGAAAGTTACCCGAAAATCGAGGTTGCACCCGGACGCTATGTCATGGAGTAGTTGGCAATTGCGTAGAACAAGCGTAGTGTCCAAGGAGTAGCACAGGCTTTTGGGGAGGAAGTGCGATGTCTACTTACATCATGTTGAGCACACTGACGGACGAGGGTCGTAAGACCTTGAAGGAGCGTCCAGAACGGTTGCAGGAAGTCAACAAAGAGCTCGAAAACATGGGCGCCAGAGTTGTCTCGCAACACGCGGTTCTTGGCGGCTATGACTTCGTCAACGTGATCGAAGCGCCCAGCAACGAGATCATGGCCCGCATCTCCATGGAGTTGGGTTCTCGTGGCACCATCAAAATCACCACCTTGCCGGCAATGGCGATTAAGCAGTTCGTTGAGATGATGGCCGGTGCGCCGCCGAAAGCCGGAGGCGAGTCAGCTTAGGACGACGACAGTGAGTCAGTACGTCATGCTGCTCAAGTATCATTCGTCGGCCATCCGGCCGTTGTTGAACGAACCCAACAGCATCGAGACGATTCACCAGAGCATTGAACGTTGGGAGTGCAAAGTACTCGCCAGCTATAACCTGTTGGGTGAATACGATCACTGCCTGATCGTGGACGCGCCAAACAATTTTAAGGCCTATCGGGCATCGCTCGGGCAGGAGCTCAGCACTACCGCTCGTACCGAGATCATGCCGGCCATTGACCTGCCGATGTTTCAGCGACTGATGACGCAGAGCATCGAAACGGATGGGCCTCATGAGTGGCAGATCAAGCCGTGGGCGCGCTTGGCGCGCTACCTGATGCGACCGTATGCTTACAGTCGACACGGGTGGGGTGTTTTTGAGCCACTCATGGTGACGGGCAAACATCACCTTAAGGGCTTTAAGGACCCGTGCATTGTGATTGCCAATCACACCAGCCATCTCGATCAGTACGCGCTGTTTCCAGCTCTTACGGAACGCATTAAGTCGAATCTCTATATGGGTGCGGCAGCTGACCGCTGGTTTCTTAAAGGACGGGACGATTGGCGTCTGCAGCCTTGGTATCAGTCTCTGGTGATGGGTGCTTATCCGATTCAACGCGGTGGCGGAGGGCGCACCCTGGAGTATCCGAAGTGGTTGTTGGATCAAGGTTGTAATTTGATGCTGTTCCCCGAAGGCACAAGGGCACGAGGTAAACAACTGAGCTCGTTCAAATATGGCGTCGCCATTTTGGCCTTGGAAAAGAACGTTCCGGTTGTACCAGTTTACCTGGGCGGCCTTAAAGCCTTGCGGCCACCGGGTACCCGAGAGATCAAGCCGGGGCCAGCAGCAGCACATGTGCTGCCGCCTATGTACTTCGAGCCTGGTACCAGCGTGCCAGACGCGACCCGGCGCATGTTCGAGGCGATGAACGCCGTGCATCAACAAGCACTCAGCGATGGCCTTGAGTCTCTCGCCGAGCTGAATTAGCGATCCACAAACTGACAGAATTGAGTAGAGGAGTTCGGCATGGCTGAAGCTGCAGCGAGTTCTAATCAAATACCAAGGCAAGCCGAAGCCGCTAAGCGGGAGGGGCCGAAACCGCGCCGTGTACCGAAGCTCTCCAGCTTACTGTTAACAGATCTAGCCGGCGCATTGGCGGCACTAACGCTGTGGGGTGCAGCAGACCTGTGGTACCAGCTGACGGCGTTACCGCTGGCGGGGGTCGTTGTGGTGGGCGACGCGCTGTTCGTGGGGTATCTACTTAACGCGCTAATGCACGAGTGGGGTCACTATCTTGGCGCTGTGGCATCGGGAGCGCACACCACACTAATTAAGCCTTCGGGCTTTTCCCTATTTCGATTCAAGTTTCGCTTTGAGCAAAGTGGTCCGCGCCAATTCGTGTGGATGAGTGTGGGCGGCAACCTGGCGCACTGGGCCGTTGTCGGCCTATTGTATGCCGCGCTACCGTTGACCACAGTCGGGCAATTGGCTCTACTTGCGGCGGCATTTGGCTTTGCCGTGAGCGCAACAATCTTCGAGTTACCCGTGTTGCTCCGGGTTCGAAGCGGCAGTGACCCTGAAGCTACGCTCACTGCTCGGGCTACGCGTGAAACATTTCGCCGTGGTCGGCTGTTCGCTGCAGCGGGTGGGGCGTTGTTGTTTGCCGCACTGCATTAAGCGGTAGGCGTGAGGCAGTGACTTAGTCCAGCGTGCGGGCCAGCCAGTCCAGCAGGTCAGTGGTCACCTCATCACTGTTCGTTTCGTTGAACATCTCGTGACGACCGCCAGGATAAATTTTGTACTCTGGCTGCAAGCCGACGGCGCGATACTTTTCGAGCATACGCTGTAGATTCGACTGATCGTCGTGAACCGGATCGTCTGAGCCAGAAAAGATGTAGAGCGGCAGCGTCTTCGGAATTGTGCGCACGTTGGTTTCCCGTGCCGCTTCTCGAGCACCGTTGAATAATCGCACGAGGCTCGCGGTACGGAGCACGAAACCGCAGAAGTCATCGTCAACATAGTGCTGCACTTGTTCTGGATCTCGCGAGAGCCATTCAAATCCTGTAGCTGTGGGCCCGTCGAAGGCGTCGTTGGATTTGCCGAACAGCAACTTTTGCATTAGCGCGCTTTCGCCCGAGCCACCGAGGCGCAAGCGTTCAAACTGGGCGATGAGCAGCGACACTAAGCCCGCCAGCGGGTTACCGAAGCCCGGTGATCCGGAGAGCACAACAGCATCGAGCAGGTAGCCGTGGCGATACAGGAATTGCTGACCAAGCATAGCGCCCATGCTATGTCCGAGTAATACACAAGGAGACTGCCGCTGCTCGGAGCGCGCCAGCTCCACCATATTTCGTGTGTCGGTAATCGATTTGTTCCAGCCGTCTTCGCCCATGTCGCCCAAAGAGCTCGGATCTGCAGTGCGCCCGTGGCCTCGATGATCTTTGCCATATGCGGCGTAGCCGGCCTCGGTAAGCGCGCGCGCCAGTGGCTCATAACGAAGGATGTGTTCGCCCATTCCGTGGGCAATGACGATGCTGCCTCGGGGGGCTGAACCCGTGCTGAGGTCAGGAAGCCAGCGCACAGCATAGATCTCCTGGCCGTCATCCCCTCGCAGTGGAATCTGTTCCGCTGTATTGGCTATCTCGCTCATGGGTGCTTCCTGGAACGCGTAATTCGATGTTTCAGATATTGCCTGTTGCCAGCAGCCGGTTCACCACTTGTGCTACCCCGGCTTCATCGTTGCGGCCGGTGACCACGGTTGCCGCTGCTTTGACGCTATCGTCTGCTTGGCCCATGGCCACCGCTGCGCCTGCAACCCGGAACATGGCTAGATCATTCTCTGCATCACCAAAAGCTATGGTCTCTCTCGGGTCAATTCGCAAATGGCCACAGGCAGCGGCTAACGCTGCGCCTTTGGTTGCCTGTTTAGCGGTGATGGTGATAATGATTTTTCCTGTCGGGCCAATCGAATCGAAAATGTTGACCTGGTCCGCATAGGCTGGGCCTAACTCCTTGCGTATGTGGGCGATGGCCTGGCTGCCCTGAATCGCTGCAATGCGTGGCAATCCGTGCTCACTGGCGACCAGCTGCGGCACCCAGCACATCTCCGGACCCATCTGTTTGGCGTCTGGCTCACCGTCGAGTTTGAGCAGCACCTGATCTTCTACCGTCACTGTGGCAACACAGCGGTTGTTGTTACAGATGTCGAACAGTGCCTGAGTAAACTCTGCAGGAAGGCGCGCGTCGAACAAGTCGTTCCCGCTCTGGCGATCGTGAACCTGGGCACCGGAACAGGCGATGACCGGCTCGCGAATGCCAATGGCATCGGCGATTTTGAAGGCCATTTCCTTCCAGCGGGCGGTGGCGATAATGACCTTCAATCCAGCGGCAGCAGCATCCTGCAGCGCTTGCTGATTCTCTGGTGGCAGATCTTCGCCGACCAATAATGTACCGTCTAGATCGATTGCCAGGGCGTGATATTTCATTCGGTTAGTATTGGCGATTGAAGTCCGAAAAAAAAGCGAAAACACAGGAGACTGCGGTGCTCGTAATTGATGGGCTAACCAAGACCTATCCCAACGGCGTACAGGCGCTGGTCGATTTGAGCCTGGAGATACCCAATGGCATGTTTGGGCTGCTAGGGCCCAACGGTGCCGGTAAGTCGTCGCTCATGCGAACGGTTGCAACGCTACAAACCCCGGACCAAGGATCGATCGCCCTCGGTGATCTGGACGTACTGGCGCAACCGACGGAGTTGCGTCGTAGGCTGGGTTATCTACCTCAGGAATTCGGCAGCTACCCTCGCACGTCGCCCTTGGTCATGCTGAATCACCTTGCCACGATGAAGGGGATTCGTGGCGCCGCAAAGCGCAAGGCCCAGGTTGAACAGTTGCTCAAGCAGACCAACCTGTGGGATGTGCGTCGCAAAAGCATCGATACCTTTTCCGGTGGTATGCGCCAGCGCTTCGGCATTGCCCAAGCGTTGCTAGGAGCACCTGAACTCATCATTGTTGACGAGCCAACGGCCGGCTTAGACCCCGCTGAGCGCCGTCGTTTTCACAATCTCTTGGCGGAGATCGGGGAATCGGTCATCGTCATACTCAGCACCCACATCGTTGATGACGTGGCCGATTTGTGCCCGCGCATGGCGATCATGGGGGACGGTCGAATACTTCTGCAGGGGCAACCGCAGAGCCTAACGAACAGCTTGGCAGGGCGTTTGTTCAGCAAGGTTTGTGATCACCGGGAAGCGGCTACGCTAACCGAGAACTTGCCGGTAGTCTCCACGCGCATGGTGGCCGGTCTTAGCGAGGTTCGTGTGGTCGCGGACGGAGCGCCGCAAGCGGGTTTCGAGGCCGTGGAGCCGACGCTGGAAGATCTCTACTTTCATACGCTGGCTAATCCACAGACGCCGCGCCAATGATCGAGGTCTTTCGCTTCGAGTGTCGCTATCAGCTACGCTCCCCGCTGTTCTGGTCTATGGCCGTGCTGTTCTTCTTGTTGGCGTTTTTTGCTATGGCCAGCGAGGACGTCAGAGTCGGTGGGGTAGGGAGCAACGTTAATCTCAACGGCAGCTTTGCGATTATCCAGACCCAGTACGTGTTCTCCATTCTAATGATGTTTGCCGGCATCGCCTTCGTTGCCGGGGCCATTACCCGAGACTATGAAACGCGAACTGCCGAGCTGCTCTTTGCAAGTGGCGTGCGCGAGCGTGACTACTACTTTGGGCGCTTTGCCGGGGGACTGTTGTTCTGCACCTTGGTGTTTTGTGCGGCCCTACTGGGCACGCTGGTCGGCTCGTCAATGCCATGGCTCGATCCGCAACGGCTCGGCGAGTTTAGTGCAGCGCCTTACGTCTACAGCCTCATGGTCGTGATCTTGCCCAATGCACTGATCATCAGTTGCTTGTTCTTTGTCGTTGCCGCGCTCAGCCGCTCAATGCTTGCCGCATACATGGCGGCGCTCGCGTTTTTGGTGTTTTTTGTGGTGCTGTCGTCGTTGGCGGATCCGGAACAGATAAAACGCTTCGCCGTGCTCGATCCCTTCGGCATCGCGCCCTTTGGAGAACAAACTCGTTATTGGACCACCTTTGAACGCAATGAAGTCGTGCCTGTGATCGAAGGCAGTGTGCTGCAAGGCCGAATACTGTGGACGTCTTTGGCTCTGCTAGTGCTAATGATCGGTAGCAGTCGCTTCCGCTTTGCCCTTGGATCGTCCAGAAGGATTTGGTGGCGGCGCAAAGCGCCTACCAGCAAACCCAACGGTGAGCTGCAACCCACCGAGCTACCAGTACCAGGTGCCCTTGCTGAGATTCAGGCAGCGCCGCAACAAGGGTTCTGGGTATCGCTGGCGCAGTTTCGCTCGCAACTCTATATGGATGTACGAGGGATTCTGCGGAGCGTGCCGTTCTATGTGCTGCTGGCCTTCGGCTTGTTCAATACCGTGGGGAGCATTCTGGGGAGCATTGAATTGGCTTACGGCACGCCGGTGTACCCCAGCACCCGGCTAATGATTACTGCTGCGAGCGGCGCGTTCAGCTTAGTGCTGCTGATGGTTTTAATTTATTACGCCGGTGAACTGGTGCATCGGGAGCAGCAAACCCGCCTGAAGCAGATCGTTGATGCAACACCATACCCTAGCGGCATTATGGTGGCGGCCAAGGCATTGGCCTTGTGGTTTGTGTTGCTCATGATGCTGTTCATTATCACGCTGACTGCAGTCGTAATACAGCTGCTGCATGGTTACAGCCAGCTGGAGCTGGGGCTGTATGTGCGGGGTTTGTTTGGCGCATTCGGCATGGACTTTTTCTTGCTGGCTGTGTTGAGCGTGGTGGTACAGGTGCTGTCACCGAACAAGTTTCTCGGCATGTTGGTGGTTCTGCTGATCTTCATCAGCCTACGTTTTCTCCCTGATCTCGGGTTCGAGCACTATCTATATCGCTTTGAAGTGCCATCTGCGCCGTACTCCGATATGAATGGCTTCGGTCACTACGCCAAACCAGTCATTGCGCTCAGTGGTTACTGGCTTTTGTGGTGTGGGCTGTTGGTTGCGTGCGCCCACCTGCTGTTCACTCGTGGAGTCACCGTCCCGCTGCGACAGCGCTTAGTGCAGGCTCGCAATCGCCTCACGCCCAAGTTTGTTGGGGGCGTCGCCCTGCTTGCCATGTCAACCGGGTTGGCGGGGGGATACGTGTTCTATAACACTAATGTCCTCAACGAATACGTTCTAGAGATGGATCTAGAAGAGCGCAACGCCGAGTATGAGAAGACCTATGGATATCTTAAGCACCGCCCAGTACTGGAACTGGTGAGTCTAGATACAGAAGTTGATTTGTATCCTCTTGAGCGCAGACTGCAATCACGCGGGCGCGCGCAGCTGCTTAATCGCAGTCCAGAATCCATGGCAGAGTTGTTGTTCTCTCTATCTCCCGATCTAGAAGTGGGCACATTGAGCATCGACGATCAGGCGCTGACGCTGTTGGATGCGACGCAGAACGTTTGGCTGTACTGCCCACCGGTCCCCCTTGCCACGGGCGCCATGGTGGCTTTGGCTTGGGACCTGGATTGGTCGAATCCCGGGTTTCCAAACAGCGCGCCCACCGATCGCATCGTGGCGAACGGTACCTTCGTGGACAGTACCGAGATCATGCCGCTGCCAGGCTACGATTCCGGTCGGGAGCTGCAAGATAACAACGTGCGGCGCGAATACGACCTGCCGAACGTTGAACGATTGCCGAAACTAGACGATGCCTTTTGGCTAGGGCGCAGCATGTTTGGCTTGGCACAACGGACCGACTTTCGCGCAGTGATCAGCACGGCCTCTGACCAGATCGCTACTGCGCCCGGATACCTACAACGAGAGTGGCAGGAGGGCGGGCGACGTTACTTTGAATACGCGATGGACGCACCGATTTGGCCGTTTGTTTCCTATACCTCCGCCCGCTATGCCGTGGAGCGCGAAGTACACGATGGCTTGGCCCTAGAGGTGTACTACCATCCGCCACATCATTGGAACGTCTCGACAATGCTCAAGGCATCACGCGATTCGTTGGCGTATTTCAGCGAAGCGTTTTCGCCATATCAGTATCGGCAGTTTCGGATCCTCGAGTTCCCAGGGTATCAGTCTTTCGCGCAATCATTTCCGAACACCATTCCTTATTCAGAGTCGATTGGCTTTATGGCCGATCTAAGCGATGAGCAGGACCTGGACTTCGTCTACTACGTGACTGCCCACGAAGCCGCGCACCAGTGGTGGGGTCACCAGCTGGCGGGTGCGCGGGTTCAGGGTGTTAGTGCTTTGTCGGAAACGCTCTCCCAGTATTCTGCGCTCATGGTGATGGAGCGGCAGTATGGTGAGCCCATGATGCGTCGCTTCTTAAAGCGTGAGCTTGACCGCTACCTCATTGGACGAGGCAGCGAGTTGATCGAAGAGCTACCGGTTGCGCTGGTGGAGAACCAACCCTACATCCACTATCGCAAAGGCAGTTTGGTGATGTACGACCTTAAGCAAATGCTCGGCGAAGACGCAGTCAACCGTGCCTTGCGCCGAATGCTCAAGCGCTTTGCTTTTACTGGTCCGCCGTTTCCCACGACCATCGACCTAATTAGCGAGTTCAAGCGCGAAGCCAACCCAGCCCAGCGCCAGCGAATCGTCGATCTCTTTGAAAAAATAACACTGTATGAATTGGCCGTAACAGAGGCCAACGTGCGGCCGGTGGGTGAGCGCTTCGAGGTCACGCTTACTGTGCAGGCGGCGAAATTCTATGCTGATGGCGAGGGCCGAGAAACCGAAGCGCCGTTTAGCGAAACGATTTTGGTTGGGGTGTTTCCGGAAGACAGTGAAGACCTAGCAACGGAAGATTTGCCACCGCCCCTCTACCTCAAGCCACATCAGGTTAACAGTGGCACCCAGACTTTGACCATTACTGTGGATGAGCGGCCCGACCAGGTCGGCGTCGATCCCTATGTGTATCGTGTAGATCGGAATCCGGATAACAATCTCAAGCGACTCTAGCGGCCCAGGTCCATGGTCCACATGGTCGCGGCCATGGGCTTTCTTAGATACAGGCCACCGCCAATGGATTGGAAATTTTGATTGATCCGACGCCGATACCAGGCTGCTGGGCGCAGGTGCTGCAATCGATCTGAGCGTTGGAAATCGCAGATCTCACGATCTTCATGAGTAATTAGCCCCAAGAAGGCAGCGTTGTGGGTGAGCGCGGCGATGTTGCGTAGAGCCTGAGCACAGTGGGCTTCGTCCAGATACGACAAAACGTCATCGCAGATCACTAGATCATAAGGGTCATCGCGATAGTCAACGACCGAACCGGGCAGCCAGCCATACCGCTTACAAAGATAGTCACTGTATTCTACGCCAACGCAGGTGGCACGAGGGTAGCAGCGCTGTAGCGCGCGGAGCAGGCGTCCTAAGCCGCAACCGAGATCCAAGACCCGTCTTACCGGAAGCTCGGCATAGTTCAGATAGGCACTAATAAACGCAGCCTGACGCCGAGCGCTGGCGATGGTGCCAGCGCGGGTCGCTGGATTGTCATAGAAGTGCTGGTAGTAGGCTTGGTCGAATTTTTCGCGCATGGGATAGCTTGTAGTTTTCGGCGTAAAGCATAGGCTACCAGTGCCGACCAAGAAGGAGTGAGGCCCAATGACCCAAGCCAGCAAAACCAATTTGGTAGAACGGCTCAAAGAGCTGCTCGGTGATGATGCGGTGCTTACCGGCGAGGATGTGCACGGACGCTCGGCGGGCATTTGGCGCAGCGATACGATTGCTGCAAAAGCCATCGTTCGACCCAGCAGTACAGAACAGGTGAGCGCGGCGTTAAAGCAGTGTCATGCGGCTGGCCAGTCAGTGGTCACTCACGGCGGGCTGACGGGTTTGGTGAAGGGTGCCTTAACGGATCCGGATGACCTGGTCATATCGCTTGAGCGAATGAACCAGATCGAGTCCATTCATTCGGTGGATCGCACTGCAGTGGTGCAAGCTGGCGTCATTTTGCAAACGCTGCAAGAGGCAGCGGACGAACAAAACTTGATGTATCCATTGGACTTGGGCGGGCGCGGTAGCTGCACGATCGGTGGCAACATCGCGACGAACGCTGGTGGCAATCGCGTCATTCGCTACGGCATGACTCGGGACATGGTGCTGGGGGTGGAGGCCGTACTGGCAGATGGGACCATCATCTCTTCCATGAACCAGATGATCAAGAACAATGCTGGGTACGATTTGAAGCAGCTCTTTCTTGGCACCGAGGGGAGCCTGGGTATTGTCACCCGTGCAGTGTTGCGACTGCGAGAAAAACCCACCAGCCAGGCCACTTTGTTCGTGGCACTGGACGATTTCGACAAGCTCGGCCGCTTTCTCAAGCACATGGATGCTCGTCTCGGCGGCACGCTCAGTGCCTTCGAAGTCATGTGGCAAAATTTCTATGAGTTGGTCACAACACCTCCAGCAAACAGTCAGCCGCCGTTACCGCACAGCTACCCCTATTACGTGTTGGTTGAAGCCATGGGCAGCTCCGATGCAGACGTTGAAGCAGCACTAGCGGATGCACTGGAGTCTGAGCTGATAGTGGATGCGGTAGTCGCGCAATCTGAAGCACAGCGGCTCCAGCTTTGGGCTATGCGCGACGATGTAGAGCAATGTTTTCGCTACTCGCCGACATATACCTTTGATGTGAGCTTGCGTATATCGCACATGCATGACTATGTTGCCGAGGTGAATCAGCGTTTGGCGCAAAAGTATGAAGACTTTAAGAACTTCACCTTCGGGCACATGGGCGATGGCAATTTGCATTTTGTTATTGCGGTTGGTGCAGGTGGTCCGGAACACCGGCGCGCAGTGGAAGGTTGTGTATACGAACCCTTGGCAGCTATCGCCGGTTCTGTTTCTGCCGAGCACGGTGTGGGATTAGAGAAGAAACCCTATCTGGACATTTCTCGGACGCCCGCTGAGGTTGCACTCATGGCAACCTTGAAAAAGGCATTGGATCCAAAGGGCATACTCAACCCTGGCAAGGTCTTTGACGCACCGGCGGCAAACGCTGCATGAGCGAGTCGGCTCTGGCACCCATGCATTATGCAACGCTGACGCAAGCCTGTCGGCGCATCAAGAGCGGTGAATGGAGCAGCGCGGCGGTCACCGGGCAGTTGTTGTCTCGAATTGCCCAGCAGGATGTCGAGCTCCACAGCTTCGCGCGGCTGCGCGCCGAACAGGCGCTGGAACGGGCTCGCTGGCTCGATGAACAACAGGCCGCCGGCGAGCCTCTGGGCTTGCTCCACGGGGTGCCCATCGCAGTAAAAGACCTGCTATTCATAGCATCAGAGATCGCGGCCAGCGGTACCATCGTCATGCAAGACTATCGCCCAAGCTATTCCGCAACCGTGGTGCAACGCCTGGAACAGGCGGGTGCAGTGATCATCGGGCAAACGCAGATGACCGAAGGAGCATTTGGCCTGCATCATCCCGAGGTGGTGGCCCCCGTTAATCCCTGGCATCCGGGGTACTGGTCAGGTGTGTCGTCCTCCGGATCCGGGGTCGCGGTGGCGGCTGGATTGGCCTACGGCGCGTTAGGAACGGATACCGGCGGCAGCATCCGCTTCCCCTGTGCCTGCTGCGGATTGGTGGGTATCAAACCCACCTATGGTTTGGTGAGCCGTTATGGTGCGTGGCCATTAGCGCCGTCAATGGACCACATCGGACCAATGACTCGCAGCGTCGCCGATGCGGCGCGCATGTTGCAGGTCATCGCCGGTCTAGACGAAAACGATGTCACTACGCTGACCGCGCCGATACCAAACTACAGTGCGCTGAGCCCCGGGCGCTTAGACGGGGTGCGCGTAGGAGTCGATTGGTCGTATTGTTCTACGGGCGTTGCTGCTGAGGTTGTGGAGGCTGTGACAGCAACCAGTCGGCTGCTGGTCGACTTAGGTGCGAGTCTTGAGCGCGTCGAGATACCAGCTGAGGCGGCATTGTTGACCGCGGGTTGGAGTGAAACATGTGGGGTCGAAGCTGCTCGCGCTCACGCCGACTATTATCCCCAGCGCGAGCCAGAATACGGGCCTGCGCTGCGCTCCTTAATCGAGATCGGCTTGGGCACGTCGGCAGCTCGGTACAAAGAACTCGATGAGTTGCGCGCGACCTTTACCAAAAAATTGGACCAGCTGCTCGCGACCGTCGACCTATTGCTGTTGCCCGCTATCCCCAGCGGCGTACCTACCATCGCGGTTGCCGAGGGTGCTGCCACCAACCAATCGGAGATGGCCGATTTTCTGACCTTTACTGCGCCGTTCGATTATTCGGGACATCCGACACTATCACTGCCCGCTGGCTTGGAAACTGGCTCGTCCGGCGGCCAGGCGCGTCTGCCCCGAGCTGTGCAGCTGGTGGGTACTAAGCAAGGAGAAGTGGGGTTGATTCAGGCGGGTCTGTCACTGGAAGCTGCGTTGAATGATCACTACGGCGAGGTTTTCAGCCCTGACGGCTACCCCCGCTGAAGTCGTTGATGCCGAGCTCTGCGCGAATATCAGTGCTCATCGCTGCCATGGTGTCATCTAATGGAATGCCCGTGCCATCGGCAATTCGGGTCATGCGCTCGAAGTTGCCAATCACTGCAGCAGCTTCAACCATGGCTTCAGCGCCGAGTCGATCGATGACTGCATTGCGCCGCGCTGGCAGGTCCTCATCGCCGGTAACCGCGGCTTCAGCGAAAGCCAATAGTTCGTTGCTACCTTCGATGGCGTTTGCGGATGGGTCTGCCGTGGCGCTTTCGCTGCCGACGATCAGATCGCGTAGATTAACTTTAGTCTGACTGGACTCGCTGCTCGCACGGAGCATGACGCTATGCGCGCTGGTTCAGTAAAAACAATCGTTCAGTGCAGAGACGCGGCTGGCGACCAGCTCAATTTGCGGGCGACTGAGGGTGCGCTCGCCATTACTGGCAGGATTGCCAATGTCATCCACCTCCAGGTACATGGCCGCGGATTGTTTGCGCAACAGCCGCACACCGTCTGGCACCAGGCTCATCGCCTTAATGACGTTGGCATCACGGCGCATCCCTAGGTAAATGTCCGCGTCTTCGGCGCTTGCATCTGCGCTCGACAGCATGGGTACCCAACCGGTTCCGCTGCGCACGCCTTGAGGCCGTTTACGCGTGGGCTCGCCGGGTTTTGGCGCTGGTAGAGTTTCTAGAGCAAGCCCTAGCGCTGTATGAAAAGCATCGATGCTAACTACAGCAACCACCACCGACAACAACTCGACGTAGTGATCAACGCCAAACTGGTCATCGAGTTGCTGCTGTAGCCAGCTCTCGGTTAGACGCGAGGCATTGGTGCTTAATCGATGCACCAAATCGACAGTGCGTGCATCCAGCGTTGTCGATTCGGTCTGGCCTTGGTGATGGCCTTGATCGGCAAATGGCGACAGCGCCGCCCTACGCAGGCTGCATAGGTCGCAGGTAGTGGCACTGCGTACGGCATCGGCAATGGCGACGCGCTGCGCGCCGGTTAGCCAATTTCCAGGCTCAGCCAGTTTGCTCCAGGTGTAAGTGAAGGCTTCACTGAGGTCGGCGCGGATAGGCCAGGGGCTGTTGCGATAGTTAAACATGACTAGAACCAGCTAAAGCCGTCTTCTTCGTCATGATGCTTCTGCCAGCGACGCCTGTCGTCATCGTCGTCATCATCATCGTCGTCACGGTGATCGAAGTCGAGTGCGGCAATGCTGCGGACCAGCTTATCGCGAATCATACGGTGCTCGGCATCACTCAGCAGCCCGGCGCTGCGCGCGGTTTCCAAATCCATCAACTGTTGACCAACCGACACCGAGCCTAGACTCAGAGTCATGTCTGCATTTGAACTATTGAAGCACCCACTACTTAGCAGGGCGATACTCAGGAGTAGAAGCAGACGATGGAAGGGAAAAGTGGATAAAAAGGACATGGGTCGTTCCTGCCAACAAACAGAACCAACAGGGTACCGCAAACGGGCGCGCTGGGAACCTGTGTGATTACTGGCGCTACAGCCAGCGGCGCGTACGGGCGCAATATTGCTCGTAGGCAGCGCCAAACTCAGCCTGCATTTGACGCTCTTCGTGGCGCACAAAATTGCTTCGAATGAGCCAGTAGAACGCCACCACTAACAGCGCTGCCCATAGGCTTTGCGTCAGCAGAGTAGCGCCGAGCAGGGCGAGGAGCATGCCCAGGTACATGGGATTGCGCGACCAGCGAAAAACGCCGTCGGTGACGAGCACGCTGGCTTTGGAGAAGGGAATGATGTTGGTATCCGCCCGGCGGAACTGGCCGGAGCCGCTAGCCGCGAGCGCCACGCCGACAACGAGCAAGGCAACCCCGGCGATGAGCCCAGCTGGCTGGCCGATCCCCAATCGGGGACCGGGCAACCAGTGGCTGGCGATAATCAGCAACAGGGCTGCCACAAAATAGTGGGGTGGCAACAGTTTTGGTGTGACCCTCTTGGTCATGGGTACAGATCCTCTGTTGCCGCTGGTGGGCCTAGCTCTCCGCGCGTCCGTGGTGTCGATCCAGCATACGCTTGATGGTGTCGCGCTGTTCGTCATTCAGGCTTGCTTCGAAGCCGCTGTAGGCGGGTTGTAACTCTGCCACAGCCGCTGCACTGCGAGCCAAAAAGGCTTCCAACGATACCAGGCCGGTGGCAACGTCATGGGTCTCACTCTGCGCAACCTGCAGGCATAGCTCCGCAGTGTCCGCTCGCCAGCTATTCAACACGCCGAGGACTGGTGCCAGGGCCTGCTCTTGGTTGTCGGACAAATCCAAGTAGGCGCTTGTCACTGCCGTTGCGACTCGGGTGTGGTCAGATGCCAGCCGTTCGCAGCGATCAATCAGGTCGCCGCCGCGGTGTCCCCGGCGATGGCCACCAAAGTGCCCAGCGCCAAAGCCGCCGCCATGGGCAATTGCGCCCACTGGCACTACAGAGGCTGCCAACACCCCGGCGAACACGATGACGGTGAGCGTGGTGGCTACCGCCGTCAAAACAATCTTGGGACCGCTCATGGGACATTCCTTTCGTTTTTGGGAGTTCTAGGCTACCTCCGCGCTGGTGCCCGGGGGTCTCTGCGGCTTTGCAGCTGGTAACGGTTCGTTACAACCCGGCAGCTCTGCAATGAACTGTTACAGAATCGCCCGCGTGGTCGTCGGTGCCCGTGCTCGAGGCCCCTATAATGGCGGCATGATCGAGACAAATCTGGCCAATGCCAGCTCAGAGCCAACGCGAATATTGCTGGTCGACGATGACCCGGAGATCCGTTCTTTGGTCGCGGACTATCTACAGGCTCACGATATGGCGGTTGCCACGGCTAAAGATGGCCCGAGCATGCGTCAGGTATTGAAGCGGCAGAGTGTGGATCTGATCCTGCTGGACATCATGCTGCCTGGCGAAGACGGCCTGTCGTTATGTCGAGATGTGCGCGAACAAGCACCGGTGATTTTGCTCACCGCACTGGCAGAAGAGAGCGATCGTGTTCTCGGGCTTGAGCTGGGCGCTGATGACTATCTGACCAAGCCGTTCAGCAACCGGGAATTGCTGGCCCGCATCCGCGCCGTCCTGCGGCGTTCGCGAGAGCAGTTGCCAGTGCATCGCGTTGAACGCGATGAGTGCTATCGATTCGAGGGCTGGCAATTGCTGCCCGGGCGTCGCGAACTGCATGATGCAGAGGAGACGTTGATTAGTCTCACCGGTGGCGAGTTCGATTTACTGCTTGCCTTTGTTCGTCATGCAGGGCGAGTCTTGGACCGCGACCAGCTGCTGGAGCTAACCAAAGGCCGGCGTGCCGGAGCCTTCGATCGGGCAGTGGATGTGCAGTTGAGTCGGCTCAGGAAAAAGCTGGGCGATGCTGATTGGATTCGAACCGTTCGCGGTGGTGGTTATCTGTTCGCACCCGAGGTGCAACGTGGCTAGTTTGCGTCAACGGTTTGGGGAATCAAACCTGTTCTCCCGCTTGGCCTGGGGATTAGGTCTTGCCTTTCTTGCTCTACATTTAATCTACAATGCTCGGCATGCACATGAACGTTTAGTTTCTAACGCCGAAACCTTCGCAGTCAGCACCATCGATCGCGCTCGGGCCATGGCCGAAGTAGTCGATGCCAATCCCGAGTTGTTGCAGCGCCTGTCAACGCCGAGTTTTTCGGTGAGCTTAACCTCGACCCTGCCCGAGCCCGTATCCGATCGTTGGCCCCATAGTGATGAAGTGGAAGCGGCTGCTAGAACCTTGCTAACTCAACGCGGCGAGCCGCGAGAGTTTGAGCGCTTGTGGTTCGAAGGCCATCGAGACGGTCGCAGGTTTCGTGGTCCTGGCGCTTCTCCGCGGTTGATCATCGTGCTGCCGCACGCCTCGGGCTGGCTAAAGGTATCGGCGGACATGGAGTCGGGTTCTTGGCGCAACCCTCCTGCTGGTGCGTTTCGTACTACCTTGCTGGCGTTGCTGTTGTTCGTCTTTGCGCTTTGGGCAGCGCGTCGCGGAACCCGATTCCTGCCGCGTTTTGCCGCCGCCGCGGAGCGGCTTGGGCGTGGAGAAACCACAGCGCCATTGGATCTTCAGGGGCCCAAGGAAGCCCGCCGAGCGGCCCGGGCGTTCAACGAAATGCAGCGTCGGGTGACTGATCATGTAGCGGAACGCACCGCCATGCTGGGTGCGTTCTCCCATGATTTGCGAACTTTGGCGACGCGCATAAGTTTGCGCTTAGAGTCCCTGCCTGACGGCGAGCAACAGCGTAAAGCCGGCGCCGACCTTGAGGCGATGACACGGATTCTGGATGAAGCGCTGGCGTTTGCTCGGGATGAGGCCAGCGAAGAGTCGCGGCGCTCTGTTGACCTGCAGTCGATGCTGCAGACACTGATCGATGATGCCCAAGACAGCGCTGTGCTGGCCGGGGCTTCCGTTGCTACCGAATTTGTCGTGCAGCCAGCAGGGAGCAACGCCAGCGCACCTAATTGGCGAATGCTAGGCCAACCGCTAGCGCTGCGTAGGGCGTTTTCCAACATCATCGACAATGCGATCAAATATGGCGGTTCGACCAGCGTGCTGTTAACTCGGGACCACATGCCCGACAGTACTCGTCCGGCTTTTAGGGTAGATGTTCGGGATGCTGGGCCAGGCATCCCGGACGTTGATCATGATCGCGTGCGTAAACCCTATGTGCGCTTGGAGCGTTCCAGAAACCGGGATACTGGCGGTACCGGCCTGGGCTTGGCCATCGCTGCCAACGTGATCCGTCGGCATGCTGGGCAGCTCGACTTCGTCAACGATGCAGCGGTCACCGATTCCAAGCTGTTTCAGCGCGCGTTCATCGTGCGGGTGTATTGCCCAATCGATTGAGGCTCACTCGGATGGGTTCTACAATGCGGGCAATTCCACAGACGAGCAGCAGCCATGTTCCTGGCAATGAACCGATTCCAGATTGCAAAAGGCTTTGAGGCAGGTTTCGAGAAGGTCTGGCGCGAGCGCGACTCCTACCTGTCAGAAGTTCCCGGCTTCAAGTCGTTCTCGCTATTGAAAGGGCCAGAAGAGGGTGACCATGTGCTGTATGCGTCCCACTCTGTGTGGGCATCTAGGGCGGATTTTGATGCCTGGACAGAGTCAGAAAGCTTTCGCAAAGCCCATGCCCAGGCCAGTGCGCCGAAGGGCACCTACCTAGGTCATCCGAACCTTGAGCTGTTTGAAGAAGTAGCGCTCTAGGGCGCAGCGTCACTGCGAGTCCGTGCTCATGATGCCTAAAACGGCACCAGCCGGATCTTCGATCACGGCAAACTGCTGACCCATCAGCAGTTTCGGACCAACCCGAACTTTGCCGCCCATCGCTGTGCAACGGGCAACGCTATCAGCCACGTTTGCTACGTTCACGTAGGCGAGCCACTGTGGTGGCATCTGCGCGTTCTCGCCACGTGCATGGCAGACGCCGAGCGCCGCGCCAGAGGCAGTTGTCATGTTGTAGTCGTTGTAGTCACCCATGCTGGCGGGCTCCTTACGCCAACCCACAACCGCGCTGTAAAAGTCGGCGACTGCTTCTGCGGGGGCTACGGTGAGGTCAATCCAGCCGATTTCCCCGATGCCGTTTCCGTACTGCATGGCTCAACTCCCAAACACTTGCTTCAGCAATGCGGTGGTGCGCTTCACTGGGTCCTTTCTGATCAGCGCTTCCTGATTCGCCAACTCAGAAAAAATAGCGGAATTGGCATACTCGAGTACGTGGTCACTGAGATTGGCGTCAACGTCATCGACCATCGGCAGCGCGTTGTAGCGCTTTATCAGCGAGTTGAAACTGTTTACCGCACCGACTTCCGCGAGACTGTTATCAACCACCGGGCGCATTTCGCCTTTCAAGGGCTCAGCCATCTTGCCTTTTAAGTACTGGGTTGCGGCATCGTCAGAGCCGCGATAGATGTCCATCACATCGGTAAAACTCAATTGTTTGATGGCACCGACGAACATGGATCGCGCTTTCGGCGTTGCGGCTTCCGCCGCCAGATTCATTTTATCCTCGAGATCGTCGAAGTAGCCCGCCATACCCACTTTGCCGGCAACGTCGCGGGCTGTTTGCAGCGATTGGGGCAGGGGAATGCGAAATTGCGGGTTGTTCAGAAAACCGCCGCTGCTCCCCAGTTGATCGACGACGCGTCCGGTGCCGACGGTCAACGCTTCTTTCAAGCCGGCGGCGATGGTGTCGTTACTGAGCTGGGAGCTGTCGCTTCCGCTGCCAGCGGAATCCAGGACCTCCTGGAGCATCGCACTGTCACAGCCGCTTAAGGTGAGGGTACCTACCAGCAGCGCGGCGAACTTGGTTTTTAAGAATTGCATTCTTCTCATGTGAAGCTGAACTCCCCTTGATCGATGACCACATCGCCCTTTTGATTGCGCGTCTGAAACAGCGCGTTCTGGCCATCTACCCAAATGTCGATCGTTAGCTCATCGCCGGGCATCACGGGTTTGGAAAATCGGCTGTTCATCCGCTTAAACCGGCTCGGATCGCCATCACAAAGACTGTGGAGCAGAGCTCGACCGGTAAACCCCCAGGTGCACAAGCCGTGCAGGATCGGGCGGTCGAAACCGCCCATGGCAGCAAACGCAGGATCCGAGTGGAGCGGGTTGCGATCGCCGGAGAGGCGGTAGGTCAGTGCCTGATCCTCTCGGGTCTGATACTGCACCGATAGATCAGGGTCGTGGCTTGGGAAGGCGATCTTGTCGCTGGGACCGCGTTCCCCACCGAACCCGCCCTCGCCGCGGCAGAACAGGCTCATGCGCGTTTTCAGCAGCGGTTTGCCGGTCTTTGCGTTGGTTGAAGTTGATTCGAATTCGACGACTGCGGCAGAACCTTTGTCCCAAATGTTTAGCACCCGTCCCACACTTTCTACTTCGCCATCTGCTGGAATCTCGTCGAACAGCTCGATCCCTTGTTCGCCATGAACCATGAGCGCCGGATTAAACGAGCCGATCTTGTCCATGGGTACGCCGCCTCCGCCTATGATCACGGCGAACGTGGGCAGTACACGCTGGGGCAGGTCTTGGGTGTTCTCCGTGGTGAACGCCAGCTCCTCGGTACCGGCGCCAACGCCAACGGCATATAGCAAGGCGTCTTTGCTGCTCCAGCTGCGTTTGGCCGCGGTACCTGTGGCGCCAACGGCATCCGGGTTGATCGGCATGGGCGGTCTCCTGCTTGGTAATGCTCAGCATATTCCCACAATCAGCCGGGCTGCGCGATAAGGTCCGGGGTAGGTGTAGGAAGGCTTGCTGGCTCTGCTAAAGTGGGGAGATCACTGACCTCAGAGGACTCATTATGGCGGCTGCTCCCATTATTCATGGCACTTGTGATCCGCGTTTCGAAGCGGTGCAACAAGCGTTCAGCGACAACTTCAAAAATCGTGACGATGTTGGCGCAAGCGTAGCGATAACACTGAACGGTGAATACGTCGTGGACCTATGGGGTGGTCATCGAGACCGTGCGGGTACGCAGGCTTGGGAGGAAGACACCATAGTCAATGTCTACTCTACAACCAAAACCATGGCCGCTCTGTGCCTGCTGGTGCTAGCTGATCGCGGTGCAGTGGACTTCGAGGAACGGGTTAAGACCTATTGGCCAGAATTTGCTCAGAACGGCAAAGCGGATGTGCAGTTAAAGCACTTCATGAGCCACAGCGCTGGTTTGTCTGGCATGGATGTCGAGGTTAAGGGCGACGCACTGTACGACTGGGATTTCATGGTGAACGCGCTTGCGGCGCAAAAGCCGTGGTGGAAGCCTGGAACCCAAAGCGGCTATCACGGCATCACCCAGGGCCATCTCTTAGGTGAGATAGTGCGACGGGTCACAGGCCAAACGCTGGGCAACTTCTTTCGTACAGAAATTGCCGAACCTTTGGGCGCCGACTTTTACATCGGCACGCCAGAGGAGCACTTTCCTAGAATCGGTGAACTCATTCCCCCCACCACTGGGCTTGCGGGCGATGCAGACGATGCCGATTCCATTGCCGCAAGAACTTTTCGCAATCCCTTGGCTAAAGCTACTGAGTCAGGCACCACTGGGTGGCGCAAGGCAGAAATACCCGCAGCCAATGGCCATGGCAATGCCCGCTCTGTGGTACGAGTGCAGAGCGTTGTAGCGAACGGCGGAGAAGCGTTTGGCCAGCGAATTCTCAGCGAAGCCGGGTGCCAGAAGATTTTTGAAGAACAGTCCATGGGCAAGGATCTAGTGCTCGGTATGCCAATACGCTTTGGTATGGGCTACGGCCTGACGAGCGAATTGATGCCTATGGGGCCAAACAAGCACGTCGCCTATTGGGGCGGGTGGGGCGGTTCATCGATCGTCGTCGATACTGATGCCCGGCTTTGTGTGTCTTACGTCATGAACAGGATGGAAGCCAACCTCATGGGAGATTTGCGCGGGTTTAGTCTGCTGCAGGCGGCTTATCAATCACTGGCATAGCGTCAGTCTGCGTCCGGCGCTTCGGCTAGCAGAGATCGCCTAGCGGAGTCGAAGCGTTTTACCTCTTCGGGGTCTGGTAAGGGGTATTCCAAGTCCAGATCGCTCAGCGTTTTGTCAATGACTTCGCTGACCAATGCGCGCATGGTCCACTTGTCGTCTGCGGGAATCACATACCAGGGCGCATCTTCGGTATGGGTGTGGGCGATGACCTCCTGAAAGGCGTGCTGGTATTTCGGCCAGAACGCGCGCTCGTGGACATCCCTGCTGCTGAACTTCCAGTGCTTTTCCTGCTCCCGCAGACGCTTTAGCAGCCGTTGCCGTTGCTCTTCTTTGGAAACGTTCAGGAAGAACTTGACGACTGCCGTACCGTTGGCCACCAAGTGTTCTTCGAGCCCACGAAAATCTTTAAAGCGCTTCTCCCAAAACAGCTCATTGATCTCTTTATGCGGCAGCGGCCGCTCCTCAATGATGTTTGGATGTACCCGAACCACTAGCGCTTCTTCGTAATAGGAGCGGTTAAATATGCCAATGCGCCCGCGTTCAGGAAGGCTTCGCCAGTAACGCCACAGGTAGTTGTGGTCAATCTCTTTATAGGTGGGTTGTTTGAAGTTAAAGACTTGGAAGCCCTGAGGATTTACGCCGCTAAAGACCTTTTGAATGGTGCTGTCTTTGCCTGCGGTATCCATTCCTTGGAACACAATCAGCAGCGAAAAGCGATTGTCCGCGTACAGACGCTCCTGTAGCTCGGACAAACGCCGCACGTTTTTCCTAACTACTTTTTTGGCGTTGTCGTAAAGGCTGACCCGGTTTGGGTAGTCCTCTATGCGACGACCGAGTTGAAATCGAAAATTATTGCTGAGAGAGACCACGTTGCGTTACCAGATAAGTTGCAAAACTGCCGAGCCAATGACCGCCAGCATAGTGGGGATCTTCGATGGAGACCATGCCTGCACGTCGATGTTGCGCTGCGGCCTGCAACAAAGGGGTGAATCGCGGGTCGCCGGGCGTTAAGCCGCTGGCGATGCCTTCAAGCATCCACGCCCGGCTTAGATTCAACCCATCCAAGTGCGCTAAGTGCCCATCGGTGGGGTCGGTGACCTGAGCAACAAGCAGCCAATGCTCAGCAGATTGGGTAGGGATGCCCGGCAAGAAAGCGCTAAGCCAAGGTGGATATTGTGTTGCGGGGAGCACACGGCGCATCAGGTCCGCCTCGGCAAGGCAGGCGGAGAAAAAGTCATGCCCGGAGGGCTCGTAGCCTAATGGACAGCGCTGGTCCGCGGCGAACAGGCGTTGGCTCTGAACGTCGATGAAATGGATAACTGCGGGATTATCTTCAGCCTGTGCCCAATCGCGCATCAGGCCCAGGGCAAAAGCCGTCTGACCGTGGGTGCCGGAGCGCACCGGATGACTGAGTTTTGGCAGCCACTGCTGCAGGTGTTGTAGGGCTTGCTGCACCAGGGGCGCGAGGTTTTGCTTTAACGAATCGGCCAGTGGCTCGTCTGCGGCTGCCCAATCACCCAGCTCTGCGTCGAGCTGTAGTAGCCACGCCAGGCCGTAGGGCCGCTCGAAGGCCTGGCGTCCCGGGGCCCGCATATACTTCAGCTCTGCAGCAATGTGGTCTTTGCTCAACGATAAAAACAGTGCCTCACGCGCAGCGGGTGCTGCCTCCGAGTCTGGGTACAGATGCGCAAGCCGTGCCAACAGCCAGTGGCCATGCACCGAACTATGCCAGTCGTAGCAGCCGTAGAATGCCGGGTGTAGCTGCTTCGGCGTCTGCGCGTCCGCATCGCTCGCCAGGGAATGCAGTAACACGTTGGGATACTCTTGGTGCACACAATCCAGTGCCAGTGTCAGCAATCGAGTTACGGTGATCTCATCCAGGGGCCGGTCGGTGGCGAAGGAGAGCGTTGGCGTAATGGCCGGCGCTGACTGAGTCGGGGGTGCGTGCGTGGCTACAGCAGATGCTGGCTGGTTCTGCGCGGCGTCGACGGTTTGCGCCGGTGTGGGAGCGGGCGCGCGACAACTGCCAAGCAGCACACAGCAAATGCTGAGCATGAGGACCATGTGTGGTTTAAACATGTCTAGAACCTTACTCAGTGGTCAGTGCTCAAGCGCTTTGGGCACCGTGTGAGTGGGAAATTCGACATTTTCAGACCCATTCGTCAGTGCAGTTGTCTGTGAATGGAATATTCTCGCTTTCGGGCAGCGCCCTCAACCACTTAGGCGACCTCAGGTACAATTTACCGCATGAGTGACAACTATCGATTGGTGTTCCGTGGCGAGGTGGGCGAAGGTCAACACCCCGCTGTAGTAAAAAAGCGCCTGGCTAAAGTGCTAAAACTCGAGGCAGATAAGGTCGAGAAGCTTTTTACCGGGAGCACAGTCGTTCTGCGACGTAGTGTTGATGCCACCACCGCCGCGCGCTACCAGGCGGCCTTTAAGGAGGCTGGGGCCAGACTTCGGGTGCAGCCCATTCGGGAAGAGTCTGAAACACCCGCGCCAGTTGGCGCGTCAGATGCCTCAGCATCGCAAGCCGAAACCTCCGACGAAGTGGCTGCAACAACACCAGCCAGCGATGTTGCAGCGGGGACCGATGCTGCTGAAACGGAGTACGGCTTCCGTTTGCTACCTGTAGGCTCTTACATACTCGAGGTGCATGAGCGGCTGCCGCCAGTAGAAGCCAATATTGCCATCGGTCACTTGGCGCTTGCCGATACTAGTACGCCGAGCGGATCCGAGGACAGCACCGACCCGGATGCAGTCACGGTCGATGTGGATCATCTCAGCGTTGCCGACGCTGGCGCGACTCTGGGTTCGGACACAGATGCCAGCGCGGCGCCCGAACGGGTCATTGAATTTGAGTTTGAGCTGGCCGAGGACGGCTCCTGGCTCAGCGAGGAGGATGATGAAGACGGTGGGCCGAGCATCGACGCGCCGGACTTCACCTTGGCGGAACCGGGCGCCCTGCTGCAAACGGCAGCGCCAAAGCCACAAGCTAGTGCGCCAGATGTCTCGCACCTGTCGTTAGAAGATGACGAATCCAATACCTGACCTACAGCCCACTGCTTAGAGGCGCAGAAGATGAAGTTGTATGAATCTCAGCCGGCACCTAACAGTCGCCGAGTTCATATGTTTATGGATGAAAAAGACATCGAGCTGTCGCGGGTGAACGTTGACATTCGCGCTGGTGATCGCTTCAGCATTGCCGACATCACTTTGGTGGTGGCATTGGATTTGCGCGTAACGTAGAAGTCGACCTTCCAACCGAGTTGCCGCATTTTCAGCGCTGGTACGACCAGATCAGTGCTCGGCCGAGCTTTAAAGCCCGTTAGCTGATTTGCACGGTTAGGGCGCGGTAACCCGCCTTTTCTATGGCAGCGCTGACCGCGGCGCTAGAGTCTGGGCACAGTGCGACGATCGAGCCACCACCGCCACCGCCCGTCAACTTCGCGCCCAACGCGCCGGCGCCGCGGGCCACGTGGATGAGCTCTTCGAGTTCAGGCGTTGAGAGTTGCAGGGCATTCAAATAGCCGTGGCACAGATTCATGAGCTCACCGAGATCTTGCCATTGGCCGTTTACCGTTGCTTCGCGCGCTGCGTCCGTTAGCGATTGGACTTGATCGAAGATAGATTCGTAGCGACTTTTGTGCGCCTGCCAGGCGCTGCGCACCTGAGCCACCATGTTCGCGGTAAGGCTCTCTTTGCCAGTGATGCCTACTACCAGTTCAATGGGCTGGGTCAGGCGCAGTTCCTCGAACTGGGGTTCACCATCGGGATTGCGTTGGTAAATCAGCGGTCTGCCGTAGGTGGCAACGGTGTTGTCGACACCGGACGGAGTACCGTGAGCGGCCTTCTCGCACTCGAAGGCCAGCTTGTTGATCTCGACATTGTCTAGGTTGAGTCTATAGGCACTGCTCAGGGCTCGAACGATGGCCACTGCCAGCGCTGAGGATCCACCCAGTCCCATGGCTCTAGGGACGTGAGGAATAACTTCGATGGTCATGGCCTGTTCACCCAGCGCAAGGCGATCGATCAGCGTGGTGAGGATACCGCTGATGCCTTGATTCTGGCCGGCCTTAATTTTTTGCTCCAGACCCCAGCGAGGAATCACCAACTGCACGTCGTCAGTCCCACTTCTGGGCTGCACAACCGCTTCCACCGCCAAGGGGATGGGCAGCGCAATTGCCGACCGACCGTAGACCACCGCATGCTCGCCCAACAGGATGATCTTGCCGCAGGCGCTCATACGATCGGCGCTCTCGGGCTGGACTTGGCGCCGGGCAAGGTTTTTCAGAATTTCCTGGGCCTTCCAGACTTTGATCTCGCCAGACTCAATGAGGGCTTCAACCACGTCATCGAACAGCGCCTCGGGTACCTGGGCCGTGCTGGCGACGCTGCGAGCGTGCAAGGTCATGTGGTTTTGTTGAATGCCGTCGGTCGAGAGCGCTCGCAGCGCGGCAAAATTCTGAGCTAACCCAACAACGCCCATTACCCCTGCCAACTCTGAGGCGCCGGGTGATCCCAATAGACGATGATTAATGCGCACGCTCGGATTGGTTTCTAACGATCCGCCCACGGTGCCCACTTTCATGGGCATGTCGATCTCCCCTATAAGCTCACCATTCGTCCCCTGGTACCAACGCGTCAGCGCGCGATACTGCCCAGAGCGGGCAGCGTAGGCGTGGGCTGCGGCTTCTATTGCGCGCCAGTCGTTGCCTGTGGCGATGGCGACGGCGTCGACGCCATTCATGATGCCTTTGTTGTGTGTGGCAGCGCGATAGGGATCGACCAGGGCTAGGTCGTTCGCCAGGATGATGCCATCTCGAACCTGTTCACCCGTGTAACCTTTGCCGCCAAGATTCGCCACCGGGATCTTTACGCTGGCCTTCACCAATGCACGATCAGTGAGATTAGACAGGATGCGCAAAAAGACTTTGCCGCCGGTGATGGTCTCAATGAGCGAAGCCACGCCTTCGCACATGGTGTTTACCAGGTTGGCACCCATGGCATCGCGCGTGTCTACCAACAGATGTACGACGAGCATTTCTCGGCCGTCCTCCGGCGCAACGTGAGCGTGTACCTCGATGTCTCTGGCGCCGCCGCCCCGCGCAACCATTTTTGGATGCATGCCATTCGCCAGCGCCAGGATTTCATCCTTACGTGTCAGTAGATTTGCACGAGCCTGGGCCATGTCGTTAATGTTCACCACCTGAACCTGGCCGATCAACACCGGGTCGGTGGTCTCGTATTGATAACCGCCGCCCAAGCGGGCCATGCGAGCTGCGCCAGATAAGCCGGCAACGATCGATGGCTCCTCAACCGCCAATGGAATCACGTAGTCGCGACCGTTGATCAGGAAGTTCAAGGCGACGCCCAGAGGCAAGCTGAACACCCCAACCACGTTCTCGATCATCTTGTCGGCAGAGGCCAAGCGCAATTGATTGTCGCCGTTGGCCAGCAGCTGTAAATCTTCTGCGCTCAGAAGTCCGCGCTCGCCAAGTGCCACCAGGCGTTCAGCGACACTCATTTTGAAGAAGTTGGGTATTCGAGAGCCGCGCTCAGGGGCTGATTCGGATGCCATATTCTGAGAGCCTTAGGTCAAGCGGTTGTAGTGCATGGTTGCCGGGCAGTAGGGCGGCAGCCTGGGTGAATTCCACGAGGTCGTCAGCATTGTCGCTAACGGCGATTCCAGTGTCGCCGCCCCCAGCGCCACAGGGTTTATAGAGTAAGCGTCGGCGCTGCGCTAGGTTGTGCAATTCGGCATGCATTGGGGTATAGACCCCGACCTGGGCAGCCTGATCGAATTCGCGCAGTGCCTGAATGTACTGCTCCAACCTGGCCAAGTCCAAACCCTCGCCTAGCGCTACGGCGCAATCAGTGAGTCGCTGCAGTGGTGAGGTGTCAGCGGCGCCAGCCAGCCAATCGGTAAAGCGGTTGATGTGGGTGGTGGTCTTGGCCGGGCGACCAGTCCAGTAAGCTTGCCAATGAAGATCATCCGGCCAGTCATAAGGACTAACGTCAGGGACACTGTCGGGATTCGTTGCACTGGGCGTTAAACAAACAACGCCGCCGCAATGAGCAGCAGCAATGTCGATCCCGCTGCCGCGGCCCATCTGCGCACTGCGATGCGCCAGAAAAGCGGTAGCGAACTCAGGAGTGGCTCCGACGATGTGCAACAGCAGCTGGGTAATCGCGGTGCAGACGGCGGCGCTAGAACCAAGGCCGAGCTTATGCTGGTGCAGATAGAACGCGCGAGAATCCAAAGTTAACCTGCCGCCGCTTGGCAGCTGGTTCACGTGTCCTTTCATGGCGCTTAACACATGCCAAAGCAAGGCGTCCTGCGCATCGGCTGCAGGCGTACGGCCAATGATCAATCCCGGAATCGTTATCCGATGAGTTGCGTCGCTCAATCCGGGTGTTGATATGTGCCAGGCATCTTCGGCAGTGGCTTCAAAGCTCGCCTGGGCATATCGATCAACCGCGATCGCCGCGGCCGGCGCGCCGTTGAGCACTGCGTACTCACCCCATAGAACCAGCTTTCCCGGTGCCAGCGCAGTAACCGTCATTGCGCAATGGCCGATCCGGGTCCCAGGCCAAGCTGGTGAGTTTGCAGTACACCAGCGACGCCGGACAGTCGTTGTTCGACTTGGGATGCTGCTTGGGGCAAGCAGACGGCTTTGAGCTGCGGGCCAGCATCAATAGTAAAGAATACAGGCACGCCATTCGCGCGCAGCTCGTGTACTGCTTGAATGCACGCCAGCGTTGCCGGTTGCCAGTAAAGTAGAGGCGGTGAGGTTGAGAGCATCAAGGCATGCATGTTTAAACAACTCTGTTCGGCAACTGCGGCTAATGCCATAAAGTCCTTGGACTTTACGGCGTTTTGTGCCGCGCCATAGTCGAGCGGAGTCTGCTTGGTCCATGCCTCAAAATACGGTGATGAGGCCTTCGATGCTTGCATGCCCACACTGGAGGAGGTGGCTTTGGTTGCCGTGCTGGTGATGGCGACCACCACTCGCAGTGGCCAGTGTGCGGCTGGTGCTAAGGCTTGCGCTTGCCACTCGGGCCCGCTGAGTGTGGCGAACCCTTCAAACACCGAGCGCGCGGCGGAAGCCGATGCGCGCCGTGCCCAGTCCGACTGAGCAGCAGCGTCAAGACCCAGATCACACGCGCCGTTGATTGCGCAGATGAGTGCAGCAAACCCTGACGCTGATGATGCTAGACCTGAGGCAGTGGGAAAATTGTTATCGCTGTCGATGTTCAGCGGCGGGATCTTGAAAGTACTTCGTAGATCCGCAAGCCAGCCATCGATTTTTTTGTCTTTCGTGGCTTCGCCGTTGAGCCGTATGTGATCTGAACCCGCTTCCGTTCGAGGTGTTACCGAGGTTCGCGTGCGAAACCCGTCAAGCGTAATTGACAGTGAAGGCGTTGCCGGAATGTTGCCCGGCGCATCCGCCTTGCCCCAGTATTTGACCAGGGCAATGTTTGGGTGCGCTGTGGCCGTGGTGGTCGCCACAGGGCGTTAATCGAGATAGTCAGGTGGCGGTTCAAACGCGAATCCAGCCGCTTCTAGCTCACGGGCGACGCCAATGGTGATCAGATCGCCGTATTCCGGACCCACCAGCTGCACACCAATCGGCAGACCATCGCCATTCAAGCCGGTGGGGATCACCGTTGAAGGCAGGTAGCTAACACCCGTTATCCCAGCCCAGAAAACCTGGTCGAAGTACGGGCGCTGCTCGTTGTTAATGCTGATGGTGCGCTCGCCGAAGTTACGGTGATCGTGGGCAAAGGCTGCGGTGGGCATGATTGGCATTAGCACCAGATCGTAGTCTTTAAAGAACTCATGCCAACGCCAGCGCAACTGTGCGCGCGCTTCATTGGCAGCACTCCATTCTCGGAAAGTAGCCACCTGGGCTCGTACCGTTCTGGCGCTCGGGCTATCGTCGTCTGCAGCGAGTGTTGCGACATAGGCTTGCAGGCTTTGGTAGTCGGCGTCTGGCATGCGGCTGGCCATGGTTGCCTGCAGTAACGTTTGGTAGGTGCGGTGACTGTGGTCGGCGTCAAAATTCGGCCGCGCTTCGGTGTTTATGTGAGCGCCGCCCGCTTCGAGTGCGGCAGCGACTTTTTCGATGCGCGCGCGCACCTCAACGTCGATCGGGCACTGCTCGGCTTCCGCCCAGACCGCGATTTTCAAGCCGTTAACTCCTTGTTTCGGCAGTTCGGGGAGATTGAGTTTTAGACCGCGAGCCGCGATCGGATCTGGCCCTGCCATGATCCGCACCGCCGTATCCAGATCTTGGGCACCGCGGGCGAGAGGACCAATAACAGAAATGTCCGGGGTTGAACGCATGTCACCGGGCGGTGCGTGACCGCGCATCCATAGCAGGTTCCACGTGGGTTTATGGCCGAAGACGCCGCAGAAATGCGCAGGGTTACGAATCGAGCCGCCGATGTCGGAACCGGTTTCTAAGCCGGTCAGTCCGGCTGCCAGCGCGGCGGCTGAACCGCCGCTGGAACCCCCGGGAATGCGACTGTGGTCGTAGGGGTTGTTAGTAGTGCCATAAATGTCGTTGTAACTTTGAAAGTCTGCCAACGCCAATGGCACGTTGGTTTTGCCGAACACCACCACGCCAGCTTCGGTCAAGCGCTGCACGGATTCAGCGTCTTCGCCGACGACGTTGTCTTTCCAGGCGGGGTTGCCCCAGGTGGTGGCGGTACCGGCGAGGTTGTAGGACTCTTTGATGGTCATCGGTACCCCATGCAAGGGCCCTTGGGCATCGCCGTTTGCCACGGCCGTATCAGCCGCCTTGGCCGCAGCTAGGGCAGCATCTCGCTGCTCAACGATGATCGCGTTGAGGTCGCCGTTGTAA